>CAJUKL010000030.1 GCA_910587195.1 uncultured Clostridia bacterium | reverse complement strand
TCCTGAAGAACCAAAAGAAGAAACTCCAGTGACTCCTGAAGAACCAAAAGAAGAAACTCTGGTTACTCCTGAGGAGCCAAAAGAAGAAACTCCGGTTACTCCTGAGGAGCCAAAAGAAGAAACTCCGGTTACTCCTGAGGAGCCAAAAGAAGAAACTCCGGTTACTCCTATCCAGCCAGTACAGCCAGAAGACGAAAATATTGTAATTAGTACAAAAGGCAATCTTGTAGTAAATGGTAAAATTACCCTTTCTGCAAAAAATAAATTAGGGGTAGAGTATACCAATGCAGTATGGTCTATTGTAGATGATGGAGGTACAGGTGCAGTTCTGACAAGTCCAGAAGGAACACAACCAACAACACAACCAGCAGAAATAACAGCATCACAAGAAGTCATTATGATAGATATTTCTGCACCACAAGCAGAAATATCAGAAGATGAGAAAGTTCCTGCACAAAATGTGTTGATAGCGAAAAAAACAGGTACTATTACCATTAAGGTAACACTTGGAAATGATGCTACCAAAATCAGAACAAAAAAAATTATCATTAAATAAAAAAAAGTCTGTCGGAGAAATCTCCGACAGACTTGCTTTTTAAAGAAAATAATGAGAAAAATGATTTCTATTAAACTTAATAAAAGTGGGAAGTTTCTGGAGGAACTTTTTTCACTTGTGAAAAGTTCCTCCAGAGTCTACGCTTCGCTCCGGTCAGTGCAGAACAAACATCCACCGGACATTTTGCACCGCACAAAAGTTCTTTGCTTACTTTCTTTCAAGAAAGTAAGTGAAAAAAGCTTGACCAAAAACTTTACTTTCCACTAATGCAACAGATTCGCATTTTTAACCAGTGGTATTCTGTTGTCGTTCAACTACAACAATTATTTTACTGTTTATAAAAATTGATTAAACAGCCAGAAAGTATAATTTTTCTTTCATCTTCTGTTAAATCGCCTAGTTTTAAAGAAAATTCCTTTTCATTTTTTCCTATAACGTAAGCAATTACTTCTTTCTGTTTTTCAGAAATAGCTTTTCTAATGTTTGGAATAAAAATATAATCTCCATTTTCAAAAGGAAGTTCTTTTTGCTCTAATAAAAAAGGTAACATTCCCCAGTTAATCAAATTGGAGCGATAACGTTTTGTAGCATATTCGCTTGCAATATTCGCCCAGCCGCCTAACACTTTTTGACAGCTTGCAGCTTGTTCTCTTGCAGAACCATCACCTGGTTTTACAGCATAAATGGTGGAGCCAATACCCGTTTCTTTTTCTTTGACATTAAATTGTTTTGGAATTGCAGCAAAAACTTCTTTTAATTCTGGATAAACTTCTGTTGGAGCTTTTCCGGCAATACGAGCTTTTTCTGCTTTTTGTACTTCTTTTGCACGACCAACATAAGCAGGGTCTTTTCTGGATAAAGTAAATTCTGCCAAGCCAAGTGGATTGGAACGATAAGAAGATGTTTCTCCAGAAGGAATTAGTTCATCCGTTGTTGTCACAGGGTCTGTAATGACGGATACTACTTTTAAGATAATGTTTTCTGTTAAAGGACTCATAGCAGGCCAGTCTGTAATATTAGGGCCAAATTTTAAATCTACTGTAGCATCAGGGGCATTAAAGCCAAAATAACAACGGTTTTTATAAATATCAGCATTAAAATGATATTCCGGTTTTGTGTAGTCTATTGCAAAATCTGTTGCAGGGGTTAATTTTCCCTTGTTTACAGCCGTTGCAGCAATAGAACGTGCATCCATCAAGGCAACAGAGGCAATTTGTCCATTTGTAATTTTAGAGCCTTCTCTGTTTGGGAAGTTTCTTGTAGAATGGCGGATACTTAAACAATTATTGGCTGGAACATCACCCGCACCAAAACATGGACCACAAAAAGCAGAACGTACTGTTGCACCGGAAATCATAATATCTGCAATAGCACCATTTTCTGTTAAACTTACAAATACTGGCTGACTAGATGGATAAACGCTCAATGCAAATTCATCTGTACCAATGGAATGTCCTTTTAAAATGTCTCTTGCATCACAAATATTTTCATAAGTACCACCTGCACAACCTGCAATTACACCTTGTTCCACATATAATGCACCATTTTTTACTTTATCTTTTAATGTAAATGTGATTTTATCGCTGTCTAATTGTTTTGTACCTGTTTTTTCCACTTCGTCTAAAATATCCATTAAATTTGCATTTAATTCTTCTATGGTATAGACGTTGCTAGGGTGAAAAGGCATTGCAATCATAGGGCGTATTTTAGATAAATCTACTTCTATCATACCATCATAGTATGCTATTTTTCCGGGTTCTTGGAAAGCATATTCTTCTGGTCTACCATGTAAGGTATACCAATCTTTTACTTTTTCATCTGTTTTCCATACGGATGAAAGGCAAGTTGTTTCTGTTGTCATAACATCAATGCCGTTACGATAGTCTACGCTAATATTTTCTATTCCATCTCCAAAAAATTCCATAATTTTATTTTTGACATATCCTTTTTCAAAAACAGCACCAATAATTGCAAGTGCAACATCTTGTGGTCCAACGCCCGGAATTGGTTTTCCAGTCAAACAAACACCTACCACTTGTGGACGGTCAATATCATAGGTTTTACAAAGAAGTTGTTTTACTAATTCTGGTCCACCTTCTCCAATTGCCATTGTTCCCAATGCACCATAACGAGTATGGCTGTCAGAGCCAAGTATCATTTTGCCAACACCACTCATCATTTCTCGCATATATTGATGGATAACAGCTTGATGTGCTGGAACATAAATACCACCGTATTTTTTGGCACAAGATAAACCAAATAAATGGTCATCTTCGTTAATTGTACCACCAACTGCGCAAAGAGAATTATGGCAGTTTGTTAATACATAAGGCATAGGAAATTTTTCCAAACCACTGGCACGTGCAGTTTGTACAATACCAACATACGTAATATCATGAGATGCCATTCTATCAAAACGGATTTTTAAATGTTCCATATCCTCCGTTGTATTGTGGTTTTTTAAAATGCGATACGCCATTGTATTTTGAGATGCTTCTTGTTTGGAAAGAGAAATCCCCGTTTTTTGTTGTAAAATTGCAGTAGCATTTGCATCATCTGCTATAATTTCCTTTCCATTTATAAGATATGCACCACTGTCATAGAGTTTTATCATTGTTTTGTTCCTCCTTATGTTCAATATGTCTATTATAGAGAATTTGAAAGAGTTTCTGACACTCCCATGCCTAAAGGAATGGGGTTCTTAATTACATAAACTTCTAAATATACTCGAAAGCATATAAAATTAATCTACTTCATTAAGACTTTCACTATCAAAGATACCATTGTATCCATTAACGATAGTATAAGGCTCGCGTCAAAACCTTTTATTTTCATGGTTTCATTATACCATTTCTTGTTCATAAAAGAAACATTAACATATATCAAAAAAAAATGCTTTCATCCCACCCCTAAAGGAGTGGGCTTTTCGCATTTAGCTTGTAATAATATATCCTTTTCCATCTTGTTTTTTTTCTGCGTTCATTCCTAAAAGTTCCGCAAATTTTACCATATCAACATATAAATCACCATCTATAGTATAACAAGATAATTCAACGGGAACGTTATCCAAAGTAATCTGATAATTACTTTTTTGTGTAATATATTTTTCGCTGTTATCTAAAAGCATTTCATTTCCAACAGAAGTATAAACACCACCTTTTATGATTTGTACGGTATTTGTTTCGCTGTTATACTTTACCTCAAATTGCTCATTTGTATTGGAAACAATTTTTGCAAACTCTCTTAATTTAATATAATCTTTTCCTAGTATGGTATTAAAATTCACTGTAAAATCTTTTTGTTGATTTAGCATAACTCGTCCCGCCCAAAAAGGTGTTTTTTTCAGATTCACTAAATCTAAATCATAAGGTTTTATGTAATCCGTATAAATACCATAACAGCCAGCATTTAATAATAGTTTAAAATCTAGGATTCGATTCACAGTATGCGCATACACTTTAATTCCGTTAGAAGCTAATTTTTGCACATTTTCTTGCGTCACAATTTCATAATTGATGGTCACAACATCTACTTTATTTTGCACACAAAATGCAGCAATTTCATCATAATTTGGATCTGGTGTTTGATATAAAGTATAAATCCAGTTTTCAAATGGATAAATCTGCTTTACAGTATTGAGCATTTCTGGATGATAAATTTGAACAATGATTCTGTCCAATACTTCCTGCTTTCCCATTGTTTTTGCTGTATTTACGATAGCATTAAATTGCTGCTGTATTTTTTCTATATCGGTATGTTTTGTATCTGTAATTAAATAAACATCTTGATATTGGGACATTAAGTCTAAAAGCTGCGCCACTGTCAAGGGTGTATAACGAAAATTGATTTTTTCATTACTAAAACGGTTGACATTCATTTCTGTAGAGCCATTTACGATTTGTTCTAAGTTATAATAAGAATCTTGGTCAAAGTCATGCCTTACAACTAAGGTGCCATCACTTGTAAAGGAAAAATCAGCTTCCATTACTTTATAGCCATCCCCCCAAGAATGGATAAAAGCTTCTTTAGAATTTGTTTCCTTTTTATCTTCAATCGCACCCAAAGCATGGGCAACTAATCTGTTTTCTTCATACCATTTTTTATTTTGTTCCGCTTTGGCAGGTGTACATAAAAATATTGCTGCAACCAAGGCTGCGGTAATTTGTTTTAATTTCATGTTTTCACCTCATTAGTTAGACAACATAATTTTCTGTCTTTTTATTCTTCTTCATATAAACTATAAAAAGCATTAGAAACACGTTCAAAAACATCATCTTCTTCAATGACATCTAAAACAATATCTTCCTGTTCTTCTTTATATTCATAAAGATAAACTTCTTCCCCTTCTAAAGGAAGTAATGCAATAAATTCTTTTCCTTCAATACCCTCTACTGCAAAAATAGCCAATATTCCACATTCTACTTCTGTATCATCATCTAATGTTAATATCATTGTTTCTAATTCCATTTCTTCTTGTTCATGGTCATGTCCACAATTATGTTCTTTTTCCATTATTATATCCTCCTTTTTTATACCTCATAGTTCTATTAGTATACATGATATTGTTAAAGATAACAATTATTTTTTATTGAATTTTTTTACTTTTTTTTCTGATTTTTTAACAAAATTCTTTTTAGAAGTAATATTTGTCAAATTTCCAAAAGACATTTCTTTTTGTTCCATAGAAATTTGCCATACCTTTTGATATTTGTGTATCCATTTTACTTCATAAGGAGTAACAATAGAAATAACAGTTCCTTTTTGTCCTTGTCGTCCTGTTCTGCCTGCTCGATGCAAATAAGAAATAGGTTCTTCTGGAATATCTATATTTATTACATGGGTTATTCCTTCTATATCCAAACCTCTTGCACCAATGTCAGAAGAAACTAAAAGGTTTATTTGTCCCTGTCTAAATTTTTCTAAAGCGTTTTGTCGCTCTGTTTTATAGGCCTTTCCATAAATGCCATCTGCTTTAAAACCATGATAACAAAGTTTATCTACCATAACAGCAATATTTTCCATATTATTTAAAAATATAATTGCCTTTGTAGGTTTTTCCCCTGCCAAAATTTTTCTTAACACAATAAACTTTTGTCTTTTTTCTGCTAAAATATAGACATGAGAAATACCAGAAGGCATTGTTCCTTGTTTTTTTGTAATTTCTAATACATTTGTTTTCATAATTTCTTTTGCTTTTTGGATAGCATCTTGTTGTATGGTAGCAGATAAAACAACTAATTGCCTATCTTTTAGAGTGGTTTTAATAACTGCTTTGACTGCTTCTCTGTTCAAATGGTCTAATAATCTATCTCCTTCATCCAAAACAATGGTTTTAACAGTATGCGCTGTAATTTTTTTATGTTGTATTAAATCTAAAATACGTCCAGCAGAACCAACAACAATATGTGGTTTTTGTTTTAACTTTTCAAGTTGTCTTGTCATACTTGCACTACCAATAATCAAGGCACTTTTTACTGGAATTTCAGATATATCTGATAATAATTCTACTTGTTTATGCACTTGTGCCGCTAATTCGTGTGTTGGTGTCAAAATAATGATTTGTGTTTTTTTTAATTCTAAGTCTATTTTTTGGAATAATGGTAACAAATAAGCGAAAGTTTTACCAGACCCTGTTTCTGATTGTCCGATGACATCAATTCCCTTTAAAATAGCGGGTATCATTTCCCGTTGAATTGCTGTTGGTGTTGTGATATTTATTTTTTGTAAACCTGTTTGTAATGCTGTAGAAATTCCCAAATCTACAAAATTTTTTTTCTCCATATAGGTTTTCCTTTCTTTTTTTTAAGATTATATCCTTTTTCTGAAAAATTGACAAGGGTTTAAAAATTCCTTTCTTGCAAGAAAGAAATTGAATGTTCCAAAAAAAACTTTGTAACGGATAAGAAGGACATACCATTTAGTATGTCCTTCTAAATATAGAGAAGATATGAAAAGAAATGAATTAATTATAATTTTCCAATTTGTTTTAAGAATGCTTCAATTTTTCCAATCGCAAATTTTAATTCGTCCAT
Organism: uncultured Clostridia bacterium; assembly: GCA_910587195.1. Classification (GTDB taxonomy): domain Bacteria; phylum Bacillota; class Clostridia; order Lachnospirales; family Anaerotignaceae; genus Coprocola. The sequence continues at coordinate 21,896 of CAJUKL010000030.1, read as the reverse complement.
AGAATAAGCATAAGAAATTCTAATAAATCCTTCTCCACAGTCACCAAAAGCGGTACCTGGAACAACTGCTACTCTACCTTCAAATAACATTTTGTCACAGAATTCAGCGGAAGTTAGTCCTGTCAACTGAATAGATGGGAATACATAAAATGCGCCTTTTGGTTCAAAGCAGGTCATACCCAATCTATTAAATTCACTGATTAAATATTTTCTTCTTTCATCATAGGATGCTCTCATTTCTGCAACATCTTTGTCACACTGTACAGGGTCTTTTAATGCTTCAATACCTGCATATTGGCTCATAGTAGGCGCACACATAATAACGTAAGCATGTACTTTATTCATAGCAAGAATTAAATCTTTAGGGCCTGCTGCATAGCCAAGTCTCCAACCAGTCATAGCGAAAGATTTTGCAAAACCGTTTAAAACGATAGTTCTTTCATACATTCCTGGAATAGAAGCAATAGAAACATGGTCTAATCCACCATAAGTAAGTTCTGCATAGATTTCATCGCTGATAACAAGAATATCATGTTTAATTAAAACAGGAGCGATTTTTTCCAAATCAGCTTTTTCCATAATACCGCCAGTTGGGTTATTTGGATATGGGAAAATTAAGGCTTTTGTTTTTGGTGTGATTGCAGATTCTAATTCTTCAGGAGTTAATCTAAATTCATTTTCTACTTTTGTTGTTAAAACAACAGGCACGCCACCCTGTAAAGTAATACTTGGTTTGTAAGAAACATAAGAAGGTTCTACAACAAGAATTTCATCACCTGGTTCAATAATGGTTCTAAGTGCAATGTCGATAGCTTCAGAAGCGCCGATAGTACAAAGAATCTGGTCAGCAGGGTCATATTTTGTGTGGAATCTTCTGTCAAGATAATCAGAAATTACTTTTCTTAATTCAGGCATACCTTGATTAGAAGAATATCTTGTTTTACCTTCTTTTAAAGAGTCAATAGCTGCTTGTCTAACATGTTCTGGGGTTTTAAAATCAGGTTCGCCAACACCCAAAGAAACAACATCTTCCATAGTAGCAGCAACATCAAAAAACTTTCTAATTCCAGATGGTGGCATTTCTTCCACATGTTTTGCAATAAAATTTCTCATTGAAAATCAATCCTTTCCAATATAATGACATTTGTTTTATTGTATTTTATTTTATTATTACCATAAAATTGCAGAAGTATGTTATTTTTTCAACATTCTTACTAGTGCTATAGATATTATACAATTAAATTCCAGAAAAAGCAATAGAAAAATATCAAAATAGCAAAAAATATTTAGGAATATATTTTAAAGATGGTGCATAATGCTGTTATTTTAGATAAGATAGAAAAAAAGATATTATTTTTTAAAAAGGGAGATATTTAAAAAAAGGGGCAAAAATATAAAAAATAAATAAAATTGACTAAACAAAATTACAAATTTGTGAAAAATTTATCTTTTTAGAAATATAAAAAAGAACTTGAAAAAGAATTCAAGTTCTCAACTTGTTAATGAAGTAGTCTATTATAAACTTGATAAAAGTCGGAAGTTCTTGGGGAAACTTTTTTTACTTGTGAAAAGTTTCCCCAAACCCCTTCAAAAACACGCTTGCAAGCGTAAAAACCTTGAGAATTCTGCTCTCAAACTCTCGCACAAGCTTTTTGAAAAAAGCTTGACCAAAAACTTTTTCTTTTACAAACAGAACAAAGAGTTTTTTTGATAAGCTGGAACGTGACATACTCCCACCGCCTATGCTAACACATAGAGGTGGGGCTTCTCGTTCGATAGTACCAATGTACTAAGCATAAGCGAGCTAACCCCGTGTGTCCCACGGTTTTCACGAATTACTTTCCATTCGTACCTTGGACATTTTACGCACAGAAGGAAGCTTGGTTTTCGCATATTTGGTTTCTCTGTGCAACCCTATATATCCAGTTGTCAATGTACTTGTCAATATATTTATTATATTCTATTTATTTTTATAAGACAACAAAAAATTTATATTTTTTATGCTGATAAGAAAAGACGCAATTCATCCCCCGCCTATAGAGGCAGAGGAATTCTTGCTAAATTTGGTTAAAAAAGGATTTAAGTTCTTTTTTTATTATTCAAATTGTACTGCATATAAAGCATCGCTTTTGGGCTGATTTAATGGCAAAACACAACTATCTTTTATAATTTGTTTTTCTTTTTGTGTAATTGTTCCAATGATAGCACTTTCAATGCCTTTTTCTTTTAAGGCATCTACAAGTTTTTCACCTTCAAATGCTGTAATAATCATACTTCCGCTAGAAATTAGTGCATAGGGGCTGATATTTCCCGCTTGACAAATGGCTTTTGTTTCCTCTTTAACTGGTATTTTATCTAAATCTATTAAAATACCTGTATTAGAACATTCTGCTACTTCCCAAACAGCACCTAATATGCCACCCTCTGTCACATCATGTAAAGCAGTTGCTCCCATTTGTTTCGCAATTTTAGATTCTTTGATAACAGACAAAAAACCTCGCATGGATTTTGCTTTTTCTAATAAGTGTGGTTCTATTTTTTCAGATAATATGTTTTCATATTCTTTGGCAAGAATGACCGTTCCTTCTAAACCTGCCCACTTTGTCATAATGACATCTTGTCCAACTTTTGCACCACCAGTTGCAATAAAATTATTTTTATCTGTTCTACCTATGACAGCAGCAGAAATTACAGGTTTATTGACAACTGCAGTGACCTCTGTATGTCCACCTAGTATTTCAATACCAATTTCTTTTGCTGCCTCATATGCTCCTGCCATAATGTCTGATAAAACATCTTCAGAACTTCCCTCTGGTAGCAATATCGTTAAAAGAATACCAATCGGTTCTGCTCCACTAGAAACAATATCATTGCAATTAATGTGCACAGCAATATAGCCCATATCTTGTTCTGTTCCTGTGATAGGGTCTGCGGATAAAACACAAAGTTCCTCGCCAAATGTGACTGCAGAACAATCTTCCCCTGTTTTTGGTCTTAAAAAAACATCTTCCCTTTTTACAGCAAAATGATTGATAGGGTTTAATACAATACGATTGAGTGTTTCTGGTGGTACCTTTCCAATTTCCATTCTATTCCTCCTTATGATAATACTTTTTTTCCTAGCCATACCCCTACCATACAAAATAAAATACTGCTTGCAATGTAGCAAAATGCTGTAATTGTATTTTTTTGTTCTAGTAGGGTAATGCTTTCCAGTGAAAATGTGGAAAAGGTAGTAAATCCTCCACATAAGCCTGTTTTTAAAAATAAAATAGTATTTTCTTTAGTATACTTGATTGCGCCACTTACGACAAGCCCCATCACAAAAGCGCCCATAAAATTGATACATAGTGTCATAATAGGAAATGCTGTTTCAAAAGGGAATTGAATTTTTCCTAAAAGATAGCGAAAAATTGCCCCAATTCCTCCTCCCAAACCTACCATAAAACATTGTAACATTTTTTCATCTTCTTTCTTTCATAAAAATAAAATAGAAAAGCGTATCATATAAGTCGATACGCCTTTTTATTATTCTGCACCAATCGGTGTATTATCTACTACTTGACTATCGGTATTTTCTGTTGGTGCTTCTGTTACTGGCTTTTCTTCTGTTGATGTTGCAGGTGTTTCAACTGCTGGTTTTTCTTCTACTGGTGTTTGTTGTGCTGGTGTTTGTTGTGCTGGTGCTTCTGCCTTTTTGGTGCCAACAGTTACTTCATCTGCAGTTGCTCGGTAAGTAGAACTAGAAAACCAATCTTTACTAATCTGTTTTCCATTTTCTGTAACAATTTTATAGGTGCTGACTTTACTTCCTGTTTTTCCATTGTAGGTTACTTGTCGATAACCTTCCGGTTTGGAGGAATCTTTTGTAATTTTTTCTGCAGGTTTGGGAATGGTACCTTCAAAAACCATTTCAAAGTCAACCTTTCGCCCAGCATCATGAATTTCATGCCCATAAAGATTGCATACAACTTTACCATCTCTTGCGTAAGCCTCTAAATAAACAGGATATTCTGTATTATTTTTAAATTTTAAATCTTTATAATCGCCTGCAACTGCGGCATCTCTGCCTAATGGTACATAACCAACTGTCATAGAATGTGGGTATCTTTCTACAACTTCCAACTCTGCTAAGATAACAGCATTATATAGGGTAGAAGTTACCTGACAAACACCGCCGGCAACACCTTGCTCTACCTTTCCATTAACATAAACACCAGCATCTTTATAACCATTTGCATACGTTTGAGGCCCAAGACCAACATTCATAGAAAAAACATCTCCAGGTGCAATTACAGTACCATCAATATTTGCGCAGCCGACACGTAAATTTTCATTTCTTCCTGCTGCATTTGCAGAATAACTTGTGTTATAAGTGCCAATTAAATCTGTAACTTTTTCATTATCTGCTCTTGTCACTTTTGGCTCTGTTACAGTAATTTCTGGCTCTACAATGCCCCCTGTATTTTGTTCTAACATTTGTTCCACTTTTGGTATCGTTTGGTCAACATCCATTGCATAGCCTTTTTGTTCATCTGTAATTTGAAATGCGCCATTTTTACGTGTCATGGTACTATCTTGTGCTTCAACATTAAAATCTACCGCAATTTCTTCTAATTTTTCCCTCACTTTTTGCTTGTCATAAGTATAGGAAATAGGAATTTCTAATTTATCTTCTGCAAGTTTTGTAATAGCATTATATCTTTCTTTTAGTTCTCCTGTTCTCCCTTGTTCCCATGCTTCATTTACAGAAGCCTCCACATCATATTTTACATCTAAGTCTGAAAATGCAATTTCCCAACTTTTATCTTCCTGCTGAATACTAATGATTTGACTTCCCAAATGTTGGTCTGTTTTCTGCTGCAAGGATTGTAATGCTTGTTCTTTTGTCATGCCGGAAACATCTGCACCATTTATGGTAATTCCCTGATAAATGGTATCAACATTTACAACTTCTTCCATTTTGTTTTTTATGTATTGCCCATAAGCAAATACACTTCCTCCCGCAATGATACCAACTGTTAATATACCAACAATGAAAGCCTTTTGTTTTGCCTTTTTTCGTTTTGCCGCTCTTTTTTGCGGTTTTCTTGGTGTGTCATTATAATAGTTAGAATGATTATGACTATTGTGACTACTATTATGATTACGTTGTTGTGACACAGTTGGCTTCCCCCTTTCCTTCTATCTACTTTTATTGAAAATATATGAAATATCAAACATATTTTCAGGTAACAATATAGTATATCATAACGAAGCAATGTTGAAATATGGTGTCAAATATGTTAAATTTTCTTTACAAATTTGTCAATTATTATAACGTCATACGATTTTTTGAAAGAAAGTTTAACAAAGAACTTAAAACTTTGTTTTGCTGCTACATAGAGCAGTTGAACCGTTATTTTAAAAAAACAACAACGGAATACCATCAATTAAAATTTGTTCCATTTACAAAGGTCTTATCTTTTTCTTTTTTTCTTTGCTGCTGCAAGTTTGGCTGCATTATTTTGTACTTCTTCTGTATTTTGTTCCGTTTTTTGTTTTTTATCAGTTTTTTGTTGTCTTTTTTGTGCTTTTTTTATTTCTTGCTCAAATTGCTTTTTATTTTCTTTGTGCTCATTTTTATTCCATCCTGTTAGTATGTTTTCTAATCGTTGTGTTACTATAGAAAATCTTCTGAAAAATACATCAAATAAAAACGCCAACAAAGCAAATAGCAAAAAGAAATTTGTTAAATTTTGTGTATCTGTCACAGCTTGTGGTTTTTCTGTAAAGATATTTGTGCCATCTGTTAAAATACGACCTTGTGTTACTTCTGCAATTCGATTTAAAAGAGTATCTCCTTTTCCCCAGTTTCTTCTGTCATATTCCTTTGGGTAGGCAATCGAAAAACCAGTATTTATATTGTCTGTTTCTCCTTCTGTATTTGTTATTTGTAAGTTTAAAATATATCCACCTTCTTCTGTTGTATCAATGCTGCCAGTATAAACATTAGGAGAAATTCGGTTTAATATAACATCATAAGTTTTGTTTGTGCTAGATACAACACTTCCTTTTATTTCTGCAATAGTTTCATCATATGCCATGTTTATGGTTAAAAGACTTTTTTCTCCTTCGATTTCTGCTGTGGCATTGACTTCTTTTTCATTTTGTTTTTTCATTACCCAGGAAATACTATTTTGTAAAATTTGCCTGCCCTGCTGTGTTTCCAGCCAATTTTGACTCCATTTTCCAAAAACATCACTTGTCCAGACTGCTGTTCTGCCTAAACCATACTGCCATGTTGCAAGAATGGGTTCTTGCTTATCGCTTTCTAAAACAACATCTGCTCTTGGCTTTGCAGTTGTTCCAACATATCCTTCTAAAGAGGGAATCATATTAATGTCAGCCATAATAGAAGAAGCATTTTTTTGTTTGGGATAAAAACTGCGGTTATTCAGATATTCTTTTCCTGCAAGTAAGGTTTCTTTTGCAAAAATTTCAGGCAAGTCGCCAAATTCATTGGTAAAGTAATATCTGCCACTACCTTGCTCTGCTAATCTTTGTAATAAAGAAGTATCTGACCCTGTGCCAACTGCAACTGTGGATAAAGTAATACCATTTTGTTTCATTTCTGATAAAATACTGTCATAGCCGACTTTTTCTGCTTCTCCATCTGTTAAAAGAATAATATGCTTTTGTTTGGTATCTGCAACTTTTAAAGCCTCATATGCTTCATATAATCCTGGTAAGATACTTGTACCACCACCTGGCTGTATGCTACCGATTCCCATACGAATTTCATCTATATTATCTTGTACTGTTTGAAATGGGACGGCCCATTCTGCAATATCATCAAAAGCGATAACTCCAAGACAATCGCCAGGCATAAAAGAATTTAAACTGCGCATACAGGCCTCTTTTGCCATTTCAATTTTAGAAGCACCATATTGCCCACCGTCCATACTACCAGAACGGTCAATCACCATTATCATACCTAGACTATTATTTTCTCCTTCTGTCTTTAATTCCATTTCTACTGGTAAAATTTCTTCCAGCTTTGTTTTATAATATCCCCCTAGTGCAAAAGAATTTTCTCCGCCTGTTACAAGTAAACCGCCACCTGTTGTTTTGACATAGCTTTCTAGGGCATCTAAAAATCCATTTGGCATAACATCTACAGAAAGGTCAGACAATAAAATACTGTCATAATGATTTAGTTGTTCTACTGTGACAGGTGCATTTTCTATAGAAATTTTTGTAACAGATGCTTGACTGTTTTGTAAAAAATCTTCCCATACACTACCACTTTGATTTTGTTCTATCAACAATATTTGTGCTACATCTGTAATATAGCAGTAAGCATAGGCTTTATTATTTTGGGAAAGTGTGTCTTGTTCTGCTGTTAATTCTGCTCTATAGATAATACTTCCACCATTTTCTGTTTTGTCAGAAAATACAATATTACTTTCTCCTTTTGATACAGCAACTTGTTCATTTGCAATAAGTGTATTTCCTTTAAACAATTTTATCGTTGCGTTAGTATCTATATTACTACTAATTTGTAAAGTAATATCATATTCCGTATTTTTATTGATTAGATTAGAGATTTGTAAGGCAGAAAGCTGTATTTCCGGCTGTTCTTTTGCAGAAAGCGGAAAAACATCTACAGTAATATTTTGTGCTTGCAATAATTTTGATTGTGCAAGCGCATCTCCTGCAGTTTCTACACCATCAGAAAGTAATACAATCCTTTTTCTGGTATTTTCCGGTAAAATAGAAGCACCTAAATTTAAAACATTACTAATATTTGTGGCGTTTTTTTGCACATAAGATAAAAAAGTCTGGGGAAAAGCTACTTGATTTATTGGGGATTGTTCTAAAACAGCATCTGCTCCAAAGCATAATAAACCAATATCATCTTTTTCTGTTCTTGTGCTTTCCGCCTGTTTCAAAAATGTCTTTACACTTTCCTGTGCTTGCTTGGTACTATCTGATAAATCTACAGCAAATAGAGTTGTTACTCTTTCTGATGTTTTTTGTATGGTAACACCACATAAAGCTAATATCAAAAATAAAGAAACAATACTTCTTATAAAAATAAAAAATCTGCGACGAAAGGTAGAATGAATTTTATTTTTGGCTATCCAATAAAAGGCACCCACCATAATAGGAAAAATAAAAAGCCAAAAAGGATTTATCATTTCAATGTTCATTACAATTCACCTTCCATTCTAAAAGCAATAATAAAAGTAAAAAGAGGATAACAAAATTTTGTATACTTTTTCCTACTTTAATAACTTTTTTTGTTTGTATGGTTTGGGTTGTTTCAGTTTGCTGTTGTCGTAAATCAGATTCTCCTGCTGTTTTTGCATTGACAGCAAAAGTATTTGAACTTTCTTCCGTTTCACTTTTTTGTGTTAGTGTATAAATACCAGTTTGCTCTGTACTGGTAAAAGGTGATGGTGGAAAAGGTGGCGCAATTTTTACTTTTTCTCCACTTGGAAAAAATACAAAAGCTTCTTTGGTTTCTGGCAAAAGAGAAATTTCTAATACTTGCCCTGATTCAATCGATTCTAAAGACTTTTGTCCACTTTGTTCAAAAAACCAGTTTTGCAGATTATAAATAAAAATGGGAAATTCTTTTTGTAAAGCAAAATCGCTGTCATGAATATCAAAGGCGAAAACTGCCATTTTTTTACCATTTTTTTCTCCTGCAATCGCAATGGCTTTTCCATCTGCCTCTAAAATTGGTGCTGCCCATGTTGGCACAATAAAAGATTTTGCTTTTTCAATGTCAAAAGTTAAAGTATCTGCAAAAGTCAGATTACCATATCCTTGTGTTGTTACTTGTTCTGTAATCTGTTTTTGTGCTCCTAAAGGTACTATTGTATTGTCATTTGGTGGATTCCAAAATATGTAAAACCCATCTTCTGGTAATATTTCTGGAACCACCCCATCAAAAATATAAAGAGAATAGCCTTTTAACTGTTCTATGTGTTCTGTATCTGTTTTATATAATTCAACTTCTGGTAAAAGGCTATATACTTTTTCTAAAAATATATTTTGATTGGAAACTAACAAAACTTTCTTTTTTGTCTGTGAAAAAGAACCATCATAGGCTCTATCATCTGCTGTCAAAACATCTTCCGGCGTTAAAGTTGCAGTTAAGGAATTTGTTTCTTGTGGAATTCCTGTAAAAATGACATCTATATTTTTTCCGCTCTCTATCGTAATTTCTTTTCGGTCAAATGCTTTTCCGTCACAAAAAAGATTGACTGTTTTTGTTATCTCATTTCCTCCAAAATAAGACACTTTTACAAGTGCCTGCCAACCATTTTCTCCTTGACTATGAGAAAGTAAGGTAATTGCTGTATTTTGACTGCTTTTACCTAGAATTGTTACATTATCAAACATTGTTTGCTGTTGGTCTGTAAAAATGCTGATTTGTCCATTTTCTTCACTTGCTAACTGAAGTAATTCTTTACTATTTTCCCAATTCACACCACCATTTGTTGCCTCTATTTTTTCAATTTCTTTGAGTAAAGTTCTTTTATCTGTGCTGTTATTACTGATAATCATAGGGGTGTCTTGTAAAAGTACAATACTAAAAATAGCATTGGGGGGAGATTGTTCAATTTGATTTTTTATCTGTGTTTTTGCTTCTTCTAAACGGCTTTTTCCTTCTGCTCCGTCTTTTGCCTGCATACTTAAAGAACAATCTATGCCAAAAACAGTGTGACTGCTTTCACTCCCTCCCATAATATAAGGGTTTGCAAGTCCAAAGGCTAAAAAAAAGATTGTTACAATTTGCAGCAACATTAATAAATTCTTTTTTAATTTTTGAAATGGCTGTTGTGCCATACTAAAACTTTCTGCTTTTTTCCATAAAAATAAGCTAGATACTTCTTGCTCTTTATATTTTTGTTTTAATAAATACATTAAGATAAGAATGGGAATTCCTACTAATGCTAAAAATCCGAGTGGCTGAAAAAAACGCATTGTTTACACTCCTTTTTTGTTATGCTGAAAAATGAAGAAAAAGAAATTGGATAAAAACTTTATCTTTTGTAAACGGTACAAATTCTCACTTTTAACGTAGGGTAGTCCCTGTCGTTCCACTTAAGTCCAACATACAACAGCAAAATAAAGTTTCGCACAAAAGTTCTTTGCTACCTTTCTTTCAAAAAAATAAAAAGAAAGTGGTTTTAAAATGGACTTGACAAAAGTCAGAAGTTTCTGGAGGAACTTTTTTCACTTGTGAAAAGTTCCTCCAGACCACTTCAAAAACACGCTTCCAAGCGTAAAAACCTTGAGGCGTTGCCTCAAACTCCACCAACTTTTTTGAAAAAAAGTTGGACAAAAAACTTTATTGTTTGCAAACGCAACAGAATAAAAATTTTAGTCGTTGGTGCTCTGTTGTCGTTTCACTCAAGTCCAACATACAACAGCAAAATAAAGCTTTGCACAAAAGTTCTTTGATACCTTTCTTTCAAAAAAATAAGAAGAAAGTGGTTTTAAAATGGACTTGACAAAAGTCAGAAGTTTCTGGAGGAACTTTTTTCACTTGTGAAAAGTTCCTCCAGACCACTTCAAAAACACGCTTCCAAGCGTAAAAACCTTGAGGCGTTGCCTCAAACTCCACCAACTTTTTTGAAAAAAAGTTGGACAAAAAACTTTATTGTTTGCAAACGCAACAGAATAAAAATTTTAGTCGTTGGTGCTCTGTTGTCGTTTCACTCAAGTCCAACATACAACAGCAAAATAAAGCTTTGCACAAAAGTTCTTTGATACCTTTCTTTCAAAAAAGTAAGTTATTGTTCTAAAGTGGAGAAATATTCTGATACTAATTCTCGCATACCATAAGGAACATCTGTGTTTTCAATATCTCGTAATGCATTATTTCGATAAGAATGATATACTTGTTCATATGGTACACTTTGTCCTCTTTCTCCAAAAGTTTGCTCTCTTGTAATATTACTTTGTCCTTGCTCATTGACTTGTCCTTGTACCTGTGTTTGATAGCCTGCCATATTTTCTGCTTTTCTGGTATAAATTTTTTCTGTTTCTTGATGTCCTCGACCTCTGCCCTGTCCACTGTTCATACCTTCTCCGCTGCCTTGACCCATGCCGCCCTGACCACTACCGCTTTGCTCTCCTTCTCCTTGTCCTTGTCCCATGCCATCACCTTGTATTCCAGATTGTCCGGATTGTTCTGTTTTGCCAGAAGCAGCTTGTGCAAGCTCTTGATTCAGATTTTCTAAACTTTTTGCTAATTCGGTATTTTCAGTGGATAATGCAGCTAATTTTCCTTTTAATGCCTTTCCATTGGAAATTGCTTGCGCCATATTTCCACTGGAAAGCTGCTTTGATAAATTGTCAAGCAGTTCTTTTAATTCTTGGTCGTTTAATTCTCCCATATTTTCCAAGACTTCTGCAATTTGTTCTAAATCTTCTTGTGGTAGGTTTTCCAATTCTGATAATAAGGTATCCATTTGTGCATTAATGGCAGCCGTATCTCCTCGTTCTAAAGCATTTGCTAATTCTTTTGTTTTTTCATGCTGGGAAAGTTTTTCTGCTGTCCTTTTTAAATCCTCTGGAATACTTTCTTTTTCTAATGCTTTTAATGCCTGCTGTGCTTCTTCTATCATCTTTTTACTTTCTTCTACCGTTTGTGCTCGTTTTAAATTTTTGGTGATGCTATCCATCTCTTTTTGAAAGGCTTTTAAAGCATCTTCCTTAAATTCCTGCCCTTTGTTAATTTCATTTTTTACTTGTTCAATTTTCCGTAGTTGTGCTGCTGCATATTGTTCTGCTTCTCTTTGCTGTTTTGTTGTAATAACGTTGGTGCTGAACATAATTGCAAATAATAAAACAATTAATTTTAATTCTTTTTTTGGCACTGTTAAAAGATATTTTTTTGCAATATCCTCTTGTGCTTTTTGAAGCGCATCTTCTATTACCATGGTTTCTATTTTGCTATAAGATTTGTTTTGTTCTAGCAATTCCAATGCAGTAATAAAACGCTCCTCATAGCCTAATTTATCTGCTGTTTGTGCTGTTTTTTGCCATGTGATACGTTGAAAAAAGGTAAATAGCAAGGAAACTAACACAGTAAGTAAAATAAGAGTGGTAAAAAATAGTGTGCTGTCACACAGGTAAGTCCATTTTGAAAAAATAAGATACAAAATGGAAAGTATCATCGCAACAATACTACATTTTAAAAATATTTTATACCATAATTCAAAAGATAATTTTAATTTTAATTTTAATAAATGTTTTCGAAATCGTTCCAATGTTCTCCCCCTTTTGAATAAAAATTACTTTTTCTTTTTGACTGGGTTAATAAATATTGCTGATAAACATACAAATATAACAGAAATTACAATATTAAATATAAAATTTAATATCCAATAATGTTGTAGTAAAGTGTTCATAGCAACATTTTTATTATGATAAGCACGAACAATGTTAGAAATGACATTTGTGCCTAATTGATTGTCAATTAAGGAAAAAAAGCCAACTCCTGGATTGGATACCAATATAGTTAAAGGAAAAGCTAAACTTGGATAATCTTGGTACATTGTCCAGTATAAACTTTGTTGAAGTAGTGCTGCAATTAACGTGCCAGAACAAAATACACCACCAATCAATAAATATACAATGACCATAGATACTACTGTTTTTTTAAAAATACAGGAAAAAAAGATAGATAAAGAACAAGCCATGCAAGCAGTCACCATAATATATAACATCATCGCAAAAAGAGAAAATAAGGAGATTCCGCCAAAATAAAAGGCAATCGCAAAAACAGGCAAAGTTGCTACCATAATTAATACTAGGGTCGCCATAGATGATAATAATTTTCCAAGCACAATAGAAAAAGAGGACATTTTTGTCATTAAAAGTAAGTCTAATGTTTGTCTTTCTCTTTCTCCGCTAATGGTGCCAGCTGTCATTGCGGGTGCTGATAACAGCATTAAACCCATTTGCATGGCACATAATACAACATACATTCCGCTCATACTAGATGGCTCAAAAGAAAAATCATAGGAAGAAAACATGTTTCCATAAATATAACCGGCTGCTCCTAAAGAAATAATTGCAACATATGCAGTTAAAATAGCAAACATTTTCCAATTTCGAAGCGTCGTTTTTGTTTCACGACGCAATACGGGATTCATCATCATTTTTGTTCCCCTCCTGTCACTTGCATAAAGATTTCTTCTAAATTTCCTTCCTTTTCTTTAAAGGATAATACTGCAATATCTGCTAATACAATTTGTTTTAATAATGCAGTTAATTCTTGGTCTGTTCCTTGAAAAGAAAATTCTACATCAGATGTATTTTCCACCACATCTTCAACTACTGGCTGTTCTTCTAATATTTTTAAAAGACCTTCCATATTTTCCAAAGGGTGAATTTGTATTTTTCTAACTTTTGTCATTTGCTTCATAATTTCTTGTACTGTTCCTTGCACAACAATATGCCCTTGGTCAATAATTCCTACTTCTGTACACATTTCGGCTAATTCTGGCAAAATGTGTGAACTAATAATAATGGTTTTTCCCATTGTTTGGAGTTGTTTTAACACTTCTTTCATTTCAACTCTTGCTCTTGGGTCAAGTCCAGAAGCAGGTTCATCTAATATCAGCAATTTCGGGTCATGAATAAGGCTTCTTGCTAAACAAAGCCTTTGCTTCATTCCTCTGGAAAGTCCATCTACATAATCCTCTTTTTTATGAGAAAGGTCAACAATCTCCAGTAAATTATTGATTAATTCCTCTCTTTGTTCATAAGGAATATAATAAGTACCTGCATAGAAATCCATATATTCCATTACTTTTAAATCATCATAAACTCCAAAAAAATCAGGCATATAACCAATGTTTTCTTTTAAGGCTCTCGGTTTTTTGGTAACATCAATACCATCAATCATAACATTACCACTGGTTGCTTTTAAAAGACCTGACATAATTTTCATGGTTGTTGTTTTTCCGGCACCATTTGGCCCTACAAAACCAAAAATACTGCTTTCGGGTACAGTCAAGTTTAAATCATTTACAGCCGTAAATTTTCCATATTTTTTAACAAGATTTTTAATTTCCAACATTTTGCCCTGCTCCCTTCAATTTAATATCTGGGTATTGTACTTCTGTTTCCCGCTGTATAAAATATTTTACCATAATATGACCATTTGGATATTTTTCAGAAAAATTGATATAGTCAGCTGCATTGGTATATTCTCCACTTTCTAAACTTTCCCAAGCACTTAATCGTACATTATAAATTTCTGGTGCTTGATAATAATTTCCTGCATCATTCATAGAACGAAATTGAAAACTTTCTATTATAGTATCAGCAGGCAAAGGAAATTCCCATACTGCTTCTACATTTTTACGCGCATATAAACGATTATTTCCATAATAATCAATGTCAATGTCATTATTTACAATTTTTTCTTCTCCTTGCTCAATTCCTGTTAGAATACCAAAAGGAATTGCAAAATTTTCTGTTTCTGCTAAACGAATACTATGTTCTATTCTATATAAATTTAAGGTGTTTTCAAGTGCAGTTTCTCCATTAATATAAAATGTTTGTGGCAATATGTTTTCTTCATCAAAAGCATATAAAAATACATGAATATCTCCTGTATTTTTTACATAAGTAGAAGCACCCATATCCATAAAATTGTTTATCATATCACTTTCTCTCATAATGCGATAAGCATCCTGTCTTGTAATTTCTCCTTTTTTAATTCTGTCATTTAAAGTATCTCTGCTATACATATCTCTAAAAAGCTGTAACAAAATACGAGAAGATTTTGCATTAGAAACGTCGCTTAAATATTCTTTGTCTGTAATATCTTCTTCTACTTGATAGGTCTGTCCTATTTTTAAATTGTCAATCATAAATATTTTTTGTCCGGCTAAAACTACAATTTCTCTAAAATTTCGATTGGTGTGATTGGCAATACTACCTACTATTTTATCATCTTTCATTTTAAAATTGCAGTCTAAAATACCACTTAAATCAGTAGTTGTTTCTAATTCAAAATCACTATTTTGCCAACTTTTGGTGTCCAGATAAGTGACTTCTGTTTTTTCTCCTACTCGGATTTTATTCATACAAATATCTTTTGCTGTTTCACTATAATTCCATCTATCCTCGGAAGGAATAGATACATTTATAAATTCATCAGCACTAATATGTACATTTCCTTTTTTACTTGTTTTGGCAGAAACATAGATGTCTGTTTTTCCGATAGATTGCCCTTGCTCTAATTTGGTACTAGAAACAATATTTAACATACCACTTTTATAATGACTGTTAAAACTTAATACAAAAACAATCAACATAAAGATAACAGAAGTGGCAGGAATCACAACCCATCCTTTTTCTCGTTTATCTTTCTTTTTTAATATCAAATAGATAACTGGCCCTACTACAATGATATAAATGGCAATGGCTATTAATATCATATAAATAGGCCCTCTTTCCCATTCTGGAAAACTTCTTGCAACATAAGCAATCGGATTATAGCTATAACTATCTTGATATTTGATTTCTGTTAAGGCACTAGACAAAGATTCACAACAATCCCTAATTTCATTAATAAAACCTGTGGTTTCTGTTGCAGGAGATAAAGATAAAGAAATATCATATAATACAACAGAACCACTCCCAACAGGTAAAATAGAAGCATTTTCTATTGCTTCGCTATTGTCTTGTTGTATTTCGAGTTGCGCAACATCTGCACGTACCCTTGTTCCAGCCATTCGAATATATTGATTTACAACACTGTCACAGGAAACAGAAATGATGTTTTGCAGACCTTCTAATGTTTTTTGTGCATTTACTCCAGTACCAATAACACAAATTCCACCTTGTTTTATCCATTCTAAAAGGGCATTCTTTTGTTCTTCTGTCAATATCTTTGTGTCAAAATCATCTATTACAATTACTTTAAAATGATTCATAACTTCTGTTATGCTTGGAAAGGTTTCCCCTGTTAAATAAACTGTTTTTGTATATTCTTCTGTATAATCCTCCTGTTGCGCAAAATGTATCGCAGAAAAATAAGACATATCTGTTGGTCTTTCAGAAAGTACACCAACTAATAATGTTGCAGGGTCAAGCGGTTTAGCACTCGCATATTTTCGATAAACAATATTTCCTTTTTCATCTGTCAAAGTAATTTCAAATTGCCTTTGCAATGTTTTAATTGGTACTGCCATGTTAATTTGTTTTCCAGCACCTTTTGGCAATTCTAATGTTTGATAATAAAGAGAATATTGTCTATCTTCATTTGCAGCACCAAGATAAGAATAGATTTTTATTTGAAAATTTCCCTTAAAATCTTTTCCGTTGTTGACAAGAATTGTAGAAATTGGTGCTGTATTTCCCACAATATATTGTTGTTCAAATCCAATAAAAACATTGCTGGAAAAATCATTTGTACCAATTTCTTCTAATTGTTCTCCTTCTTTTAACACTCTATCAGCAGATGTTTTTGGTGCTTCTGCTGCTCTTGCTGAAAAAATAGGGGCAATTAAACTAAATACCATTGCCATCACAAGAATTACTGCAACAATAGCTGCTACACGCCTTTTTCTTTGCTCTTTTTTATTTGTTTTCATTTCTTTTTTTCCTCCCTTTTAAAACCTTACCAACTTTTTTGAAAAAAAGTTGGACAAAAAACTTTACTTCTCGCACATGGAACAGATTCTCATTTTTAACGTATGGTACTCCGTTGTCATTCAACTAAAGCAACCACTCAACTCCAACACACAGCAGCAAAACGAAGTTTTACACAAAGTTCTTTGCTAAGCTTTCTTTCAAGAAAGCGTCAAGAAAGCGTTTTTTCTACATTATACCATTTCTAAAAAATATAAATACTAATTTTTTCTTACATTTTATGTTTATTTTAATCCAATTTCTTTTAAAAAACAGGAACGTTCTAATTTTGTATCATATCTTTGCTTGATTTCAGATAAATATAACATACTTTTTGCCCTTGTAACTGCCACATAAAATAGACGACGTTCTTCTTCTATTTGTTCCGCTGTCGTGCTCTTTTTGTGTGGTATGGTGTCCTTTACAATGCTTGGAACAAATACAACTTCAAATTCTAGCCCTTTTGCAGAATGCATAGTAGAAAGTGTTACTCCTTGTAAGGTTATATTTTTTTTATCTTTTTGAATTCTTTCCATTTCCTGTAGCTTTTCAAAAAAAGTCTGCTGGTCTGATGCAATGCTCGCAAATTGTGTTATTTCTTCTGCAATTTCAAGATACCCCTCTAAACTGGCTTTTCTAAATTGTGCATATTCTTTTAAATAATCATCATAGCCTATAACATTCCGAATATATTTTAGGGCTTCCAAAGGCTTCCTTTTTTTAATTTGTGCCAAATCTGTTTCTAAGTCCATTAAATGTTGTGCTTGGTATTTTTTTAGTTCTGGTAAAACAAATAAGCCTTTTAAAAGTGGTTTGTTTATTTTTTCTGCACTTTCTAATAAATTTCTGCTGATATATCTTTTGGGTTTGTTTACAATACGGCGAAAAGCAGCATTGTTTCCAATATCTTCCGCTAATAATAAATATGCTATAAAATCTTTTGTAATCCAATGTTGGTATAAGTCAAGACTTTTATCTTTTAGTAAAAAAGGAATCCCTTGTTCTGTTAATGCCCTTGCAAAAATACCTCCTTGTATGTTTGTGCGATAGATAACAGCCATATCTTGATAAGCAATTCCCTTTTTGCGTAGCTGGGATAATTTTAAAGCAATTTTTTCTGCTTCTTCATAGGCTTCCTTTGCTGTAAAAAATACAATTTTTTTACCTTCTCCTTTTTGTCCATGCATCTTTTTTTCAAAGCGTTTTTTATTGTTTTTGATAATTTTTTCAGATAATTTAATAATTCTTTCGGTGGAACGATAATTAATAGGCAAAGTTATTTTTTGACAATCTGGATATTTTCCTGGAAATTGCAACAAAAAATCAGGTCTTGCGCCCCGAAAACAATAAATGCTTTGGTCATCATCTCCTACTGCAAAAATATTGTTTTGTGGTTCTGCTAAAATACGAATGCAAACATCTTGCGCTTGGTTGACATCTTGATATTCGTCTAGCAAAATATATTCAAAACAATTTTGCCAGTATTTTTTACCTTCTTCTTCCATCATTAGATATTCATAGCATTGTGTTAGCATATCATCAAAATCAATTTTATTTTTAACTGCCTTATATTGCTCATATTTTTTGGCAAAAAATCGAAATAAATCTTTTGAAAAATTTACTGGCTCATATTGTTTTAAAGGTAATAGTTCATTTTTCATAAGAGATAATTCTGATAAAATATCTCTAACATATTCGTCTTGGTCATTGGTTTCTATCTCTGATTCTATCATTAACTTTTTAAAAAAGTTCCATTTTTCTTCTTCACTAATAATTTGCTCTAAACGGTAGCCGTACGCTCGGCGGAGAATCTTAAAAAATATATTGTGAAAGGTACCAAAATGAACTTTTTCTCCTCCAGCAACAGAAAGCTGCAAAAAACGTTGTTTCATTTCTGTAGCTGCTGCCTTTGTATAGGTCACAACAAGTATTTTTTCTGGTGATACGTGCTGCTGCTCTATCAAATATTTGACACGATAAATAATAATCGTTGTTTTTCCGCTTCCTGGACCTGCCAATACAAGCATGGTTCCTTTATAATGTTTGATTGCTTTTTGTTGTTCTTCATTAAAATCCATGTTTTAATCTCCTTGCTTTTATTCCATTTCTTTCTTTTTTCAAACTATAATATCACAACGCTTTCTTGAAAGAAAGCTTAACAAAGAACTTTTGTGCAAAACTTTGTTTTGCTCAATCTATCAAAGAACCCACTTTTCAATAATAAAAAGTGGGTTCTTTGACAGACTGAAGAGTCTTATACTATAATTGGTATAAGACTCCTTTTATCTTTCCTGTCTTAACTTAATGACATTACTTAGCCAATTCCTTTTTCTTTTGCAGACAGAACAAATTCTAAATTTTAATTGCTGGTGTTCCGTTGTCGTTTAACTAAAGCAACTATTCAAATGCAAAGCACAGCAGCAAAACGAAGTTTCGCATAAAGTCCTTTGTTAAGCTTTCTTTCAAGAAAGCGTCATTATTCTGCTACATTGCTTTTGGGGTCAACTTTGATACCATCTTTTGCCATAGAAAAATCCATATGTTCCCCTAATGCAACGCTGTATTTTGTAGGCTCTGCTACAAAACCAATTTCTTGTCCCTTTTTCACTTTGTCCCCTTCTTTGACTACTACATCCTCTTGTAATTGGCTGTATGTAGTCTGCCAGCCGTTTTCATGGTTAATGACTACTGTAATGCCTCTTTCATCATCTGTTTGAATACTTTCTACTGTTCCATCTTCTGCTGCTTTGACACTATCTCCTTTTTTTGCCTCAATAGAAATATGGTCATTGGTACGATATTGATCTAGTGTGGCATCATAAATGGTATGGTCTACGCTGTAATCCATAACAATATTGCCTGCTAAAGGCATAGCAAAAAGCAACTCATCTTTAAAAATACCAGCTTGTTGTGTTGTGTTTTCCTCTTTTGTCGTTTCTCCTTCTGCTATCGTTGTTTCTGCTATGTTTTTTTCTGTTTCTTCTGCTTCCGTTGTATCAGGAAGTTCTGCAATTTCTGCTTCTCTTTCTGCAATAGCTTCCTCCAATGCGGGCGCTTGATTAATAATCACTTGATGCGCTCTTGGTTGTGTAGCTTGTTCTGTTGGCTGCATATTTTGCTGTGCTTCTGGTTTTCTTCCGGCAAAATAATAAATACCTCCAGCAATAACCACTACAGCAAGACAGCCCCATAAAATACGATAATAATTTTTGTTCATGTTATAACACCTCCAGCAATAGTATTGCCCGAAGGATTCCCTTTTTATTCATGTTTCTTTACTATCATAAACAGAAAAAGAAATTCCTGTATAATAATGCTGCAATATTTGTTGATAGCTTTTTCCTTCTCTTGCCATAAATTCCGCACCATATTGACTCATACCAGCACCATGTCCGTATCCCTTTGTGGTAAAAATAACCATATCATTTTGAGTCTGAATACTAAAATTACTGCTGCGTAAATGTAATGTTTCCCGTACTTCTCTACCTGTTAAAATTTTGTTGCCCACTTGTATTTGCTGCACATATCCAGCAGGGGTATGGCTTAATATTTTTAGTTGTTGTGGTAAAGTGTCTTTAGAAAGGGACAAGTTACCATATTGATTAGAAAAGCGTTTGATACATTCATCATAAGTAAAACTAATACTAGTTTCAAAATCAGGCGCATTTTTATCAAGGCTACTGTCTACACTTTTTAAATAAGGAATTTCTTGTGTCCATACATTTTCTGCTGCTTCTGTTTTACCTGCACTTTCTGCATGAAATACCGCTAAAATAGGTTCATTTTCATAGGTCATAATTTCTCCCCTTGTACTATCTACTGCTTCACTAATTTTATTATAATAAGTTGTGAAATTTTCTCCCCATTTTTGCTGCATTTGTTCTATAGAAAGATACGCTTGTCCAATGTCATAGGGAACAGCATTAGAATTATTTTCCTTCATTTTGCGAACTGCATAGGTACGAGCAGAAACCGCTTGCGCTTTTAGTGCTTCTATTTCAAAAAGAGCGGGCATTTCTGCTGCTACAACACCTTTAATATAGTTTTCTAATTCAGATGTTCGTATAATTTCAGGAGAAGCAAGTTCTGCTTCTGGCTGTGCTGTTTCAGGTTCTGCTGGGGAGTGAGAAGAATAAGAGCAATATGTAATCAAAGCTGGCAAACCTATCATAGCAAGTATAATATAAATAAAAATCATAGTAAGTATTTTTTTAGTCAAAAAAACACACCCTTTCCATATATTATATGATGGTAGGGTGTGTTCCATACAAAAAAAGGCAAAATGATGATTATTTCTTTTTTAAAATAATAGCAACTGCGCCCAAAAAAGAAAGAAGTACCAAGGCTGCTGTTACAATAAAATATTTTTGTTGTTCTTCTTTTGTCACATAAACGCCTTCGCATGGGTCTTCGTAAATATCTCTTTGTGCAACTCTATAATGTCTTCTTTTATTTTCATGATGTCTATTTCTTGCTTCATACATAAAAATCAAATCCTCCTTTATCATTTTACATCCATAAGTATATGTAGTATACCACAATTTTATCAAAAACAGAATAGAAATGACAAAATTTTATGATTATAAAATAAAAAAAACTACAACATAATAATCATAATATGATAGAAAGGAAAGGATTTGTGTGGATATGAAAAAAATTATTTTTAGCATTTTTTGTTTTAGTATACTATTAGCTGGTTGTCAGTCCAAGACTTTAGAAAATAATCTTTCTCAAATCCGTATTGCAAAAGCAGCAGAATTAGAAGAAGGAAAAACAAAAACAGAGAGAGCAAAAGAAATTGAAAAAAACATATTAAAAATAGAGGAAATACAAGAAGCAGCAGTGGTAATAGAGGGAAAAACTGCACTTATTGGATTACGCATCAAAAAAGATAGTAAAAAAAATATAGTTGATTTAAAAGCAGAAGCGGATATTTTAGCAAGAGAAGCGGACAAAAATATTGACAGCACTGCAATTACAGCCAATGAAAACATTACTACAATGATTGAAAACTTACTTTCTTGACTTACTTTCTTGAAAGAAAGTAAGCAAAGAACTTTTGTGCAAAACTTCGTTTTGCTGCTGTGTGTTGGAGTTGAGTAGTTGTTGTGGTTGAACGACAACGCACCACCAGAGGTTAAAATTTAGAATCTGTTGCGTGTGCAAAAGGTAACGTTTTTTGTTCAACTTTTTTCAAAAAAGTGGGGGAAAGAAAGCTTAACAAAGAACTTTGTGCGAAA
>CAJUKL010000029.1 GCA_910587195.1 uncultured Clostridia bacterium | reverse complement strand
AAGTTTTGCACAAAGTTCTTTGCTAAGCTTTCTTTCAAGAAAGCGTAAAAAAAGCTTGACCAAAAACTTTTTCTTTTGCTAACGCAACAGATTCTATTTTTAACTGATGGTGATACGTTGTAGTTCATCTAAAACAGCCATTCAAGTCCATCATACAGCAGCAAAACGAAGTTTTGCACAAAGTTCTTTGCTAAGCTTTCTTTCAAGAAAGCGTAAAAAAAGCTTGACCAAAAACTTTTTCTTTTGCTAACGCAACAGATTCTATTTTTAACTGATGGTGATACGTTGTAGTTCATCTAAAACAGCCATTCAAGTCCATCATACAGCAGCAAAACGAAGTTTTGCACAAAGTTCTTTGCTAAGCTTTCTTTCAAGAAAGCGTGAAAGCGTTTGCAAAGCAATCAAATCTTTGTTATCATAGAATTAATGATTTATTTTTAAGGAGGGCACAATGTCGTTATTTCAAATTTTTAGTGATGGCGCAGCTGATATTCCAAGTAAGGTTGCAAAACAATATCATATTTCTATCATTCCTTTTTATGTTTGCTTAGACCAAAAAACATATCAAAAAGAAATTGTAGAACTTCCACTTACTGTTTTTTATCAAAAAATGATAGAAGAAAATATATTTCCTAAAACTTCTTTACCTCCAGTACAGGATTATGTAGATAGTTTTACCTCTGCACTTCAGCAAGGAAAGGATATAATTTGTTTTACTATTACTGATACTTTGAGTGGGTCTTTTCAGTCTGCCATGACAGCAAAACAAATATTACAAGAACAATATCCAGAAAGAAAAATATATATTGAAAATTCTTGGGCTGCCACCGGTTCCCAATATCTTCTTGTGAGAGAAGCGGCACGTATGCAGCAAGCAGGTTATGATATTGATGCAGTACATTCTTATATAGAAAAAGCAAAAATAGATAGCCGTATTTTTTTTATGGTCGGAACGCTTAAACATTTAGAAAAAGGGGGACGTATTGGAAAAGTAGCTGCTCTTTCTGGCAGCATTTTAAATATTAAACCTTTGATTGTACTAGGAAATGGAGAAATCAATAAAGCAGGAATTGCACGCAGCCGAAAAAAAGCTATGATAAAGCTATCCGAATTGACAAAAGAATATATAGAACAAAATCATTTTTGTGTTTCTGATTTTATCGTTACCATTGGTACTACAAACACTCCAGAAGAACCAGAAATTTTTTCAGAAATCTTAAAAACCTATTTACCTACTATGGAATGGATAGAACCCTTTCAAATTGGTGCAACTATTGCCACTCATACAGGCCCTATGACTTTAGGTGTTTGCATTAATAAAAAGTTTGAAGCTTATTTATAAAGGAGGGGAAGATATGAAGTATATTATTTTTGATTTAGATGGTACTTTAATTGATTCTATGCCAGTTTGGAAAAATGTTGGAAAAGATTATCTTTCACAATATGGTTTTGAAATTACACAAGAAATTGATGATAGAATCAAAAGACAAACCTTACCCGAAACTGCTCTTTGTTTTAAAGAATTGTTTCATATTCCGCAAACAGTAGACGAAATTGTAACAGAAATTATTGCCATGGTAGCAGAACAATATGCAAATGTTGTACCATTAAAGCCCTTTGTTAAAGAATATTTAGAAAAGGAAAAACAAAATGGTACAAAAATGTGTATTTTAACAGCTTCTGAGCCAAATTATATTTTAGCAGCTATGGAACGTCTTTCCATTTTGCCTTATTTTGATTTTATTGCTACTTGCACAGAAATGGGTTTATCAAAAAAAGACCCCCAAGTTTTTATAGAAACAATGCAGCGACTGGGAGGAACCATGCAAAATACAATGGTTTTTGAAGATGCGCTTTATGCCATACGTTCTGCAAAAAAAGGTGGTTTTTATGTGGTTGCTGTGGCAGAAAAAACACGCCCCGCCGACTTTGAAGAAATACAACAACTAGCTGATAACTATATCTATTCTTATGAGGAACTATTGTAAGATTGCATTAAAAGACCTTGAAACTTTGGGCAGCACAAAGCATCCATTGGACACTTTGCGCCGTTTCAAACTCGTTTCCTTTTTTTCCAAAAAGAAAGTAAAGTTTCAAGGTTTTTTCATTTCAGATAACAAAATCTTTATATTTCAACAACACCTTCATATACTTTTTCTGCTTTTCCAGAAAGATAAACTGCGTCATCTGTATACTTAATGAGCAAATCGCCACCTTTTAATTTTACAGTAATTTGTTTTTCTCTACTGCAATATCCATTTAAAACTGCAGCAACTGCGGCTGCACAAGCACCTGTACCACAAGACCAAGTTTCTCCGCTGCCTCTTTCCCAAACTCTCATCTTTAAAGTAGTAGAATTAATAATTTGTACAAATTCAATATTTACTCTTTCTGGAAAAAGTGGGCTATATTCAAAAGCAGGGCCTATTTTTTCAATATCTAAATTGTCCAAATTGTTCCAGAATACAACCGCATGTGGATTGCCCATAGAAATACAAGTAATGCTATAATCTTTGTCATCTATTTTAACAGGATAATTTAATACATTTTTAAATTGTAATCCTCTAATTCTAACCGGAATTTGTTCTGGTTCTAAAATTGCTTTGCCCATATTGACAGTTGCAAAATCTACAACTCCATTTTGCACAAAAAGCTTTAGCTGTTTGATGCCAGAAAGAGTTTCTACTGTCATATCCGTTTTAGGAACATATCCATTTTCATATACATATTTTCCAATACAACGGACAGCATTTCCACACATTCTGCCCTCACTGCCATCTAAATTATACATTCTCATTTTAACATCTGCCACATCTGATTTTTCCATCAATACAACACCATCGCCGCCAATACCAAAATGTCTGTGGGACAGCGAAACCGCAAGAGATTCCGGACTTGTAATTTCATGACCATCTAAACAATTAAAATAAATATAGTCATTTCCACAAGCAGACAATTTTGTAAATGGTAATTTCATACGTTTTTCTCTCATATGGTTAATGTCAATCAATTCCGTGCTATATTCTGAAAAACGGCTAATTAAACTATCTGCAAGTGCGTTTGCCGTATCCAAAGAAGTTAAGCAAGGAATGGAATGTTCTACTGCTAAACGACGGATTTTTACACTATCCAAACTTGGCAAACGTCCTTTGGAAGAAGTAGAAATAATATAATTAATTTTTCCACTTTCTAAAAGCACTTTTGAATTATCTTTTGATTCATGGATTTTATTTACTACTTTTACACTAATGCCAGCCTGTAATAATACATTGGCTGTTCCTTTTGTTGCATAAATTTCAAAACCAAGAGAAGCATATTTTTTGGTAATATCAACAATTTCTGCTTTATCTGCATCACGTACTGTTACAAACATAGCACCTTGTTTTTTCATTTTGTATCCGGCTGCAATTAAGCCTTTATAAAGTGCCTCGCTTAGTGTTTTACCAATACCTAATACTTCTCCTGTAGATTTCATTTCAGGGCCTAACTGCACATCAACATCAATCAATTTTTCAAAAGAGAAAACAGGTACTTTAACAGCAACGTAAGGAGGTGTTTTATAAAGTCCTGTACCATAACCCATATCTTTTAGTTTTTCTCCAAGCATTGCTCTAGTTGCCAAGTCCACCATAGGCACACCAGTCACTTTACTAATATAGGGTATTGTTCTGGAAGAACGAGGATTAACCTCAATTACATAAATCTGGTTTTCATAAATAACATACTGAATATTTACAAGCCCCTTTGTTTTTAAAGATACCGCAAGATTTTTGGTATACTCAATCAATTCTTGTGTCAATTCGCCGCTGACATTCCAAGCAGGATAAACTGCAATAGAGTCACCAGAGTGAATACCTGCACGTTCAATATGTTCCATAATTCCCGGAATTAATATATCTTCTCCATCACAAATGGCATCTACTTCAATTTCAACACCCATCAAATATTTATCAATCAAAATTGGATTTTCAATATCATGGGAAAGAATAATCTGCATATATTCCCGAATATCCTCATCACTATGCGCAATAATCATATTTTGTCCGCCTAAAACATAAGAAGGACGCATCAAAACGGGATACCCTAAATTATTTGCTACTTTTAAAGCATCTTCTGTTCTCATAACTGTATAGCCAGCAGGGCGTTCAATGTGCAGAGATTCTAACAGTTCATCAAAGCGCTCTCTATCTTCTGCTGCGTCAATACTATCTGCAGGAGTGCCCAATATTTTAACACCATTTACTTCTAAAAATTTTGTCAATTTAATGGCTGTTTGTCCACCAAATGCCACAACAACACCATAAGGTTTTTCTGTTTTAATAATGTTCATAACATCTTCTGGTGTTAGTGCATCAAAATATAATCTGTCTGCGGTATCAAAGTCTGTGGAAACCGTTTCCGGATTATTATTTGCAATGACTACTTCATAGCCAGCTTCTTTTAATGCCCAAACACAATGCACAGAAGCATAATCAAATTCAATTCCTTGTCCAATGCGGATAGGGCCAGAACCAAATACAATAATCGTTGGTTTTCCAGAGCCATGTGTTTGAATATGTTCTAATGCTTCATTTTCTGTGTCATAAGTGGAATAAAAATAAGGGGTTTCTGCTTTAAATTCTGCTGCACAAGTATCCACCATTTTAAATACTGCTGAAACAGGATTTTTAATAGTTTGATTGGAAAATCTTTCAATCACTTTATCTGGATACCCTAATTTTTTACCTTTTAAATACAAAGCATCATCTAACGTATTTTCTGCTAATTCCTTTTCATAGTTGACAAGGTTCAGCAATTTATATAAAAACCATTTATCAATTTTGGTAATATTATTAATTTTTTCTGGAGAAATCCCTCTTTTTAGTGCTTCAAATACTACAAAAAGGCGTTCATCATCACAAACATGCACTTTTTGCAAAATTTGTTCCTTAGAAAGGGATTCTAATTTTGGCAAATTCAAACTATCTAAAGAAATTTCTGCACCTCGTACTGCTTTCATAATTGCCATTTCAAAGTTAGGGCCAATGGCCATTACTTCACCAGTTGCTTTCATTTGTGTACCCAATACACGTTTTGCATATACAAATTTATCAAAAGGCCATTTAGGCAGTTTGACAACAACATAATCTATGGTAGGTTCAAAGCAAGCATAGGTATTGCCAGTAACTGCATTTTTAATTTCATCTAAAGTATAGCCAATGGCAATTTTGGCTGCAACCTTTGCAATCGGATAACCAGTTGCTTTAGAAGCAAGTGCAGAAGAACGAGAAACACGAGGATTTACCTCTATAACAGCATATTCAAAACTATCTGGATTTAAAGCGAATTGACAATTACAACCACCTTCCACACCAAGTGCAGAAATAATATTTAAGGAAGCAGAGCGAAGCATTTGATATTCCTTGTCTGCTAATGTTACGGCGGGAGCGATAACAATAGAATCGCCTGTATGCACACCAACAGGGTCAAAATTTTCCATACTACAAATGGTAATGACATTTCCTTTGCTGTCACGCATCACTTCAAACTCAATTTCTTTCCAACCAGAAATACATTTTTCAACTAATATCTGAGAAATAGGGGAAAGACGTAAACCATTAGAAGCAATTTCTACAAGTTCTTGCTCATCATTACAGATGCCACCACCAGTACCACCTAAGGTAAAAGCAGGACGAATAATCACAGGATAACCAATTGTTTCTACAAAAGCAATAGCATCTTCCACAGTATTTACCACTTCTGAAGGAATAACAGGTTCCCCAATTTCAAGCATTGTATCTTTAAACATCTGTCTATCTTCTGCTTTATCAATAGTAAGAGGATTTGCGCCTAACAATTTTACATTGTGCTCTTTTAAAAATCCTTCTTTCGCTAATTGCATAGAAAGTGTCAAACCTGTTTGTCCGCCTAAAGTAGAAAGTACACTATCTGGTTTTTCTTTTTCAATAATTCTTTTTAAAGTGTCAATGGTAAGAGGTTCAATATAAATGCGGTCTGCCATTGCTTTGTCTGTCATAATGGTGGCAGGATTACTATTCACAAGAACAACTTCTAAACCTTCTTCCCGTAAAGTACGGCAGGCTTGTGTACCAGCATAGTCAAATTCAGCAGCCTGTCCAATTACAATTGGACCAGAACCAATTACTAAAACTTTTTTAATATCTTGTCTTAATGGCATTATTTGTTACCTCCCATCAATGTTATAAAACGGTCAAATAAAAACATCGTATCTCTTGGGCCACCATTTGCTTCTGGGTGGAATTGTACTGTAAAAACAGGAATTTCTTGATAATCAATTCCTTCACAAGTATTATCATTTGCATTGATAAAGCGAACACTGCAATCTTCAGAAAGGGTATTGCTATCTACAGCATAACCATGATTCTGACTTGTAATATAAACATTTCCTGTTACTAAATCTTTTACTGGTTGATTTGCACCTCTATGACCATATTTTAATTTGATTGTTTTTGCACCTGTTGCAAGTGCAACAAGCTGATGTCCTAGACAAATACCAAATATCGGAATTTTTGTTGCTAACAATTTTTTAAGTTCTTCAATCACTTCTATATTTTCGGCAGGGTCGCCAGGACCATTGGAAAGCATAATTCCATCTGGTTTCATTTCCATTATTTGTTCATAGGTGGTATGTGCAGGTACAATCACAACTTCACATCCTCTTTTTTCCAATTCCTGATGAATGTGTTTTTTTGCACCAAAATCCATTAAAACCACCTTGTATTTTGCATCTTCTGGTTTTATGGTAGTTATTTGCTGACAAGTTGTATTTTTTACGGCATCTGCCACACGATACTGTTTTAATTCTGCAACAATATTGTCCAAATTTTCAATTGATGTAACAATGCGTGCATTCATTACACCATATTCTCTAATAATTCTAGTCAACTGTCTTGTATCAATATTACAAAGACCAATGACATTCTGTTCCTTTAAAAAAGTGTCAAGATTTCCTTCTGACCGAAAATTGGAAGGTTCCTGACACCATTCTCTAACAACATATGCTTTTACATGAGAGTGTGCACTTTCAAAATCAGCAGGAATGACACCATAATTGCCAATTAAAGGAAATGTTTGCACAACAATTTGTCCATAATAACTAGGGTCTGTTAAGGTTTCAAGGTACCCAGTCATAGCAGTTGCAAAAACAATTTCTCCTGTCATTTCGCCTTCTGCACCAAAAGCATTTCCTTCAAAAAACTGCCCATTTTCTAATACAAGATATACTTTTTTTTCCATTTTCATTCCTCCGTCATTACGCTAGGGTTTTCAAATGATTCATTTTAGAGCAACACAATAAAATCGCGCAAAAAATACACAATTTTTTACATTTTATAGCATAGAATGTGGTTTGTCTAGTGTTAAATTAAAAACAGAAAGATATTTTTTTAACTGCTAAAAAGTTGTTGTATAATATCAACAAACAGAGAGAAATATAAAAAAGAAATATATAACATTATAAATAATGTTCCTAAAAAAAGAGAAACACATATATACAATATTGATAAATAGGAGGTTTTTATTTCGTAGAATTTTTTTATATAAAAGTCTGCAGATATTTTTCAATCTCAAGTCAGGGTAACCTTATAATAATTTTGAGTTTAAAAATAAAAAATGACACAGCTTGTTAAAAAATAGCTTATTATGAACTTAAAAAAAAGTCTATGCTTCACTCCGGTCGGTTCTAAACGAACGTCCACTGGACGTTTTGCAAGCCTAAAATCTACAAGCTTTTTGAAAAAAGCTTGACCAAAAACTTTACCTCTCACACATGGAACAAATCGAAAATTTTAACCGTTGGTGCTCCGTTATTTTTCAACTAAAACAACCATTTATATCCAACACACAGCAAAGAAACAAAGTTTCACACAAAGTTCTTTGCTAAACTTTCTTTCAAGAAAGCGTAAATTTTTTATGCAGTTGCCCTGATTTTATAACAAGGATAGTTGAAAAATAAAGGAAATTCTTGTATGATATACAAAAACAAATGAGGTGAACTTTATGGAATATGGTTTAATTGGTGAAAAATTAGGACATAGTTTTTCAAAAACAATACATGAAAAATTGGCAGATTATACATATGACTTGCACCCTCTAGCAAAAGAAGAAGTGGCTTC
The DNA here is from genome assembly GCA_910587195.1 of uncultured Clostridia bacterium. Taxonomy (GTDB): domain Bacteria; phylum Bacillota; class Clostridia; order Lachnospirales; family Anaerotignaceae; genus Coprocola. The sequence goes on along the minus strand of CAJUKL010000029.1, from coordinate 20,972 downwards.
TTTTTTTGAAAAAAAACAATTTCGTGCTATCAATGTAACAATTCCTTATAAAATTGCTGTTATGGACTATTTAGATGAAATAGATGATAGAGCAAAAGCAGTTGGTTCTGTTAATACCATTGTAAATAGAAATCATAAACTTTCTGGTTATAATACAGACTTTGGTGGTTTTCTTTATCTTTTGCAGCATCATAATATTGAAGTTAAAAATAAAAAGGTTCTTGTTTTGGGGAAAGGTGGTGCTTCCAAAGCTATTATTGCAGTATTAGAATTTATGCAAGCAAAACAAGTAATTACAGTTTACTATAAAGAAAGTCCTAATACGGTTACTTATGAAGTATGTCAAAAATTGCATAGCGATGCAGATGTAATTATTAATACAACGCCAGTAGGAATGTATCCTAATTTGCAAGACTGCCCCATTGATTTAGAACCTTATAAAAATTGCAAAGCAGTTGTGGATATTATTTATAATCCTATCAAAACAAGATTGCTATTAGAAGCCGAAAAAAGAAATATGATTGCAGTAGGCGGTATGGAAATGTTAATTGCACAAGCAAAATATGCAGTTGAAATTTTTTTAAATACTTCGATTGCAGAATATCAAATTGATAAGATTTATAAAGAGTTATTGTTTGAAAAAAAGAATGTTGTTTTGATTGGTATGCCAAGCAGCGGAAAAACTACCATAGGAAAAGAAGTAGCAAAAGTGTTGCAAAAAGATTTTGTAGATATAGATGAGCAAATTGTTTTAAAAATTGGTATGCCAATTTCTGCCTATTTTGAGCAGTTTGGAGAAGATGCTTTCCGAGATGTGGAGCAGGAAGTTATTAAGGAATTTGCAGGAAAGAATAATCTTGTCATTTCTACTGGTGGTGGCTGTATCAAAAGAGAAGAAAATATGATGTATCTTTCTATGAATGGAGTAATTCTTTTGATACGAAGAGAGTTGTCAAAATTGGTAATAGGAGAAGGTCGACCACTTTCTAGCAGTACAGAAGCATTGGAAAAAATGTATCAGCAAAGGCTTCCACTTTACCTTCTTTATAGTCAAAAAACCATCGAAAATAATACGACTACAGAATATGCTGTAAAACAGGTACAGTTGGTCTATACGGAAATGATAGAAAAAAATCAAAAATATTGATTTTGCAAAAAAATTGCTTCTTTCTTAAAAAGAAAGAAGCAATTTTTTAAGAACAGAGTTCTCAAGGTTTTATTTTTTTGTTCCGATTAAGATGAGAGATAAAATAGGGAATTTTTAATAGTATCTCAATCAGGAAATCAACTTTTCTTTCCTTTAATAAATGCACCAATCACACCACAAACGATTGTTGGAACAAGCCAGTTAAATCCATATGTTGCTAATGGTAAAGATTTTACAAAATCACAAGCTGTTACGCCATAGTTAGAAGCAGTTGTCAATACACTCATAATAAATGCGCCTAGAGCAGAAGCCTTATAGATATTGTCGTTTTGAATATTATTTGCAAATAATGCCAATACGATAACAGATAATGCTGCTGGATAAACTAAGTCTAAGATAGGGCCAGAGATAGAAACGATAGTATCCAAACCTACATTTGCTAATACAGCACTAACTACACAAGTAATGATAACAACTGTTTTATAGTTTACTTTTCCATTTGTTAATTCTTCAAAGAATGCACCACAAGAAGATGCCAAACCTACAGATGTTGTTAAACAAGCAAAAGCAACAACAACACCTAAAAAGATTACGCCGCCTTGACCTAATAATGTTTTTACGATTTCTGTAATTAAGTTTGCTCTTGTAATGCTATCAGCGGTATGTAAGGTAGACATAGTTGCACCTAAGTATGTTAAACCACCATAAATAATTAAAAGACCAATTCCTGCAACAATGGCTGCGCCACCTGTTACTAAATTCTTTTCACCAATAGAGGTGTAACCTTTTTCTTTTACCGTTTTCAAGATTACCACACCAAAACAAAGTGCTGCTAAAACGTCCAATGTTTGATAACCAGAAAGTACACCTGTTTGTACAACAGATTCTAACTGTGTTGTATCAGAAATTGGGGCGATTGGGGAAATAAAGCCTTTTATAATCATAATTAACAGACCAATAAATAATACAGGTGTTAAAAATTTACCAATAATATCTAATACAGAAGATTCATTTAAAGAAAGTACAATCGTAATTGCAAAAAAGATAATACTTGTAATGGCTGTTACCATAACATTGCCTGCTTCCAAGCCAAAAATTGGCATTACAGCCATTTCATAGGTTGTAGCTGCTGTTCTTGGAATCGCAATAAAAGGACCAATACAAAGCACCGTAGCACAAGATAATATGATAGCGGGTATTTTTCCAATATGACTCATCATACCATTAAAATCTGTGTTTGCACGCAGCATAGCAAAGATGGCAACCAAAGCCAAACCAATATCTGCAATATAATAACTAACAAAACCAAGCCCCCAAGAAGAACCCGCTTGCATTCCTAAAAATGGAGGGAAAATAATATTACCTGCACCAAAAAACATTGAAAACAGTGCCAAACCGATAACAAACATATCTGCCTTTTGATTTTTCATTTCAATCACATTCCTTTCACTCACTTTCGTTTACTCATGACATAATAAACAGTTTACAGTTTTTTGATAAAATTCTTTTGTCACATTGTCAACACCTCTCATCTTTCCCTTATACATATTTTACTATAAAATCGAAAAATAGTATAGTGAAATTTTGCATTTTTTTAATTTTTTTTTTAAAACGAAAAAATAGAGGAGTGTTGTCTGTCAAAATTATCTACAATAACAGTAAAATTCCATTTTTTTGTTGCATATATAACAAATGATGGGAAGTGTAAAAATAATATTTGTCATACAAGTTTATAGAAAAAATGTTAGTTTTTAAATCCAAAAAAGAAATGATATAAAAAGAAGCACAAGCTCTCGCTTGCGCTTCCTGCTTTTATTTTTTATTTGCCTTCTGCTTTTTTCTGATATGTTTCTAATCTAGCTTTTGCATCTTCTTCACATTTCTGGAACAATTCTTCTGCAATTTCAGGGAATGTTCTTTGTAATGCGCTGTAACGTACTTCACTTAATAAGAAATCTCTAAAGCTTGCAGTTGGTTCTTTAGAATCCAAAATAAATGGATTTTTACCTTCTGCTTTTAATTCAGGGTTAAATCTGTACATATGCCAATAACCTGCTTCTACAGCACGTTTAATTTCATTTTGTGCGCCAGACATACCACCTTTTAAACCATGGTTAATACATGGAGCATAAGCGATAATTAAGGATGGACCATGATATTTTTCTGCTTCAACCAATGCTTTTACAAGTTGGTTTTTATCTGCACCCATTGCAACCTGTGCAACATATACATAGCCATAGCTCATAGCCATCATACCGAGGTCTTTTTTCTTTACTCTCTTACCAGATGCAGCAAATTGTGCTACTGCGCCAGTAGGAGTTGCTTTAGAAGACTGACCACCTGTATTGGAATAAACTTCTGTATCAAATACCAATACATTTACATCTTCGCCAGATGCTAATACATGGTCAAGACCGCCATAACCGATGTCATAAGCCCAACCATCACCGCCAAATATCCATTGTGATTTTTTAGCAAGTTGGTCTTTATTTTCTAGTACATAAGAAACAATATTTTTTGCTTCTGCATCAGTACCAGCATAGCTTGTTAAGGCATCTATTAATGCATCAGATGCTGCTCTGGAGTTTTCGCCATCTTCCATAGTTTCAACCCATTTGTCAACAACACCTGCAACAGATGCGTCAATACCTTTTAAAGTTTCTAATTTGTCTTTGAGTCCGTTTCTCATTTGTTTTACAGCAGAGAACATACCAAGACCAAATTCAGCATTATCTTCAAACAAGGAGTTTGCCCAAGCAGGACCTCTACCTTTGCTATTTACTGTGTATGGCATAGAAGGTGCAGAACCACCCCAAATAGAAGAACAGCCTGTTGCATTTGCAACATACATTCTATCACCAAATAATTGTGTTACTAATTTTGCATAAGGTGTTTCACCACAACCTGCACAAGCGCCAGAGAACTCAAGTAATGGTTGTTCAAATTGGCTACCTTTTACGGTACCTTTGTTTGCAGGGTTTGCTTTTGGCGCAACTTTATCTACTGCATAATCCCAGTTAGCAATTTCTGTTTCTTGTGTTGCAAGAGTTTTCATAATTAATGCTTTACCTGGTGCAGGACAAACTTCTGCACAGCTTCCACAGCCCAAGCAGTCCAATACAGATACTTGCATTCTATATTTTAATCCTTCTGCACCTTTTAATCCTTTTGGAGCAACTGTTGTAAAGGATTCTGGAGCAGCAGCAACTTCTTCTTCTGTCAGCAAGAATGGACGGATAGAAGCATGAGGACAAACATAAGAACATTGATTACATTGGATACATTTGTCTGGTTGCCATTCTGGAACATCAACTGCAACACCACGTTTTTCATAAGCTGCTGTACCACATGGGAAAGTACCATCTTCTCTACCGTTAAATGCACTTACTGGTAATTTGTCACCTTCCTGTGCATTCATAGGGTCTACAACTTTCTTTACAAAATCTGTTTTTGGTCTTTCTGCTTTTGCTTCTGTATCAACAGCATTTGCCCAAGATGCAGGAATATCAATTTTAACTGCACCATCTACACCTTTATCAACAGCAGCATAGTTCATATTTAAAATCGTATCGCCTTTTTTGCCATAAGATTTTGTGATGGCAGCTTTCATATATTCTACTGCTTTTTCAATTGGAATGATATTTGCTAATTTAAAGAAAGCTGCTTGCAATACTGTGTTAATTCTGTTGCCTAAGCCGATTTCTTTTGCAATATCAGTACCATTGATGGTATAGAAATTAATGTTCTTTTCTGCTAATTGTTTTTTAAGGCTTGCTGGTAATTGTTTGTCCAATTCTTCAGGAGTCCAAACGGTATTTAATAAGAAAGTACCACCTGGTTGTAAATCAGAAACCATGTCATATAAATGAACATATTCTTGTTTGTGGCAAGCTACAAAGTTTGCTGTTTTTACAAGATAAGTGGAGCGAATTGGTTTTTTACCAAAACGTAAATGAGATTGTGTAATACCGCCGGATTTTTTGGAGTCATAGCTAAAGTAAGCCTGTGCATACATATCTGTATGGTCACCAATGATTTTAATAGAGTTTTTGTTTGCGCCTACTGTACCATCTGCGCCCAATCCCCAGAATTTGCAGCTAATAGTACCATCGTTTCCAGTTACGTCAACCTCTTCTCCTACTTTAAGAGAATGATTTGTCACGTCATCCACAATACCCATTGTAAAATGATTTTGTGGTTTGTCTAATTTCAAGTTTTCATATACTGCAATAAATTGGGCAGGTGTTACATCTTTAGAACCTAAGCCATAACGTCCAGCAACGATAACAGGGCTGTTGCCTGCTTCATAAACTGCTGTACAAACGTCTTGATATAATGGCTCGCCCAATGCGCCAGGTTCTTTTGTTCTGTCAAGAACAGCAATTTTGTTTGCTGTTTTTGGAATTGCTGCTAATAATTTTTCAGCAACAAATGGTCTAAATAAATGAACTTTAACAAGACCAACTTTTTCCCCTTTTGCTGTTAAATAGTCAATTGTTTCTTCAATCGCTTCACAAGCAGAACCCATAGCAATAATCACACGGTCTGCATCAGCAGCGCCATAGTAGTTAAATAAATCATAGTTTCTACCTGTAATTCTGCTGATTTCTTTCATATATTGTTCTACAACTGCTGGCAAAGCGTCATAGAATTTGTTAGCAGCTTCTCTTGTTTGGAAATAGATGTCAGGGTTCTGTGCAGTACCTCTTGTAACAGGGTGCTCTGGATTTAATGCATTTCTTTTAAAAGTGTTTAAAGCATCCCAGTCAAGGATTTTTGATAATTCATCATAGTCAATGCATTCGATTTTTTGAATTTCATGGCTTGTTCTAAAACCATCAAAGAAGTGTAAAAATGGCACTCTACCTTTAATTGCAGAAAGATGTGCTACAGATGCTAAGTCCATAACTTCTTGTACGCTGTTGGAAACAAGCATAGCAAAACCAGTTTGACGGCAAGCCATAACGTCAGAATGGTCACCAAAAATAGACAATGCCTGTGCTGTTAAAGCACGAGCGCTTACATGGAATACACCAGGCAATAATTCGCCGGCAATTTTATACATATTAGGAATCATTAACAATAAACCTTGTGATGCAGTATAGGTTGTTGTCAATGCCCCTGCTGCCAAAGAACCGTGTACTGTACCTGCTGCACCTGCTTCAGACTGCATTTCAACAACTTTAACGGTTTGACCAAAAAGGTTTTTCTTTCCATTTGCAGCCCAGTCATCTGTTTTTTCAGCCATTGGGGAAGATGGAGTGATAGGGAAAATACCAGCTACTTCTGTAAAGGCATAGGATGCGTAAGCAGCAGCTTCGTTTCCGTCCATAGTTTTCATTACTTTAGACATAAATTTTTCCTCCTTAAAAAAAATATAAAAGTTACTTAATTAGCATACTCCTATAAAAATAAGAGTTGTATAACCACATACAATGATAAAAACACCATGTTTCGGAGAGTGTGAAACTGGAATAGAGAAGTTATGTGCTAATAATTGGATTATACCCTTTTTTTGACTTTTTTTCAATGGAAAATGCATAAAAAAGTGCTAGGTTTTTGATTTTATACAGTATAAAAATAAAACTGCTACTATTTTTTTAAAAAAATGTTTTTTTTATGCAAATAATACAATAAAATTGAAATTATCTTCCCTCTTTTGTTAAGGTTGATTTTGACCTAGTAAAAACTGGTAATTGTCTTTTAGCATTTTTCTAATTTCAAAAAAAGGTATCGTATATTCTTCCACAGCATATTCATTTTTATAATATAAAACAAGTCCTCTATCCTTGTCTAAATAAAATTCTGTTTGTTCTGGCAATTCTTTGATAGACAATTCTTTTGCCAATCGTTGTTTATAATCTTTTTTGCGAAATAAATCTTCTAATTTTAAAATAGTTTGTGTTTGTAAATCAATATTTACAGCTTTTTTACTTTGTTCTTCTGTTTGTTCATTTTTTTGTGTTTGCGCAGAAAATACAATACTAATCATTTCTTTGCTTCGGTAAGGTATGGTATATTCTGAATGTAAATTTGACTTTTCAACATCTTTTTCATGTTTTGTCATAAAATCGTGAATTTCATCTGTAACATCAGAAGACAATTTATGATTTAGATTTTTTTCATAATTACCATCATTTAAGCCAATAATTACTGGTACAGCTACATCATAAGAACGATTTCCTCTTTGATACACCATTTTATTTTGATAAACAATGGGGCGTTGAATTGCTTCTGTGCGCAAGGTAATTTCCTTTTGTTTTCCGTCCCATATAATATTTGTGTCAAAATTGTCTGCCATAAAGTCGGCAGTCACATAGGTGCAGCCGTTTCGAACGACAGGTGGTTCTAAAATAACACCATAACCGTTAATGGCTGCTTTTTGATTTCCGGTTTCGATGCGGATATTTTTTCCCTGATATTGTATTACAGTTGCTTTTGTTTCCTTGTCCCATTCCACACTGCCTTTTAGTTCCTCAATGACCCAGCGGAGGGGAATCAATAATTTTTGACTTTTTTCATCAATGACAGGTAAATTTTTGACAGACTCGTCAAATGTTTTTGTACTGCCATTTATAGTATATTGTTGTTCTCCAATGGCAAACTCCATTTCATTGTTTGTATTTAGATGGATTCCCACAAAAACAGAAGTACAAATCATAACGCTTGCGGCAACAGCAATCACCGTCAATTTTTTCAGTGTCATTCTATTTCCGCCTTTCCTCTGCTTTATTCTTCTGTTTGTACAATATTAATTCCTAATTCTTGTAATTGTTTTTGTTCTACTACATTTGGTGCATCTGTCATAGGGCAGGAAGCATCTTTTACTTTTGGGAATGCAATGACATCTCTAATACTGGAAGCACCAGACATCAACATAATAATTCTGTCTAAACCAAAAGCAAGTCCGCCATGAGGAGGAACACCATATTGAAAGGCATCTAATAAAAAGCCAAATCTTTCTTGAGAGTCCTCTGGCGTAAATCCCAAAAGTTGAAACATTTTTTGCTGAATGTCCCTTCTATGAATTCTGATACTACCGCCACCTAATTCATAACCATTTAATACAATGTCATATGCTTTTGCTCTGACAGCACCAGGGTTAGTATCAAGTAGTTCTAAATCTTCGTCCATAGGAGCTGTAAATGGGTGGTGTACAGCAACATATCTGTTTTCTTCTTCGTCCCATTCTAGCATTGGGAATTCTGTTACCCATAAAAAGGCAAAATCATTTTGTTTTGTCAATTCTAATCGTTTTGAAAGTTCCACTCTTAATGCGCCCAAAGAATCAAATACAACTTTATCCTTGTCTGCACAAATTAAAATTAAATCGCCTGCTTTTCCTTCCATTGTGTCCACAATTTCTTGTAATTTTTCTGGAGAGAAAAATTTTGCAATCTGAGATTTTAAAGTACCATCTGCATTAACTACAATCCATGCTAATCCTTTTGCTTGATAGGTTTTTACAAATTCTACCAAACTATCAATTTGTTTTCTTGGGAAACTGCCACAGCCTTTAGCATTGATAGCTCTTACACTTCCACCATTTTCCAAAGCATTTTTAAATACAACAAATTCTGTTCCTTTTACCACTTCAGAAATATTTTTTAGTTCCATACCAAAACGAATATCTGGCTTGTCAGAACCAAAACGCTCCATTGCTTCTTGATAGGTCATTCTTTGTAATGGTAATTTAATTTCTATATCAAGCAGTTCTTGAAATACTTTTTGCATCATTCTTTCGTTAATGTCCATAATGTCGTTTTCATCTACAAAGGAAAGCTCCATATCTACCTGTGTAAATTCTGGCTGTCTGTCTGCTCTTAAATCTTCATCACGAAAACATTTTGCAATTTGATAATATCTGTCCATACCAGAAACCATTAAAAGTTGTTTGTAAAGTTGTGGAGATTGTGGTAGCCCATAAAAATTACCTGGGTGCACACGACTTGGTACTAAATAATCTCTTGCACCTTCTGGCGTACTTTTTCCCAAAATCGGTGTTTCAATTTCTAAAAATCCTTCTTTGTCTAAAAAAGAATGAATGACTTGCACTACTTTATGACGCAACATTATGTTTTTTAATTGGCTAGGACGTCTTAAGTCTAAATATCTGTGCTTTAATCTTAAATCGTCCTTTACAGTTATACTGTCCTCAATTTGAAAAGGTAATGCATCACTTTCCGATAATATTTTAATTTCTTCTGCAATAATTTCAATTTTTCCTGTTTTCATGTTTGGATTGATGTTTTGTTCTGTTCTTGCGGCTACCTTTCCTTTTACTGCTAAAACAAATTCGCTGCGTACCGTTTCCACTTTTTGAAATAATTCTTTTTCATTGATGTTTACTACAATTTGTACAATACCAGTTCTATCTCTTAATATGACAAATACAAACTGTCCAAAATCACGGCGTCTTTGTACCCAGCCCATGATAGTAACTGTTTTGCCAATCATAGTTTCATTTACTTCTGTACACATATGGCTTCTTTTTAAGCCTGTCATAGATTCTCCCATAAAATTTATTTCTCTCCTTACTTTATTATAATTAATCTTATCTTATCATATCATTTTTCACCAAAATGTAAATATTAAAATTACTTTTGATAGGGTAACCGTATAAAAATTTTTTGCAAAAATTATAACTTTTGTAAAAACTGGTTTATTATGGACTTGATGAAAGTCATAAGCTTCTGGAGGAACTTTTTTCACTTGTGAAAAGTTCCTCCAGACCTACACTTCGTTCCAGTCGGTTCTAAAACACACTTACAATCGTAAAGACCTTGAGAGCTCTGATCTCCATTTCATTCCGGTCGTTGCAGAACAAACGTCCACTGGACGTTTTGCAACTCAAACTCTCGCAAGCTCTTTAAAAAGGGCTTGACCCTAAACTTTATTTTTTGCATACAGAACAAAATGAACTTTTAACCACTGGTGCTCCATTGTCGTTCATCTAAAGCAACTATTCAATTTTAAAACACAGCAGCAAAACGAAGTTTTGCACAAAGTTCTATGCTTTCTTTCAAGAAAGCGTTTTGACTTTCTGCTTAAAATACGTTATACTAAAAAAAATATTTTTTGATAAAAAAGGGGGAAACCTTATGGAAAAATCAATTATTACCATTAGCAGAGAGTATGGCAGCGGTGGTCGACTGGTGGGAAAAACACTTGCAAAAATGTTAAATATTCCTTTTTATGATAATGAACTTATTACATTATCTGCCCAAAAAACAGGGCTTTCACAAGACTATTTTAAAGAATCAGAATCTGCCTCTGTAGGAAATATCCTTTTTTCACTTTCCAATCTTTTACCCAATAACTCCCCTCACGAAATTTATGGTCTGCCTCTCACAGAAAAAATATTTCTTGCACAATCGCAAGTAATTCGTGACTTAGCAGAAAAAGGTTCTTGTGTCATTATTGGTCGATGTGCAGACTACATTTTAAAGGGAAATGAAGCTTGTACCAATGTTTTTATCCATGCAGATATCAAAGACAGGGTGCGCCGTGTCGTCGATATGTATGGCTTACAGGAAAAACATGTAGAACATACCATTTTAAAAACAGACAAACGCCGCGCAAATTATTACAGCTATTTTAGTAACCAAAAGTGGGGGCGTGCAGATAATTATGACTTGGTGTTAAATACTTCTAAAGTAAGCATTGAAAATGCGGCAGAAGTCATTAAAACATATATTTTATTAAAACAAAAAAATATCCATTGAAAAAAAGATTTTTTTTTGTAAAGATAGTGCATTTTCAATCAAATTGTGTTATAATAATAAAATAAATTTATGATAAAAAAGGAGCGAATTATGCAAAAAGCAATTGGTTCTAAAGTTAATTTGAAAAATATGGAAGATATGTTAGCAGTAGAATATATGTCCTGTGTATGGGATTTAATGGATGAGGAAAAAGTTCAAAAATTAGATAAACATGTACAACATTGTAATACAAGTAGGTTGCAACATAGTATCAATGTATCCTATTACAGCTTTTTAATTTGCCGTTTTATGGGTTGGGACTATCGTTCTGCTGCAAGGGCCGGCTTACTTCATGATATGTTTTATTATGATTGGAGAGTAACAAAAGGAAACAGAACAAACCATGCTTCATGGCATCCTCGTGTGGCATATGATAATGCTAGAAAAATAACAGAATTAAATAAAATTGAAAAAGATGCTATTTTAAAACATATGTGGCCATGTACTTTGGTTCCACCTAGATATAAAGAGTCTTATGTACTGACATTTGTAGATAAAACTTGCGCAGTTGTGGAAGCGGCAGGACAAAAATGGCATAAAGTAAGAGGCAGTTTTGCACATTAATTTTAGAAAACAACAAAAAGACCTTGAGAAGATTATTCTCAAGGTCTTTGTCTGTCAATAAAGTCTTTTTTGTGGACTCCGTCCACGCCTGCAAGCCTTTTAAAAAGGGCTTAACCCTAAACTTTTTTTCTTCAAACGGAACAGATTCTAATTTTTGACTGATGGTGCTCCGTTGTCGTTCATCTCAAACAACCACTCAACTCCATCGCACGGCTGCAAAACGCTAGTTTTGCACAAAAGTTCTTTGCTTACTTTCTTTCAAGAAAGTAAGTCTTTTGTGTTTTTGTTTCGATACCAAAGCAACCATAACGCACCCAATATTAATGCAGCAGATAATAGTTGAGAAACTGCAAAATGACCTATTTTTAATTGGTCTGTCCTTAATCCTTCAATCCATACACGCCCGCAAGCATATCCTAATAAATACAAGCCAAAAATTTGCCCATCAAATTGTTTTCTTTTTTTTATCCAAAAAAGTAGGGCAAAAATTCCTGTATTCCATATGGATTCATACAGAAAGGTAGGGTGTACCTGTATGTAATCTGTCCCATTTATGGTTATAACCTTATCTAACACAGAAGGCGCAATGTTATGCACTTGTTCTTTTAAATATCGCATGGCAAAAAGATTGTCTGTATATCCTCCAAATGCTTCCCGGTTAAAAAAATTTCCCCATCTACCAATGATTTGCCCTAATAATAAACTTGGTGCAGCAGTATCTGCTACAAGCCAAAAATTAAGTTTCTTTTTTTTGGTATATACTATAACAGTAAGAATTCCAGCTATAATGCCCCCATAAATGGCAAGTCCACCTTCCCGTAAAGCAAATATTTTTAGAGGTGCATGGGCGTAAAGTTCCCATGAAAATAAAACATAATATAGCCTTGCACCAATTACAGAAAAAATAACACCAAATAATGCAATATCTACATAATGTTCGGGATTTTGTCCTGTTCTTTTTGCTTCATAGACTGCTAAAGCTAAAGCAATTAAAATGCCACTTCCAATAATAACACCATACCAATAAACATCATATCCAAATATTTCAAAAATAACACGGCTTAAATGATTGATTTCGATTCCTAGATGTGGAAACCATATTTCTGGCATATTTTTGATTCTCCTTTCATTCCTTTTGATAAAATTTGTTTGCCAAACTTTATGCAAAAAAGTTTGACAAACATGAATTAACTACACCACTACAGATACTGTCATATTATCCTCTAAAAAATCTTTTTGAAAGACTCTTAACACTTCTTCTTTTTTAATACTTTTTAAGGTATGGAAGCCATCAAATAAATCTCTATTTTTCATGGCAAGTTCCAACTGACTCATACAAATGGTGTAAATAGAATTAAATCCTCGTATCATTCTGCCTACTTGCTTTTTTTTCGCCCTTTCAAAAACTTCTTCTGCAATGCCCTGCTTTTGAATTTCTTCTATTTCTTGTAGCATTAACTCTTTGGTTTTTTGTACATTTTTTCCTGTGCCAGAAAAAGTAGTAAAAGCATAGCCATCTCCAGAAAAAAATTCACAATCCATCGGTTCTTGTATCCATTCTTTTTGATATGCTTTTTCAAAAAAAGGAGAACTTTCTCCTACTAAAATATCCATTGCCATACGCATAACATAAACTTGTTTTAGAGTTTTACTTTCTTCTTGTGGTTTTTGCTTAAAACCAATTTGAAAAATAGGTTTGATTAAAGACATATCTGTTTCAACATACTTTTTTACAATATTTTCTGGTTCTTTCTCAAACAAAGAAACAGCCCTATGTCCATTAGTAGGTTTCATTATTTTTTCTGCCATTTCCAGTATTTGATTGCTTTCTACATCACCTGCACACACCAAACAAAAATTTTCTGGGGTATAATATGCTTCATAACTTTTTTGCAAAACATCCTTTGTAACTTGTTGAATCGAATCCACAGTACCCGCAATTCCATTTTTAACAGTATGAGAATGATACATATTTTCTAATAGCTTAAAAAAGACTATCCAACTAGGGTCATCTTGATACATGGTAATTTCACTTGCAATAATCTTTTTTTCCTGTTCTGTAGATTCTTCTGTAAAGTGGGTATGCTGTACAAAAGAAAGTAATAATTTTAAATTTAAGTCAAAATTTTTTTGACAGGAAAAATAATACGCTGTTTTTTGAAAATCTGTAAAAGCATTTGCGGTAGCATATTGCTTAGAAAAAGCAGTGAAAGCATCTCCCCAAGACTGTTCAAAAAGTTTGTGTTCTATAAAATGAGCAGTTCCAAGTGGCATATCATGCCGTTGTTCTTCCGTTGGTCGTCTGTAAACAATGTCATTAGAACCGAATTTTGTACATAACACTGCCATTTTTTCTTGATACCCATTTTTGGGAATTATATAACATTTCATACCAGATGACAACTTTTTTGTAATAATTGTGTCACCTATCATATTATTTTCTTTTCTCATTTCCATATCTGATGCCCCCCTTACTGCAAAAAATAAATGGTATTTAAGGTAAGTTCTTTTGCTCTTTTTTGCACTTCTTTTTGTGTTACATTTTCAATTTCTTTAACAAATTGCTCAATGCTTCTGTTTGTTTTTAAAATCCATTCATTAAAAGAAAAATCCATCAAGGCGGTTTGACTATCTTTCATGGAAATATAATAACGGATAATACTTTCTTTCGCCTGTTGTAAGTCTTGTTTTTCCACTTGCTGTTCCTGTAATATTTTTAAGGAATTTTGAATAACTTCAACTGCTTTTTGATAATATTGCTTTTCAATACCTGCTTTTACCATCAATATGGGATAAAGACGAAATAAAAAAGAACTGATGTCATAGCAAGCTCCTTCTTTTTCCCGCACATTTTGAAATAGTAAAGAAGCAGGACTTCCCCCAAATAATTCATTACAAACCAATAGGGAAGAAAATTCTTTTTGCTCTGGCAGAACATTGGTATCAAATCCCAATACAATACGGCTTTGTGCGATGGAAAGAGTTTCTTGTACTTTAGTTATTTCTTTTTTCTTTTTAACAGAAATAGTTTCTGCTTGCCATAAAAAATCACTTTGAAACGGCATTTTTTTTGCCATAGAAATCATATCCTGTTTTTGTTCTGCATTTCCTGTCAGAAAAATTTCAACTTTTGCATGTTTTAACATATTTTTGTAATGAAGTAATAATATCATTTCATCAATTTCTTTTAAATCTTCTTGATAACCATCTGCAAAAATACCAAAAGTATTTTCTTTACACATTTCCTCTAAGCAGCGCAGTTTTGCATATTCTTTTTTGTCATCTTGTCTGCCTTTTATTTTTTCTGCTAAAATTTTCTTTTCTCTTTCTACCATATTTTTAGGAAATCCTTTTCTTTCCTCCAATGGTGAAAAAATCATGTTTTGTAAAAATTCAAATCCCTTTTTTAATAATTCTCCTTTTACCATTTCCAAATAAAAAAATAAAATTTGTTCTTGCCCTTTTTTTAAAATCGAAATATCGAAAACGCTGCCCATCATATCATCCATTTTTTCATTTACGGCTTTTCTGGAAGGATATTGTTGACAGCCATTCTTTAACACCTCCGCAAGTAAAGCTGTCTTTGTTGTATTTTGTCTTGTTAGTGGAATTCTTAATAAAATAGCAATGATATTTGTTTTAAATGGCTGTCCTTCTAAAAAGTGTATATCACACTGTTGTATTTGCTTTTTTTCCATTGTCAGTATCATTTTTTCACCTCAATTTCTTATAATGCCTTATTATTTTCCATTTCAACGCAAAATATCCAAAATAAAAAAAGCCTCCAAAAAGAGGCTTCAGCTTTTCAAAAAAATCCTTTTTGTGGACTCTGTCCACACCTGCAAACTTTTTTGAAAAAAAGTTTGACAAAAAACTTTATCTTTTGCATACGCAACAGATTCTCATTTACAACCTCTGGTGCTCTGTTGTTGTTCAGCCACAAGAGCTGTTCAAGTCCAACACACCGCAGCGAAATAAAGTTTCGCACAAAAGTTCTTTGCTTACTTTCTTTCAAGAAAGTAAGCTATTTTTCTTTTGGTCTGACACTCCCATGCCTAAAGGCATGGGGTTCTTAATTACATAAACTTCTAAATATACTCGAAAGCATATAAAACTAATCTATTTCATTAAGACTTTCACTATCAAAGATACCATTGTACCCATTAGCAATAGTATAAGGCTCGTGTCAAAACCTTTTATTTTTTATAGTTTTATTATAACATTTATTGTGTATAAAAGCAACTTTAACATAAAAATGCTTTCATCTCACCCCTAAGAAGTGGACTTTTCACATTTAACTTGTAATCAAATCCCAAAAAGATTTTTCATTGATTTTTTGCAAAATACGATACTTGCGATAAGGAGAACTTTTATCAAAGCGACAAATACTATGATAAGGACAATAAGTGCAAGCAACTTCACTATCTTTTTTATAAGGATAAGGAGCAATTTCTCCGCGTATGAGGGATTCTCCAGCTTCCTGTGCTTTCTTTTTGGCAAATGCCATAATATTTTGATAATCTTTTTCTGTTGCTACTTTAGAACGTTTACTAGTTGTGCCATCTTTTAAGGAAGAAACTGGAATAATAGCAGATTCTGTGCTTGGTTTTAAATAGCTTCCACTTTCAAAAATATGGTCTAAACCTTGAATTACTTTTATATTATTTAATACTAATCCAGACATCTTTAATTCCTTAAATAAAGCATTATAAATTTCTTGAGATGACATTTCTTTATCCAGTGTTACAGAAGGATCTTTCATACGGAAATAAAACACAGCACCAGGTTTTATGTCAAACTCCTGTTTTTGATTTTCTAAAAAAGCATCTAAATAAATTAAAAGTTGTAACTGTAATCCATAAAAAATATCTCGGTAATCAAATGCTTTTTGTCCTGATTTATAATCAATGATTTTAACGTACTTTTTATGGTCTTTATCCATAATATCTACCCTGTCAATTTTTCCGTTTAATAATAATTGCTGTCCTTCTGATAACTCTATTATAATAGGAGGCAATAAGGATTCTATACCAAAACTCACTTCTGAGCCATATGGTTCAAAATTTCCCATTTGTACATGCTGTGTTAAAGTCCATGCGGCTCTTTTGGAAATTCTTTTCAGACGCTGCAATAAATATTGATTTCCAAATGTATCATATAGAATGCGATTTCCAAGTTTGGGTGCAGCGATTTCTACAGCATTTTCTACAATTTCATCTGCTTGCTGTTTTTTTAAATCATGCCATGAAATCTTTTTTTGCTGTAGTTCTTTAGAAAATAATTCCAATACCTCGTGAAACAAAATGCCTAAATCAGGAAGTTTAAGTTGATATAATTGCCTTTCTTTTGCTTTTAATCCATATTCTGCAAAAAAAGAAAAAGGACAGCTTGCAAATTTTTCTAAACGGGAAACGCTGGTATAAATGCGATTTCCATATGTTTTTTGAATCATTTTTTTAGAAATATGTTCCACTGTTTCCTGCGCAAGCAGACCTCTTTTTAACATAGCAATTTGTTCCTGCCATAGTTCATTGGTATTATAATAACTATAGGCATCTTTCCAAATAGCATCCATATCATAGCTAGTAGAACTATATTTTCTCATTTGTTCCCCCAAAAAATGAATGGCTGTTTTAGCTGTTGCCATGTGTTCTAGTGGTTCTGATACCGTTTCCTCCTTAAGAGTAGGGAACATTTTTTTTAATTTCATAATCACAGAAGAAGGACGCAAAGGCTTTCCTTCTAAATCTGCAATGCAATAACTGATGCATAACCTTTGAGAGGGCTTAGTAAATCCTTTATAAATCAAATATTGTTCTTCAAATGCTTTTCTTTTAGCATTTGGTGCTAATTCTACCCCCTGTACAATTAAGTTTTCTCTTTCTCCTTCTGTAAAAATACCATCTGTTTCTGTAGGAGAGGGTAAAATTCCTTCATTGACACCTAATACAAAAAGCACTTTTAATTCTGGTAAACGACTTCTTTCAATATCACCAACAATAACGCTATCTACAGTAGGTGGAATAATTCCCATTTTGCTTTGCTCTAATCCTGCTTCTATAATTTTATTGTATTCCTGTATATCTATTTTTTCTTCCCCTAATATTTCTGTTGCTTTTTCTAAAAGCTCTATAAGCATAGACCAAATTTGCTGATATTCTTTTGCTTTTTCAACCGTTTCAGCAGTTTCTACTAACATTAATGTTTTTTCACTGGCGTTGACCGTTTGTAAAAAAGTAAATAATAATTTTGACCATTCTAACAAGGTATGTTTTTGCTTATTACGAGATTTTTTGTATAATTCCAAAAGAGGTAAAATTGCCTTTTGTTTTAACAGATTGATTTGTTCTAATTCTTCTTCTGTTTTTTGACCATATTCCCATTTTTCTTGAAACCATTTCCTTCCTTTGATACCATATGCTAAAACATAATTTTCTAGTTGGTCGGTTTCTTCCTGTGTCAAAAGAGAATAGCCTGTTTTTAAATAACGAAACATACTTTCATAGGTAAAGCGGTAAGATAAGGCTTCTAATACACTGCGCACTAATTCAATCAGCGGATAAGAAATAATTTCTCTTTTTCTGTCAATAAAATAGGGTATTCCAAATTCTTCCAAAATTCCTTTTAAACTTTTTTCATATAATGGTAAGCCGTTTGTTACAATACCAATATCTTGATAACGCAAATTTTCTGTTTTAAGAAAAAAAATAATTTTTTCTGCTGCTCTTGTCATTTCTTCATATTGATTTTGTGCAGCAAAAAGCATAATCCCGTCTGATTCTTTTGTGCTTTTATTGAAATATTTAAAATAATTTTGCTCTAAAAAAAGCAATCCCTTTTGTTTGGTTCTTTGATTTTTTGTAAAAGAAATTGCTTGCTCTATCACACAGTTTTGCTCCTTTGCAATTTCTTTGATTTTTTTTGCTGTCATAAAAGGTTCATAAAAACCATGATACATTGGAACATCAGATTGCTCAAACGTATAAGAATCTATACTTAATGTAATGGTAACAGTTTTTGCTAAGCGTAACAGCTGCTTTATAATTTTATATTCTTGTGGTGTAAAGCCATAAAAGCCATCTATCCAGATTTTTATATCTTTCCATTGCTCCATAGTTTGCAGACGTTCTGCAAGTAAATCTAATAGCTCATCTCCAGAAATATATTCCTTCTGCAAAAATTGCTGGTATCCCTCCATAATAATGCATAAATCAGATAATTTATCTTTTATTTTTTGCGAAAGATTCCCACTTTTTTGATAGGCTTTTAATTGTTCCATATCTACTTGATATTGAAATAATTCGGAGATAGTGGTACCTAGTTGCTCTATAAATCCTTGCTGTTCTAAACTATTTTTAAAGTATAATAAATCATTCTTTTTTTGGTTTAATATCTTTCTTAATATCATAGATTTGCTGACATCACTTAAGGGAATTGTTTTTCCAATTCCTTTTTTTTGAAATATGCGATAAGCAAGTTTTTTAAAATAAAATACTTCTGCCTGTAAAATTGCTTTTCCTTTTGTTTTTTGTATTAATTCTTTATTTGCTTGTAAAGAATATTGCTCTGGTACAAGTAAAATTGCATGTTCTTGCTGTAGAATTTCTTCAAAACAATATTCTGTTTTTCCGCTGCCTGCTCGACCGATAATAAAACGTAAAGACATTGTTTATCCCTTCTTTCTTTTTTAGCTTGTACAAATGGCATAATTACAGCAAAAAATTCATACAGTATTGTATATTTATCAAGGAGGTCACAGCATGAATGGAACAAGATTTGTGGTCATTAAATTTAGGGAATTGGTAAAAACCATTGTTTTTGCCATACTAGGCGTTATCATTATTATAGGGCTGATTTATTTCTTTTTACCAAAAGAAGAAGAAACTGCAGTTTATCGTCCGGGTACCTATTATTCTCAATTTACACTCCATGGCGAAACGGCTGAGGTGGAAATTGTGGTAGACAAAAACAATATTAAATCTGTTTCCCTAACCGATATGCCGGAAACAATTTCTGTTTTTTATCCGCTGGTGGAAACCACAGCAAAAGAAGTTGGAAAAGAAATTGTAAAACAACAATCTACTGCGATTGATATTTCTCAAAATACATATACAGCACAACTGATATTAGATGCAGTAGAAAAAGGGCTTGCTGAAGCCACAAAATAATTCACATTTTAGCAGTCTGCACATTTGGTACAGACTGCCTTTTTTTAAAAAGTTTTCCAATATTGTTTTATCGTATGTTCTTCTATGGCATCTCTATAAGAATCCGCTATTTCAAAAATTTCATCTTCATCTTTGATTGTCATAACATATACTTTATTTGGATATTTCTTTTTTACCCATTCCCGAAATTCTTTTTCCCATTGTTGTGCATATTCTTCCATATCTTCATAGCAAAGTAATTCTTCTTTGACTGCTTCTATAACTTCTTCCATTGATAATTTCATTTTTTTCCTCCTAAAATTTTTTCACTTTCTTGAAAGAAAGCTTAGCAAAGAACTTTATGCAAAACTTCGTTTTGCTGCCGTACAATGAAATTGAACAGTTGCTTTAGTTAAATGACAACAGAGCACCAACAGCTTTTAGAATCTGTTCTGTGTGCAAAAGTTAAAGTTTTTAGTCAAGCTTTTTTCAAAAAACTTGTAATAGTTTGAGGATGTAAAACGTCCAGTGGACGTTTGTTCTGCACCAGAGCGAAGCGTAGCCCTGGGGGAACTTTTCACAAGTGAAAAAAGTTCCTCCAGAAACTTCCAACTTTTTTAAGTTCATAATAAGCCATTTCTTTGACAAACTGTGTCATTTTTTATTTTTAAACTCAAAATTATTATAATTTTTGCAAAAAACTTTAAATTGTCTACGGCGAACAAAAATTGATTTGAATGTTCATGAAGTTGACAGGCTGTTGCAGAACATAGTAAAATAAAAAGTGTCATTCTATCTTATAGAATACATTAATTAGATAACAATGTGAACTACCCATTGTCTAAAGCCAATGGGCTTCCTGCTTCCTAGACCTCGTAACCTACTATCTCCACAGGCGTAAATTCGGGCTGCACCATCCCTATAACGGTTTATACTGTACATTCGTACCTTGTATATTTTACGTGCTGAAGGAAAGCTTGGTTTTCGCATAATATTTCTCAGCACAACCACTTATATACAGTTATCAATGTTCGTGTATAAATAGTATTATAGCAGAAAATATACATTTTGCAACGCTATTGTTGCTGCACAAAGTAGGTCTAAAGAACTTCTGGAATGTTCTATCAGTGAAATATATGTTATTCATTCAAAAGAATCTTTTGAAGTGCTATTTCAGAAAGAAGGGGATTGGTTAACTCATTTAAAGAAATATGGATTAAATGAAGAACTATTTGTAAATAGAACCATTTTAAATACTGATGAAAAAACTATATTGATTAAATACATAAAAAATATTGAGAGTGTAATTAAAATAATGAAAAAGGAAATACTAATAACAAAGGAGATGTT
>CAJUKL010000028.1:1622-29703 GCA_910587195.1 uncultured Clostridia bacterium | reverse complement strand
GTAGAGCAGAGGACTGAAAATCCTCGTGTCACTGGTTCGATTCCGGTTCTGGGCACTTTCTGCGCGAATGGCTCAGTGGTAGAGCATCGCCTTGCCAAGGCGAGGGCCGCGAGTTCGAATCTCGTTTCGCGCTTTAAAAAAACCATGTGTATTAACACATGGTTTTTTTCGTATCACTTAAATTTTTATTAAGAATGGATAAAAAATTTGCTTTTATCTGCAAAAAAGGGTAAAATAAAAATGAAGTATACTATTTTGTCCGTACTTATTTAAAAATAATTTTTTTGGGGAGGCAAAAATATGAAAAATAAATGGATTCCTTTTATACTTGCTTTTGTTTGTACTTTTTCTAATTTTATAATAGTACAAGCGGCGGTTGATGCAAAGCCGACCACTTCTAAAATATATGTGAATGGAGAACAAAAACCTTGTGCTGCTTATTATATTAATGGCAATAATTATTTTAAGCTGAGGGATTTAGCTTATGCTTTAAATGGCACAACACAGCAGTTTTCTGTGGATTGGGACGAACAACGTCATGCTGTTATGCTGACATCTGGACAAAGATACCAACCTGTTGGCGGAGAATTAGAAGAAATACAAGAAACGGCATCTGCAAATATTGTTTCTTCTAATGTAATTGTGGATGGGCAAACCATTCATGTGCAAGGCTATACTATTAAAAATAACACCTATTTTAAGTTAAGGGATATTACAAATATTTTTGGCATCTCTGTGACATGGAATGACAAAAATAATACAATTAACATTGAAACAGGACAGGGAGAATATAATACCAGAAATTTGACAGCAAAAGAAATTTATAATCGGTGCAGTGATGCTATTTTTTATATTGAAACCTTTGATATTGATGGAGATGCTTTGAGTAGTGGCAGTGGTTTCTTTTTAGATAAAGAAGGAAAAGCGGTTACCAATTTTCATGTGCTAAAAAATGCTTATTCTGCTGTGATTACTATTCCAGATGGTACAAATTATAATGTAAAAGGGGTATTAGGGTATGATATGAAGGGAGATTTGGCTATACTGCAAGTAGATGGAAATAATTTTCCTTTTTTATCTATAGGAGATTCTGACGAAATTACAAGCGGAGAAAAAATATATGCCATCGGTAGTCCCTTTGGTTTGTCTAATACTATATCAGAAGGCATTGTGTCCGGTATTAATCGAACTATAGAAAATATTCCTTATATTCAAATTACAGCAGCAATTTCTCATGGCAGCAGCGGTGGTGCCTTATTAAATGAAAAAGGACAGGTAGTTGGTGTTACTTCTGCTGGACTGGCAGTGGGGCAAAATTTGAATTTTGCAATTCCCATTAATGCGGTTTCCACTTTAGATAGCAGCTCTTTTTATACTTTTGCAGAATTGGTGGAAGAATATACTTTAAAAGAATATCATGAAAGAAGTAAACCTTTTGAAAAAGTGGTATTAGAAGAAGAACCTAATGATTTGTTAGAAACATCTCAACTAGTAGAAAGCGGAGATAGCGTAGTAGGAAATTTAGGTGCAACGGATTTAGACAATTATTATGTATTTTGTGGTTCTCCAGGTGTGATGGAAGTATATTGTTATTCTGAGGCAGAACATTTTGATAAAGTAGCTCTTTTGGCAGAAGATATGTATGGAAATATAGAAATGCTTGGAGAGTTTGCAGAACTGGAAAATGGAGAAACAGGAATTTATTTATTAATGCCAGTGTTAGAGCCAGGTTATTATCATTTTATGCTGGGCTTGGGCGAAGTGGTGCCAAAAAATACAGAAATGGATTATGTGTTTTATTATCAGTTTACTCCAGAAGGGGCAATCAAATAAAAATGAAAAAACTGTAAATTCTATGTAATTTATAGTAGATTTTATAGCACTGGTATGTTATAATAATCGATAATTGTGCAGAAAATGTTTTTGCATAGCAATTTATGGAAGATGGGGAAGGGGTTCCTTTTCTATTTCAAAATTTTAAGGAGGAAAGAGCAACATGAATACAACATTTGTGGAAAAAGCAAATAATGTAGTGAAATTTACAGTAGAGGTAGACGGTGCAACTTTTGAAAAAGGTCTTGTTTATGCTTATAATCGCAACAAAAATAGAATTACTTTACCAGGATTTCGAAAAGGAAAAGCACCAAGAAAATTGATAGAAGCACAATATGGAGCAAATTTCTTTTATGAAGAAGCAATTAACCATATTTTTCCTGATGTGTATGAAGAAGCAATTAAAGAATTAAAATTAGATGTTGTAAGTCAACCTACGATTGATGTAGAAAAAATTGATAAAGAAACAGGCGTAAAATTTATTGTAGATGTAACTGTAAAACCAGAGGTAACATTGGGACAATATAAAGGTCTTACCGTAGAAAAAGTAAAAGTAGAAGTAACAGAAGATGATATTCAGTCAGAATTAAAATCTATTCAACAAAAAAATGCGAGATTAGTGGAAGTAACAGACAGAGCAGCAGAAGATGGTGATATTGCAAAAATTAGTTATTTGGGTACAGTAGATGGTGTTGCTTTTGAAGGTGGACAGGCAGATAGCCATGATTTAACCTTAGGCTCTCATGCATTTATTGAGGGATTTGAAGAACAAATTGTAGGTCATAAAGTGGGAGATAAATTTGATGTTAATGTAACTTTCCCAGAGGCTTACCATGCACCAGAACTTTCTGGAAAAGCTGCTGTGTTTGCAGTAGAATTAAAAGGCTTAAGCAAAAAAGAATTGCCTGAACTAAATGATGAATTTGCAGAAGATGTTTCAGAATTTTCCACATTAGATGAATATAAGGCAAGTATTCAGGATAAACTGACAAAGGAACAAAAAGAAAGAGCAAAACAATTACAAAGTGATAAACTTCTTGATGCAGCGATTGCAAATGCAACTATGGATGTACCACAGGTAATGTATGATAACAAAATTAACCAGATGATGCGTGAATTTGAGGAAAACGTAAGCAGACAAGGTTTAACATTAGACATTTACTGCAAATATATGGGTACTACAAAAGAAGATTTAAAAGAAAACTTTAGAGAAACCTCTGAAAAGAGTGTAAGAGCAAGATTGTTATTAGAACAAATTGCAAAAACAGAAGGCTTGACCGTTTCTGAAGAAGAATTGAAAAAAGAAATCGGTAGATTTGGCGAAAGCTATGGCATTGATGCTGAAAAAATGATAGAAATGTTCCAAGAAGAAGATAAGTCTGCATTGGAAGAAGATATGCTTGTTAGAGCAGCTTTGAAATTGATTGAAGAAAGTGCAAATGAAGTAGAAAAAGCAGAATAAAAAAGAAATGGAGGGTGTGGGGTGATTTACGCTCCACACCCTTGATTTTAAAATTTGATTTTTGGAGGTCTTGCATATGAGTTTAGTTCCAATGGTAATAGAACAGTCTAGCAGAGGAGAACGCTCCTATGACATTTACTCAAGACTGTTAAAAGACAGAATCATATTTTTAGGAGAAGAAGTCAATGATGTGACAGCAAACCTTGTTGTGGCGCAGCTTTTATTTTTAGACGCAGAGGACCCAGATAAAGATATTAATCTTTACATAAACAGTCCGGGCGGCGTTATTACGGCGGGTATGGCTATTTATGATACAATGCAATATATTCATGCAGATGTTTCCACCATTTGTATTGGTATGGCGGCAAGTATGGGTGCTTTTCTTTTATCTGGTGGAGCAAAAGGAAAACGTTTTGCTTTACCAAATGCAGAAGTTATGATACATCAGCCTTCTGGTGGTGCAAGAGGACAGGCAACAGAAATTCGAATTCATGCAGAAAATATTTTAAAAACAAAAAGAAAATTAAATGAAATTTTGGCAGCAAATACTGGAAAAAGTGTAGATGAAATTGAACGTGATACAGAACGGGATAATTTTATGTCTGCCGAAGAAGCAAAGGCTTATGGTTTAATTGATGAGGTTATTACAAAACTTCAGAAATAAAGGAGATGAAATAATGTCAGACGAAAAAAAACAACTGAGATGCTCCTTCTGTGGAAAATCACAGGAACAGGTACGAAAACTGATTGCAGGCCCAAATGTATATATTTGTGATGAGTGTGTCGGTTTATGTACAGAAATTGTAGAGGAAGAATATGACGTTCTTGCAAATCAGTCAGAACGTGCAGAAATGCCAAAGCCAAAGGAAATTAAAGAAATACTAGACCAGTATGTGATAGGACAGGAACAGGCAAAAAAAGTGCTTTCTGTTGCTGTTTATAATCACTATAAAAGAATATTAATTGATGATAAAGCGGATGATGTGGAGTTACAAAAAAGCAATGTGCTTATGGTAGGTCCTACAGGTACAGGAAAAACCTTGTTAGCGCAAACATTAGCCAGAGTGTTAAATGTGCCTTTTGCTATTGCAGATGCTACTTCTTTAACGGAAGCAGGATATGTTGGAGAAGATGTTGAAAATATATTATTAAAATTGATACAGGCAGCCGATTATGATATTGAAAGAGCGGAAAGAGGTATCATTTATATTGACGAAATTGATAAAATTACAAGAAAGTCAGAAAATCCTTCTATTACAAGAGATGTAAGCGGAGAAGGTGTGCAACAAGCACTTTTAAAAATATTGGAAGGAACAGTAGCAAGTGTTCCTCCACAGGGAGGAAGAAAACACCCTCATCAAGAATTTATCCAAATTGATACTACAAATATTTTATTTATTTGTGGTGGTGCCTTTGGAGGCATTGAAAAAATATTACAAACAAGATTAAATGAAAAAACCATTGGTTTTGGTGCAAAAATACAAAGCAAAACAGAGAAAAAAACAGGCGAGTTGTTAAGAAATTTAATGCCACAAGATTTATTGAAATATGGCTTGATACCAGAGTTTATAGGTCGTCTGCCAGTTGTGGTAACGTTAGATAATTTAGATGAAGATGCATTGATTAAAATATTGACAGAACCAAAAAATGCATTAACTAAACAATATGAGTATCTTTTTGAATTAGATAATGTTTATTTGGAATTTAAAGAAGATGCCTTGAAAGCAGTAGCAAAGCTGGCAATGGAACGGGAAACTGGTGCAAGAGGATTGCGTTCCATTATGGAGGAATTTATCAATGGCATTATGTATGAAATTCCAACAGAAAATAATATTGAAAAATGTGTTATTACAGAGGATGTTGTACTTCATCATAAACAGCCGGAATATGTTTATAATTATGATAGACAACCTATTCAAAGAATCCGTCAAAGAAAACAAAGATTAAATTAAAATAGGTAAAGACAGTGTAATGTCCACTGTCTTTTTTTTGTATAAAAATATTTGTATAACAAATTTTGAGCATTTTGGAAACAAAAGGTATACAATTTGACGCAATCCAAAATTAAATCAAGACAAAATTTAGGAATTTTTAATAAATATATTGACATATAAATGACAATGGTGTAAAGTATGAGTGTAACTAAAAATGATACATAAATTAGTTTTGTACAAATTATGTGCCGTTTTTTACTCTCATATTTCTATTTTTTTCTATTTTGCATCTTTTATCAAATTGTATAGTAAGACAATGCAAAATTATTTTTATGGAAATAGACAAATTTTTTTTGTGAAAACAGATGAAATTTTTTATGTTTTTGTTAAATTATTTGTCGAGAGAAACAATTTTTTTTAGAAAAAAATGCTTTGATTACTCAATGTGCAAAAAAAATCTCTTTTTTGTCTTTCTCGGCATTCTGCCAATAGTAACACAAAAAATACTTGTTTTTTATAGAGTATTTTACTATAAATATCTTGACAAAATTTAAACAATCATGGTATAGTTCTTATAGGAACACTATATTTCTTTTTTGTACAGATTTTTGCACAGAAAACAGTTGTCAAAGACCCCTTTTTTCGGCAAAAGCCTATGTCATAAGGTCGGTTTTAGTTAAATGACTGATAACGAGGAAGTCAGTTGTTTAAAATTTATTAAACATATAGGAGGAATATTAAATGGATTTCAAATTAACAAAAGCACAATTGTTACAGCAAGAATTATTCAGAAACTTCGCTGAAACAGAAATTAAACCAATCGCAAAAGATATGGACGAAGCTGAGGAATATTCTCAAGAATTGATTGCTAAGCTTCAGAAAATCGGTGCTTTCGGTATTCCTTACTCCAGAGAGTATGGCGGACAGGGCGCTGATGTATTAACATATACATTGGCTATGGAAGAAATGTCTAAAGTAGATGCTTCCACAGGTATTACACTTTCTGTACACACATCTCTTTGCTGTGCATGTATCAATGAATTTGGTACTGAGGAACAAAAACAAGAATTTTTAAGACCATTGGTAGATGGACATAAAACTGGTTGCTATGGTTTGACAGAGCCAAATGCTGGTACAGACGCTGCTGGTGTACAAACAACAGCAGACAAAGATGGAGATGACTACATCATCAACGGTTCCAAAATGTTTACAACAAACTCTGGATTTGCTGATACCTTTGTTGTATTTGCATTGACAGATAAATCTAAAGGTCCTAGAGGTATGTCTGCATTTGTACTTGACAGAACAATGCCTGGTATTTCTGTAAGTGATAACATTGAACGTATGGGTATTAGAGCAGCTTCCAACTGTGCTGTTACATATGAAAACGTAAGAGTACCTGCAAGCAGAATGCTTGGAAAAGAAGGACAAGGCTACAAGATTGCTATGACAGCTTTGGGTGGCGGACGTATTGGTATTGGTGCACAATCTGTAGGCATTGCACAGGGTGCGATTGACGAAGCTATGAAATATGTAAAAGAAAGAAAACAAGGCGGAAGAACAATCAACAAATATCAAAATACACAGTTCAAATTAGCTGAATGCCAAACAAAAGTAGATGCAGCTAGATTGATGGTTTGGAGAGCTGCTACAGCAAAAGATAACCATGAAAACTATGCTCCATTGGCAGCTATGTGTAAATTGTTTGCTTCTGACGTAGCAAATGAAGTAACAAGAGTTTGTGTACAACTTCTTGGTGGTTATGGTTACTGCCGTGAGTATCCAGTAGAAAGAGCAATGAGAGATGCGAAAATTACAGAAATCTATGAAGGTACTTCTGAAGCTATGAAGATGATCATCTCCGGTTCTATGAAGGTTTGATAGAAAATTACAGAAAACTAAATATGAAAATTTCGGAAGGAGAACTATAATGAAAATCGTTGTATGTATTAAACAAGTACCAGATACAGTTGAAGTTAAAATTGACCCAAAAACAGGCACATTGATAAGAGATGGCGTTCCAAGTATCATTAACCCAGATGATAAAACAGGTATTGAAGCTGCATTACAATTAAAAGAAAAAATGGCTGGCAGCACAGTTACTGTAGTATCTATGGGACCTCCTCAGGCAGATGTTGCTTTAAGAGAAGCATTAGCTATGGGCTGTGACGAAGCAATCCTTGTTTCTGGTAGAGAATTTGGTGGTTCTGACACATATGCTACTTCTGGTATTTTGGCAGCTGCATTAAAAACATTAGATTATGATGTTATTATTACAGGTCGTCAGGCTATCGATGGTGATACAGCACAAGTTGGCCCACAGATTGGTGAAAAACTTGCTTTACCACAAGTTTCTTATGTAGAAGATATTCAAGAAGTTGCTGCTGACCATCTTGTTGTAAGAAGACAATTTGAAGATGGATACCACATCATCAAAATCAAAACACCTTGCCTTTTGACAGCAATCGCTGAATTAGCACAACCAAGATATATGAGCGTTAGAGGCGTTGTAGAAGCATATGAAAAAGAAATCAAAGTACTTGGTTTTGAAGACTTAAAAGATAACCTTGAGCTTGACATGATTGGCTTGAAGGGTTCACCAACAAACGTATATCAGTCCTTCACAAAAGAAGTAAAAGGTGCTGGTACAATCCTCAAAGATTTGTCTGCTGAACAAGCTGTTAAAGCTATTGTTGACAAATTGGAAGAAAAATTCATTATCTAATTAACAAACAAATCGTTAGAATTATTAAAGGAGGAGAACCCTACAATGAGTAAAGGTATATATGTAGTAGTTGAACAAAGAAGCGGTAAAGTACAAAACGTGGGACTTGAGCTGATTGGCGAGGCTACAAGATTAAAAGAAGATTTGAAAGACGATGTAGTTGCTGTATTACTTGGCGACGGTGTAGAAGGCGAAGTTGACAAATTATTCCACTATGGTGCAGATAAAGTTGTTTTGATTCAACATCCATATTTAAAAGAATATGTGACAGAACCATATACAAAGGCTTTGGCACAAGTTGTAAAAGAATACGACCCTGAAATTATGCTTTTTGGCGCTTCCTCTATTGGTCGTGACGTTGCTCCTAGATTGGCTAGCCGCGTTAGAACAGGACTTGTTGCTGACTGTACTGGTTTAAGAATGGCTAAAACCGAAGAAGAATTTGAAAAAGAAAAATCTATGGGCTGTGAAGACCCTACAAGAGCATTATTAATGACACGTCCTGCATTTGGTGGTAACTTGATGGCTACTTTGATGTGCCCAAGAACAAAACCTCAAATGGCTACTGTTCGTCCTGGTGTTATGAAAAGAATCACAAAAGACGAAAGCAGAAAAGGCGAAGTAATTAAATTGAATGTTGCTTTTGCAGATGCTGACATGAATGTTGAAATTATGGAAGTTGTAA
Organism: uncultured Clostridia bacterium; assembly: GCA_910587195.1. Taxonomy (GTDB): domain Bacteria; phylum Bacillota; class Clostridia; order Lachnospirales; family Anaerotignaceae; genus Coprocola. The sequence goes on along the minus strand of CAJUKL010000028.1, from coordinate 21,064 downwards.
AAGCAGAAAAGAAATCTATCGACTTGACAGAAGCAAAATTGATTGTTTCTGGTGGTCGTGGTATCGGTGGCCCAGAAGGCTTCGATTTAGTAAGAGATGTTGCAGATGCACTTGGTGCAGAAGTTGGTTCTTCCAGAGCTTGTGTTGACGCTGGTTGGATTGAAAAAGACCGTCAAGTTGGTCAAACAGGTAAAACAGTTAGACCTGACTTATATCTTGCTTGCGGTATTTCCGGCGCAATTCAGCACGTTGCTGGTATGGAAGGTTCTGAACTTGTTATCTCCATTAACAAGAATGATACAGCAGCAATCTTTGATGTTTCCGATTTAGGTATTGTTGGTGACGTAAAAGTTATCCTTCCTAAATTAGCAGAAGCTATCAGAAAAGCAAAAGCTGAAAAAGCTGCTCAGTAATCTGCTGATAATAAAAATTAGAAATTTGTGTCCAAACGGTGTAACAGAAAAATCCCCCTTGCATTTTTGCAAGGGGTTTTTTTTATTGATTTAACGAAATAAAATGTTTTATCATCTCTACTGTGTTATCAATTCCTAATTTACTACTATCTAATGTAATATCATAATGGTCTACAACGCCCCATTTTTTATCAGAATAAAAATTATAATAACTTGCACGCTGTTTATCTGTTCTTTGTACTGTTTCCTCTGCTTTATCTGGAGAAATGCCATATTCTTCAATGGCACGTGTTACCCTGTCCTGTAAATCTGCATGAATAAATACATTAATGCATTTTACAGGATAATCTTCCAAAGCATAATCCGCACAACGACCCACAATAACACAGGAACCCTTTTCTGCAATACTACGAATTGCATCAAATTGTGCTAAAAAGAGCTTGTGATTCAGTGGAAGATGATTTGTGCCATAAGTGCCAGAAACAAGAGAATATAAAAAGCTGCCTGTAGGTTTTTCATCCATTGTTTTGAAGATTTCTTCAGAAAAACCACTTTCTTTTGCTGCAATCGTTAACAATTCTTTGTCATAACAAGGAATGTTTAAATCTTTTGCAAGTTTTTGACCAATCATTCTGCCACCGCTGCCATATTGCCTGCCAATGGTTATAATAATGTTATCCATAGTTTCACTTCCTTTTTGTATATAGTATAACATAAATACCGAGTTTTTGTAAATTTTTTTGGATTTTATTACTAAGTTGTGGTATGATAGGAAAAAAAGAAGGAGGAAATATAATGAAAACAGGAAGAAATGACCCATGTTGGTGTGGGAGCCATAAAAAATATAAAGTATGCCATCTGGCATTTGATGAAAAGTTAGAAAGAATGAAAAAAGATGGAATATTAGTGCCACCTCATAAGATTATTAAAAATCCGGAACAAATAGAAGGGATTCGGGAAGCGGGAAAGTTAAATACGGCGGTATTAGATTTGGTGGCAGAACACATAAAAGAAGGTATGAATACGGAAGAAATAAATTTGTTAGTGCATGAATATACTATAAAACATGGTGGAATTCCTGCCCCTTTCCATTATAAAGGATTTCCGAAAAGTGTTTGTACTTCTATCAATGATGAGGTTTGCCATGGGATTCCAGACAAAAATAGAATCTTACAAAATGGCGATATTATTAATGTAGATGTGACAACTATTTTAAATGGATATTATGCAGACGCTTCACGTATGTTTTGCATTGGCGAAGTTTCCGAAGAAGCAAAAAAATTAGTAGATGTTACAAAAGAATGTTTAGATGCAGGATTAGCGGCTGTAAAAGCATGGGGATATTTAGGTGATGTTGGAGAAGCTGTAAATACGCTTGCAAAACAAAATGGCTATGCTGTTGTGGAGGAAATTGGTGGGCATGGTGTAGGATTAGCTTTTCATGAGGAGCCCTATGTTTGCCATGTTGGAAAAAAAGATACAGGTATGCTTTTAGTGCCAGGCATGGTTTTTACAATAGAGCCTATGATAAATGCTGGAAAAAGACAGGTATATCAAGATGAAGATAATGGTTGGACAATTTATACAGAAGATGGTTCTTTATCTGCACAATGGGAGTATACAGTTGCTATTACAGAAAATGGTGTTGAAGTATTGACAAGATAAGGAAAAAAGCCTGAAACCGAATAGATTCTAAATTTTGGTCGTTGGTGCTCCCTTGTCGTTCAGCTAAAGTAGCTATTCAAGTTGAACACACAGTAGCAAAACGAAGTTTTGCACAAAAGTTCTTTGCTTACTTTCTTTCAAGAAAGTAAGTTGGAGAATTATTAACAAAGAGAATGAAAAATATTTTGAAAATGGAAAAAAGATAGATTTGTAACAATAGAGAAAAAAATTTTCTATTTTATAAAAATTTAAACTACAGAATTGCTAAAAAATTAGAATAATTTTTTTTATAAAAATACAATATGAACAAAATTAGAATCCTGAAAAAGATTGGAAAACAGTCCTATTTTTTTCCATAAAGTGTAAGAAAATAAATCATAGAAAAATAATATAGATTTTTTATAAAAAAAAATGCAAAATTAAAATAAATTTTTAACAATATTAGTTGCATTTGAGAATTAAAGATGGTATAATGAACGAAAGTGATAAAGAAAAAATGTTTTTTCCCTTTATCATTGGTAATTTTATTGTGCTTATATTGTAAAATATAAGTATTTTCTATTGCATTTTACAAGCTAAATGCGAAAAGCCCACTCCTTTAGGGGTGGGATGAAAGCTATGAAAATAAAAGGTTTTGACGCGAGCCTTATACTATCGTTAATGGATACAATGGTATCTTTGGTAGTGAAAGTCTTAATGAAATAGATTAGTTTTATATGCTTTCGAGTATATTTAGAAGTTTATGTAATTAAGAACCCCATACCTTTAGGCATGGGAGTGTCAGTAAAAATGACAACAGTGCATACAAAAGCAAAAAAACATAAATAATAAAAACTGCATACAGTTTTTAAGGAGGTCATTTCATGTATACAATGGGGGTTGATGTTGGCTCTGCTTCTTCTAAAGTTGTTATCTTGGAAGATGGGGAACGTATCGTTGCTGCCGAAGTGGTTCAAGTTGGTACGGGTTCCTCTGGTCCACAAAGAGCTTTGGAACAGGCTTATGAAAAAAGTGGTTTGACAAGAGCCGATATTACAAAATTAGTTGCAACGGGTTATGGTCGTTTTGCATTTGAAGATGCTGACAAACAAATTAGTGAAATCAGTTGTCATGCAAAAGGTATATTTCATTTGGTACCTACTGCACGCACCATTATTGACATTGGCGGACAAGATGCCAAAGCAATTCGCTTAGATAACAGAGGTGGTGTTAAGCAGTTTTTTATGAATGATAAATGTGCAGCAGGCACAGGCAGATTCCTTGATGTTATGGCAAGGGTTCTGGAAACAACAATTGACGATATGGCTGAATGTGATGCAAAAGCAGAACAGGCGGCTTCTATCAGCAGCACCTGTACAGTGTTTGCAGAGTCTGAGGTAATTTCTCAGCTCTCAAAAGGTGTTGATAAAAACAGCATCATCAAAGGTGTACACCAATCTGTCGCTAGTAAGGCGTGCGGTCTTGCCTACAGGGGCGGCTTGGAAGATGCCGTTGTTATGACGGGTGGTGTTGCAAAAAATGCCGGCGTTGTACGGGCAGTTGCAAGAGAATTAAAAAAGGAAGTTATTGTGGCGCCAAATCCACAAACAACAGGCGCTCTCGGTGCGGCTTTGTTCGCATACGAAGAAGCAAAAAAGCAAAAAAATTGAAGAAAGAGGGATTAGAATGAGTATAACAACAGAAGGCATGAAAGCAAAAGAATTGTTGGCATACTATCAGGCAAAAGCTGATCAGGATGCAAGAGATGCAAAAGCAAGAGGCGACTTGGTTTGTTGGTCTGCTTCTGTAGCTCCACCAGAATTCTGTGTAACAATGGGAATTGCTATGATTTATCCTGAAACACACGCAGCTGGTATCGGCGCAAAAAAAGGCGCTTTGGATATGTTAGAAGTTGCAGACAGAAAAGGTTATTCTATTGACTGCTGTTCTTATGGTCGTGTAAACATGGGCTATATGGAACTGTTAAAAGAACAAGCTATGACAGGTAAAACACCTGAAGTACTCGCTAACTCTCCAGCAGCAAAAGTGCCACTGCCTGACTTAGTTATCACATGTAACAACATTTGTAATACATTGTTAAAATGGTATGAAAACCTTGCAGTGGAATTGGATATTCCTTGTATCGTAATTGACGTGCCATTTAACCACACAATGCCTATTCCTGAATATGCAAAAGCTTATATTGCTGACCAGTTCAGAAATGCAATTTCTCAGTTGGAAGTTATTTGTGGTAGACCTTTTGATTACAAAAAATTCCAAGAAGTAAAAGACCAAACACAACGTTCTGTATATCAATGGAACAGAATCGCAAAAATGTCTTCTTATAAACCATCTCCATTGAACTGCTTCGATTTATTTAACTACATGGCATTAATCGTTGCTTGTAGAAGCTTGGATTATGCTGAAATCACTTTCAAAAAATTTGCTGACGAATTGGAAGCAAACCTTGAAGCTGGTATCTATGCATTTAAAGGTGCAGAAAAAACTCGTGTAACATGGGAAGGTATCGCTGTATGGCCATACTTGGGACACACATTCAAATCTTTGAAATCCCTTGGCAGCATTATGACAGGTTCTGCTTATCCAGGACTTTGGGATTTACATTATGATGCACATGATGATTCCCTTCATTCTATGGCAGAAGCTTATACAAGAATTTACATCAATACTTGCCTTGAAAACAAAGTTAACGTTCTTCTTAACATTGTAAATGGCGGAAAATGTGATGGTATTGTTTACCACTTGAACAGAAGCTGTAAATTAATGAGTTTCTTGAACGTAGAAACTGCTGAAATTATCAAAGAAAAAACAGGTCTGCCATATGTAAGCTTTGACGGCGACCAGACAGACCCTCGTAACTTTGCACCAGCACAGTTCGATACACGTGTTCAAGCTCTGGCTGAAATGATGGAAGCTAATTTAGCAGCAGCAGAATAAGGGGGAGAAAAATAATGAGTAGAGTTGAAGATATTTTAAAACAATTAGCAGACGTTGCAGCAAATCCAAAAAAAGCAATGGATGATTTTAAAGCTGAAACAGGAAAAGGCGCTATTGGTATCATGCCTTTATATGCACCAGAAGAATTAGTTCACGCTACAGGTTACCTTCCTATGGGTATTTGGGGCGGACAAAAACAAATTGCAAAAGCACGTACATATTTACCTCCATTTGCTTGCTCTATTATGCAGCAAATTATGGAATTACAATGTGAAGGCGCTTATGATGATTTAGCAGCAGTTTTGATTTCTGTTCCTTGTGACACATTGAAATGCTTAAGCCAAAAATGGAAAGGCACATCACCAACTATCGTGTTTACACACCCACAAAACAGACCTCTGGAAGCTGCAAATAAATTCTTAGTAGAAGAATATAAATTGATTAAAACAAAATTGGAAAAAGTTGTTGGCGCTACAATCACAAACTCCGCTATTGAAGACTCTATCAAAGTTTACAACGAAAATAGAGCAGTAATGAGAGAGTTTGTAAAAGTTGCAGCAGACTACCCTCAAGTGGTTGACCCTGTTGCTCGTCATGCTGTATTTAAATCCAGAATGTTTATGGAAAAATCCAAACACACAGCATTGGTAAGAGAATTGATTGACGAAATCAAAAAATCTGAAGTAAAACCTTGGGATGGCAAAAAAGTTATCCTTACAGGTATTATGGCAGAACCTAACGAATTGCTTGACATCTTTAAAGAATTTGGCGTTGCTATCGTTGCTGACGATTTGGCACAAGAATCCAGACAAATTCGTACAGATGTTATTGATGGTGAAGAAGGCCCTCTTTACAGATTGGCAAAACAATGGCAGCAATTCTATGGCTGTTCTGTAGCAACAGATACAAAGAAAATCCGTGGCAAAATGCTTATGGATATGGTTGCTCAAACAGAAGCAGATGCAGTTATCGTTTGTATGATGAAATTCTGTGACCCAGAAGAATGGGATTATCCAGTATATTATAGACAATTTGAAGAAAAAGGCATTAAGAGCCTCATGATTGAAGTTGACCAAGAAGCGACTGCATTTGAACAAGTTAGAACAAGAGTACAGAGCTTTGTAGAAAATATGTAATATTTTTATAGGGGACAGCTCTTGGAGTTGTCCCCATCATTATTTTAATATAGGAGGCTTTTTGTTTATGAGAAAAGTGAAAATTATCACCGCAGCAGAAGCAGCAAACTTAGTTGAAGATGGCGATACCTTAACCACAAGCGGTTTTGTTGGCAGTTCTATTCCAGAAGCGTTAAATAAAGCAGTTGAAAAAAGATTCCTTGAAACAGGTCACCCAAGCAATATTACCTATATTTATGCAGGCTCTCAAGGTAACAGAGATGGCAGAGGCGGCGAACATTATGCGCACAAAGGTCTTTTAAAAAGATTTATTGCTGGTCACTGGGCAACTGTTCCTGCACTTGGAAAAATGGCTTTAAACAATGAAATGGAAGCATATAATGTTTCTCAAGGTGCTTTAGTTCAGTTATTTAGAGAAATTGCTGGACATAGACCTGGTATCCTTACAAAAATTGGTATGGGTACTTTTATCGACCCTAGAAATGGCGGCGGTAAAGTAAATGATATGACAAAAGAAGATATTGTAAAATTGGTAAACTTTGAAGGTGAAGATTACCTTTTCTATCCTTCTTTCCCTATTAATGTTGCATTTATTAGAGGTACTTATGCTGATGAAAGTGGTAACATTACATTAGAAAAAGAAGTTGCTCCATTGGAGGCTACTTCTGTTGCACAAGCTACCAAAAATTCCGCTGGAAAAGGTATTGTAGTAGTGCAGGTAGAAAGAATTGTTAAAAATGGTACATTAGACCCTCGTAATGTTAGAATCCCTGGTATTTATGTTGACTATGTTGTGGTAGCTGACCCTGCTGACCATCAACAATCTCTTGACTGGGATTATGACCCAACTCTTTCTGGAGAAAAAAGAGCTCCAGATGTTGCACCTGCTCCATTGCCTTTAAGTGCAAAGAAAATTATTGGTAGACGTGGCGTTCTGGAACTAGAAAAAGATGTTGTTGTAAACTTGGGCGTTGGTGCTCCTGAATATGTTGCTTCTGTAGCAAGTGAAGAAGGCATTGGCGATTACATGACATTGACAGCAGAAAGTGGTGCGATTGGTGGCGTTCCTCAAGGTGGCGCACAATTTGGTTCTACAAGAAATGCAGATGCATTGATTGAACATGCTTATCAATTTGACTTCTATGATGGTGGCGGTCTTGACTTTGCATACTTAGGTCTTGCAGAATGTGACGAAAAAGGAAATATTAATGTTTCCAGATTTGGCCCTAAAATTGCAGGCTGTGGCGGCTTTATCAATATTACACAAAACTCCCCTAAAGTATTTTTCTGTGGAACATTTACAGCAGGTGGCTTAAAAGTGAAAGTAGTAGATGGTAAAGTTGTGATTGAACAAGAAGGAAAACAGAAAAAATTTATTAAACAAGTTGGTCAGGTAACATTTAATGGTGATATTGCTTTACAAAATGGTCAAAAAGTAATGTATATCACAGAAAGATGTGTATTTGAATTAAAAGCAGATGGTTTGCATTTGACAGAAATTGCACCTGGCATTGACCTTCAAAAAGACATTCTTGACCAAATGGAATTTAAACCAGTGATTGAGGGCGAACCAAAATTAATGGATGCACGTTTGTTTGCAGACGCTCTTATGGGATTAAAAGAAGACTAAAATATAAAAGGGGCAGTTATGTTACTGCTCCTTTCCATTTGCAAAAAACTTTATTGAAGTTTTTCCTTATAAAATCAATATTTTAAGAAAATAAAGCATAAAAATGATTTGTTGGACCAACACCTTTTCCAATAGCAAGAGAATGTTCAATCGCACCAGTAATATATTCTTTCGCATTTTCTACTGCCTGCTGTACGGTTTTATCTTTTGCAAGATTTGCTGCAATCGCTGAGGATAAGGTACAACCAGTGCCATGTGTATTTTTTGTTTGAATTCTTTTTTCTTTTAGGTGAATATAATTTTTTCCATCAAATAATATATCGGTTGCATCATGCTCCAAATGACCACCTTTTATCAAAATATTTTTTGCGCCCATATCATAAATAATTTTTGCTGCTTTTTCCATGTCCTCTAAATTTTGAATAGAAAGACCAGTAATTACTTCTGCTTCTGGTAAATTAGGTGTTACCACAAAAGCAAGTGGAAGTAACTCTTTTATTAAAGTTTCTTTTGCATTTTTTTGCATTAAATCAAAGCCGCTTTTAGAAATCATAACAGGGTCTAGCACTATATTTTTTGCTTGATATTGTTTTAATTTTTGTGCAATTATTTTTATGGTTTCGATTTGGGAAACCATACCTATTTTTACTGCATGTACTTCAATATCTGTAAAAATAGCGTCAATTTGCCCCGCAATTATATCGGGTGTAATATCCTGACAACCAAAAACACCTTGCGTATTTTGTACAGTAACAGCTGTAATAACACTCATGCCATACGTTCCCAGTGCAGAAAATGTTTTAATATCTGCCTGTATTCCTGCTCCTCCACAACTATCACTTCCAGCAATCGTCAAAACATGTTTCATGATAAAATCTCCTTATTCTTCTATTATTTTTTTTGCCGTTTTTACAAATGCTTTTGATTGCAATATTATAACTGCAATCACGCTGCCACCTGTGGTGCTAATTAAAAATGGCACAACATAAGCAAATGCGCCTACTGCATTTCCCATTAAAAAAGTTGCAATCGGTACCGCTAAAAATCCGCCTAATATTCCAGTCCCAAACACTTCACCTGCTGCTGTAACATAATTATTTTGGGTTAAGCGATACATTTGTCCTGCTAATAGTGCACCTACCATGCTGCCCGGAAATGCCATCAAAGAACCAGTACCCATAAAATTTCTTAAGAGCGAAATACAAAAGGCATTTGCTACACCATAATAAGGACCTAATAATACAGCCGAAAGTACATTTATAGTGTGCTGCACTGGAAAGCACTTTGATGCTCCTATAGGGATATATATAAGTTGTCCCGCTAAAGCACCGATTGCAATAAGTAATGCTGATACTGTTAATTTTTTTGTTTTCATATACGTCATCTCCTTTAACAAAGAATTTTGACGACTGCACATTGAAGTGGAACAAAAACTTTAGATGATGATAACGGAACACCATGGTTAAAAAAAAGAAATTCAAAAAAAGAAAGCATAGCAATTATTCTTTGCTATGCTTTATGCACTAAACCGGCTTCCCTCCGCTAGCATTACCTAGTTCAGGTTTAAGGGTACAAAATTACGCTTTTGTTCTCAGCCAACACTACATTGGCACCCCTAGCAACTTTTCTTTATTATAATCTTCTTTTTTTATTTTGTCAATGCTATTGTTGTAATGGGAGTGGCTAAACGCACATTTAAAATATTGAGAGCTTTTCTCTCTAAATAACGATAGCATTGCGTTTGTAAAAGATAAAGTTCTTTGTCAAACTTTCTTTCAAGAAAGTTTGCAGGTGCGGACAGCGTCCGCAAATAAAACAATATTCTTTTACTAAAACCTTGAGGCGTTGCCTCAAATTCCACCAACTTTTGAAAAAGTTGGACAAAACTTTTATGGAAAACTTCGTTTTCCTGATAAGGTGTTACAGATTTTTTGGTTTTTTAGAATACCCATTTTTCAGAGAAAAATGTAGTTACCATGCTATAGACAAAAATTTTTTAAAAATTCTTTGCTACCTTTCTTTTAGGAAAGGTATGGATTTTCAAATTGTTCCATTAAAAGCATATGTTCATAAATTTGTCCTATTATCTCGCTTTCTTTTTCCGCAATACTTTGTTTTGCTTTTAAGACATCTAATTCTGTATTTTGTTTTAACTCATATTTTTTTTGCGTAATAAGCAACTGCTTTTTTAAAGTTTCTAATTCTTTCAAATTTTGCTGATAATTTGCTTCTAAATTTAGAATAGTATCATAACAATTTTCTATTTTTGTTTTTAAATTTTGTTTTTCATCTGCTAAAGATAATTCTGCTTTTGCAACACTATTATCTGCTTCTTCATCGGCTGTTGTTGTTTCTGGTACCGTTGCGTGTGTAAATTTTGCTTCTGACTCTGCTGTTTCTAAACTAATTTGTTTTTGCTTAATGTTAGGGTCTGTATTGATTTTTCCTTTTATATAAGTATCTAATGTCATTTCTAAAGTCAAAGGTTCATATACAGGTTCTAAAGTTAACTGATAATTTTCAGTATCCATGTTAATGAGTTGTGCAAGAGATTGATATGCATTTTTTACAGCTATCTCTTGTTGCTGCACATTAGTTATTGTTTTTTGATAGTTTAATTCTTGATTATTCCACTCCTGTTCTGAAATCAAGCCTAATTTTACTTTTGTTTTTGCAATCAGTAATTCTTTTTCTGTATTTTTTATGCTTTGTTTTGTAAAAGCAATTTCTCTTTCTTTGTTTATAATCTCAATATAAACCTGTTTTAAAGAAAATTTTACGCCTTCCTGTGCAACTTCTTGGCTTAATTTCGAGGTAGTATAATTGGCATTTTGCTTAATATAATTTAAAAGCTGTTGAAAAGTATGCCCACCTGCTATATTTTTTTCTTCACTTTCCAATTTTTGCTCACTAATTTGCAAATCCATATTGCTATTTTTTAATGTTGTACTATGGGCTAATGCTTTTTGAGTTGCTTCCTCCAATGTTAATACAACAGCATCTGTTTTTACAGGTATTTCTAATTCTGTCAAAGAAATAGACTGACCAAATACTGTAATGCTATTTGCTAACATTGCAAGCAATAACACAATTCCTCTTTTTTTCATTGTCATTCAATCCTTTCCTTTTTTTCGATTCTTTTTTTCCAAAGGAAATTTATTATGAAATGTTGTTCCTTGTCCTAATTCACTTTCTACTGAAATTTTACCATCATTGCTTTCTGCAATCCACTTTGCAATGGAAAGTCCTAGCCCTGTACCGGGAATCTCTTTATTCCTTGATTTATCTGCTCTATAAAAACGGTCAAAGATTCTTGTCACATCTTCTTGCGCCATACCTGTACCATTGTCTTGTATATCAACACAACCATATCCATCTTGTTCATAAATACGAAATGTAATGGTACTTTCTTTTTTGGTATATTTTAAGGCATTTTCACAATGTATCCATAAAAGCTGCTTTACCATGCTATTATCTGCATAAATTTCAACTTCTTTTTGTTCTTCTATCACAGTATTTCTTTTTTCTTTTGCAACACTCATTTCCTTCACAATATCTTTTACTAATTCATTTAAGTTAAATTGTTCTTTTTGAATGGGAATACGGTTTTGGTCACTTTTTGCTAAAAAAAGAAGTTTTTTTATCAGTTGGCTCATATGCTCTGTTTCTGCCAAAATAGATTGTATGGATTCCTCTAAAACAGTAGGGTCACTTTTTCCCCAACGGTTAATTAAATTTGCATAACCTTGTATGACAGAAATGGGTGTCCTTAATTCATGGGAAGCATCAGAAACAAACTGATTTTGTTTTTGAAAAGAAGCCTCTAAGCGGGAAAACATTGAATTAAATGTTTCTGCTAATTCTTTCATCTCATCATCTGGCCCACTTGTATCAATTCTTTGGCTTAAATCTTCTATGCTAATCCGTTCTGCTGTTTGTTGTATTTCTTCCACCGGCTTTAACATTCTTTTACTAATATATTTTCCAATTAAAAAAGATAAAAAAATGCAAAATATATCAATTAAAAACAGTCTTAATCCAAAAGATTGCACATAGTAACTATTATCTGGTATCATTTTAAATGCCTGCACTAAATAACAATCTTCGTTAAATTTAATTTCTTTTTCTATTAAAACAAATTCCTTTCCATCTCGACCAGAAATAAAATATTCTTTTTCTCCAACATGAAACCCTTTTGTCAGGCTTACCTTAAATCCTCTTTCTTCCAGTTCCTCAGACTGAAAATTATTATTTTTCCAAGGTTCAAATTTGTTATATGCTTGTTCTGGGGGGATTTTCCTTACAAAAAAAGGAAGCTCTCCCACAGAATTTTTATATACTTTGTTTTTTTTGGTATCCACAATATTGACTTCAACATATTTATTTTCTAAAAGCGTTTCCAGTGCTTCTTGGGACATAGTGCCACCATTTTTAATATATTCATCAATATTTTCTACTATTTTTACAATCTCCATTCTAACATTGTTTTGTACAATAACCGTTACATTTACTAAAACAAAAAAGCTGATAATTAACAACGCTAAAGAAAAAATGCCTCCATATAACACCGTAATTTTATGCGCAATGGTTAAACTAGAAAAAAGTCTTTTACTCCTCTTTAACATAGTATCCTACTCCTCGTATGGTGTGTATAAATTTTTCACCAAATGCCTCATCCACTTTTGAGCGTAAATAACGAATATAAACATCTACTACATTTGTTTCTCCAATATAGCTATATCCCCAAACTTGATTTAAAATTTGTTCTCTTGTCAAGACAATATTTTTATTTTGAACCAAATATAAAAGCAATTCAAATTCTTTTTTGGTCAGTTCTACCTCTGTATCCTTAACTGTTACCATACGTTTTTCCACATTGATGGAAAGATGATTGACTGTTAAAATCTTTTTTTGTGCATCCTCTTGGTTATTACTACAATGTTTAAAAGCAACCCGCATACGTGCTAATAATTCTTCAATCGCAAAAGGTTTTGTTAAATAATCATCTGCACCGCTGTCCAAACCTGCTACCTTATCCATAACTTCATCTTTTGCTGTCAACATAATAATTGGTACAGAAGATGTTTTTCTAATTCTTCTGCAAATTTCGATACCACTTAATCCGGGCAGCATTAAATCTAATAATATCATATCGAATTCTCCATTAGAAAAGGTTTCAAGTCCTTCTCTGCCATCATGGATAACTGTAACATCATAACCTTCATATTTTAATTCTAATTCTACAAATCTTGCTAATTTCACTTCATCTTCAATTAATAATATTTTTTTTGCCTCCATAGGAACGTTCCCCCTTATATTAAGTTATTCAAATCGTAATGCTTCGATTGGGTCTAATCTTGCTGCTTTATTTGCTGGTGTAACGCCAAAAATAATGCCAATTCCCATAGAAATCCCGACTGCCATTGCTACAGCTCCCACAGATAGCACAGGCGTAATGCCTGCAAAATGACCTATCAAAACTGCAAAGCCCACACCCAATACTAAACCTGCTACACCTCCCATTCCTGTTAATATTACCGCTTCTGTCATAAATTGTATTTTAATATCTTTATTTTTTGCACCAATGGATTTTCGAATTCCAATTTCTCTTGTTCTTTCTGTCACTGTTACCATCATAATGTTCATAACACCAATTCCTCCCACCAAAAGAGAAATTCCTGCTACAAAACTAATAAATAAAGTCACATAAGATAAAATAGAGTTGATAGAATCTACCATTTCAGAAGAATCTTGAATATAATATTTATCCTCATTTTTATGAAATTGTTCCAAAGCTACTGTAATTTTTTCTTTCATCATTTCTGTTTGCTCTAAATCCTCTATCAAAACAGAAAAACCACTTAAATTTTTATTGTTATATAAACGGATTGCTGTGGAAATGGGTAATAGCACTGTTTCGGGAAACTCATCGCTATAAGCTGTTTCTGTAGAAGCGTTTGTATTTTCCATAATCCCTATTACTGTATATTTTCCAGTTCCTTTCCATGTTTTTAATTTTATCTTTTCTCCCAAAATAGAGGCATTACAATATCCAAACACTTTTAATGCTGTTGTATCATTGATAACAGCAACATTGGTTTTCATGTCAACATCATTTTGAGAAATATACCTTCCATATAGCATAGTAGGATTATCAATATATTGTGCGTCTGCTGTCACGCCAGATACAGAAGCAGATTTTGTTTCTTGTGGGTCAAGTAATTTAATATAGGTGTTTCTTCCACTATAGGTAGGATTGACATAACGAACACCTTTTATTTCCTTTAGCATATCATAATCATCCATCGTAAGCAAATCCCTTGTTTCAATATTGTTATAGCCGGTTAAACTAATAGTCAAGCTGCCTGTACCAAAAGACTCAAATTCTTTTTCTATGGCAGCTTGACTGCCGTTTCCAATAGAAACAATAGCAATCACAGAACTAATTCCAATAATAATGCCTAACATAGTTAAAAATGTTCTCATTTTGTTGGAAAAAACATTGCGGAAAGCAGATTTTGCACATTCTCCTAAACTCATACTGCACTCCCCCCTGCAAGTGTTCTATTTTTTACTTGTTCATCTTTGATAATACTACCATCTTTAAATAATGCAATTCTCTTTGTATATTGTGCAACATCTGGTTCATGTGTTACCATAACAATCGTTGTACCATCATCATTTAGTTTTTGAAAAATTTCCATAATTTCGACAGTAGAACGGCTGTCTAAATTTCCAGTTGGTTCATCTGCCATTAAAATGGAAGGCGCATTGACCAATGCTCTAGCAATGGCAACTCTTTGTCTTTGTCCTCCAGAAAGTTCATTGGGTTTATGTTTGACACGTTTTCCTAGTCCAACTTTTTCCAATGCAATCATTGCTTTTTGGTGCCTTATTTTTTTAGAAACACCTGCATATACCATAGGTAATTCTACATTTTCCAAGGAAGAAAGTTTTGGAAGCAAGTTAAAAGACTGAAAAACAAAACCTATTTTTTTATTTCTAATTTCTGCTAATTTTTCATCTTTAAATTTTGCAACATCTTCTCCATCTAAATAATAGCTACCACTTGTAGGACTATCTAAGCAGCCTAATATATTGAGCATTGTAGATTTTCCAGACCCACTTGTGCCCATAATGGACAAAAATTCTCCTTCATTTACTTGTAAATTAATATCATGTAAAGCAACGACAGACAATTCGCTTTGATTGTATTCTTTTCTAATATGTTCTAGTCTTAAGATTTCCATATGATTCCTCCTATCTTGCATTTTGTTTTGGCTTTATCTTGGGCCACCACCACGCATACTACCATCACTAGGAGGGCCACCTTGACCACCTGGCATACCACCACCTTGATTTCCACCTGGCATACCCATATTATCCAATATAGAATCATCATTTTGCTTTTGCTCTATCGTTACTGCAAAATCGGTTAAATTTGCGCCATCTATCATGCTTTCTGTTGGACTTGTTACTACTTTTTCTCCTACAGAAATACCACTTTCTATAACCGCACTTGTATCATTTGCACTTCCTAAAGTTACAGTTGTCTTTTGTAATACATCATTTTCGTCAACTTTATATACATAATAACTATCATCTTTTTCTTTTCCTACGGCTGAAAGTGGAACATATGTGACATCAGACAAATCTTCTACAATAATTTCTAAATCCAGTGAAAAACCTGGTTTCATTAACGCATCTGGATTATCCATATGTATTACAATTGGTACGACCGTTTCTGTTCCGCTCATGGTGGACTGACTTGATGCAGTAGGTTCAATTTTTGTCACAGTTCCTGTATAAATTTTTCCTTCAATTCCATCATTTGTCATTTCTACTTTTTGACCCACTTGTATTTGTGCAATATCATATTCAGAAACTTGCGCTTCTACATCTAAATTACTTAAATCAGCAATTTTCATCATAACAGTGCTATCTGTCAGCATCTGCCCTTCTACTGCATTGGATTCTATAATCGTTCCGCTAATGGGGCTATAGGTTGCAGAAGTTAATTTATTAATATTGTACTGAATACTAGATACATTTCTTTGTGCTGTTTCCAAGGTATTTTGTTGTTTTTTAATAGAATTTTGTGTCGTGCTACTATTTACTTTATTTTTTCCATCTTCCAAATTTAATTTTGCTTTTTCTAAGGATAATTCTGCTGTTTGTAAAGACAATTCTGCGGATGCCTTATCACTTTGGGCTTGTGTCAAGCTGTCTAAAGCTCTTTGATAAGATTGTTCTGCATCATCATATTCCTGCTGACTTGCACCACCTACGCTAAGCAGTTCAACATAATTATTCATTGTTTTTTGCGCATTATCTGCATCTGTCTGCGCCTGTGAAATTTTAATGTCATAATTGTTTATTTGACTTTTTATATCCTCTATATTTTTTTCTGCACTGGCAACTTGGCTTTGCAATTCTAATAATTCTGTTTCATTGATTGGCTCATATAATTCATTTAAAGAAATTTGTGCATTTTCTGCTGTTACTTTTGCATCTGCTAATTTATCATTTAATTCTCTTTGTGTGTCTTCTATATCATATGTTACTAATAATTCTCCTTCGTTTACTTGGTCACCTACTTCTGCAAATACTTCTTCTACTTCTTGTGAAAGTTCAATAAAGATAGAAACCGGGTCAGCAGCTACCGTTGTTCCAGATGCAGTTACTCTTTTGGATAAATCCCCCTGTTCCACAATAGATACATCAGGTAATCTCAACTGTGGCTTTTTTTCTGAGCGAAAAACCCCCCTTGCACAAACAAGACCCGTTCCTGTTGCTAATATTAATAAAAATACTAAAATTATCTTTTTATATTTCATATCCAAAAGATTCCTCCCTTTGCTTCATTTATTTTGTAGTATAAAAAATAGCAATTAAAAGGAAATTGACAGCCAATTAAAAAAACATTAAAATATATAAATTAGAACATTATAAATTTAAAAGTGTAACAAAATAAAGTTTTTTCTTTTTCGAAAGAGTATTAAAGGGGGTATTTTATGAAAAAGAAACATTTCTTATTTTTTATTGCTATGTTATTTGTCTTTTCCTTTTCTGCCTGCACTGCAGAAAAAACACAATCGCAAAGTGCTCCGGAAATGACAGACCGTACGGTACAACTTGATAAATGTGGCTTACAATATGAAGCACCACAAGAATGGATTGCTTACGAGCAAACAAATATGCTCCCCATTACCAACACTACTACAGAGGGAGATATTTATGCCAAAATACAATATAACTATGTCACAGATGAGGGCATGAAAGAATTATCCACGGTTTCTAGCACTGTGCCGATAGAGGACATTTTGCAACCATTTGGTGAAATTATTGTTTTTAAGCAAAATAAATTAGAAAGCGAGGAGATAAAAAACGAGTTTGCATTGTATCAAAAGCAAGAGCAGGTTGCTTCTCAAGAGGAGTATGTTTATTATATGCTAACAGAATATCAAGGAGATATTTATTTAGAAGGGAAAGATTTAGAAGCATACAATATTCTTTCTGACAGTATGCAAACCTTAAAACAGACAATTTCCGTCTATCCTTTTGATGAAACCATTGTTGCAGAAGCGATTGACCAAATTAAAAGAACAATTTCCTTTGCATCTACCACATTAGAGGGAGAACCAGTGGATAGTTCTATTTTTGGTAATGCAGATTTAACCGTAATTAATTTTTGGGGTTCTTATTGTTATCCCAACATTAACGAAACCGCAACATTGCAGCAGTTAAAAACAGAATTAGTAACAAAACACCCAAATGTGCAATTTGTACAAGTTGTCATTGATACGCCACAGCCAGAAGCAGAAAAAATTGCCTTACAAGCAAAACAAGAAGCAAATGCTGATTTTATAAGTATTATGACAGATGAAACATTAGCAAACTGGATTGTACAAAATTTAGCAGGGCTCCCTACCACAATCTTTGTCAACTCCAAAGGGCAAATGATAGGGGAACAAATACAAGGAATTCAAACACTAGAAAATTACATGACGATGATAGAAAATGCTTTAGTAGAATAGGAGAAAGATATTATGTTATCCAAACTTTGTCAAAATATGATACAATATTATGCTGGCGACCCAAAAAGAATACAACATTTTATAAAAGTACATGCTTTTGGAAGGTTAATTTGCGAAATGGAAAAAGTAGACAGAACCATACAATCTATTGTAGAAATTGCAGGCTATACACATGATATTGGCATCAAGGCAGCCGAACAAAAATATGGTTATTGTACTGGAAAATTGCAAGAACAAGAAGGCGTAGCCGCAGCAAAAGAAATGCTTTTACCTTTTAAACTAGAACAAAACATCATAGATGAGGTATGTCATATTATTTCTCATCATCATACTTATGATAACATTGACACATTAGGATACCAGATACTGGTAGAAGCAGATTTGATTGTAAACTGCCATGAAAAAAAATATCCACCGGAAAAACTACAATCCACTTATGATGAAGTATTTAAAACGCCATCTGGAAAAAAATTATTTCAAACAATATTTTTACAAAAATAACTACCTTTCTTGAAAGAAAGGTAGTAAAGAACTTTTGTGCGAAACTGGCGTTTCGCAGCTGTGTATGGGAGTTGAATGGTTACTTTAGATGAACAACAAAGCACCACCAACCGTTAAAAATTTGTTTTGTTCCGTTTGCGGAAGATAAAGTTTTCCTAAATAACTTGGGAAGGTTTTTAAAAATTGTAATAAAATTGAAAACTTTTTTTCTCTATTTGACAATGACAAAGATTAAGAAGCCTGCTATAATAAAAACAAATTTAAATTTATATTAAATTTATATTAGATTTAGGAGGTAGTAGCATGAAAAAATATATTAGTTTTTTGTTAGCAGGTGCTATGTCATTTTCTGCAACTGCTGTTAGTTTTGGTGCTAACTTTTCTGACATCAATAATGTGCCATGGCCGGGTGTTGAAACATATATTAATCAAGTAGCAGATAATGGTTTAATGGTGGGCGAAAATCTTGACGGCAATATGATATTCCGTGCCAAAGACCCTGTTACCTTGGTCGAAACTGCCCAGCTTGTTTATAATTTACTAAAAGCAACCAATCATTTAGAAAATAAAACAGATTTAGTAACAAAATGGAATACTGTTTTAAAAGCAGCAAATATTCCAGAATGGGCTTATAATAGTGTTTCTTACTGCTTGGAAACAGGTGTTATTACAGAGGCAGAAGTAAAAACATTTATGTCAGGCACTACAACAGTACAGGCAACCAGAGAACAAGTTGCTGGCATGATTGGAAAAGCTATTGCAGCAGTAGATAAAAGTAGTTCAGCAAATAGCACTACAACAAAATTTCAAGATAACAGTAGTATTGCAGCAGATAAAGTAGCATATATTGCTTTGCTTTCTGATAAAAGTATTCTTTCTGGTGATGATTTAGGTAATTTTAATCCTAAAAATAAAATCAACCGTGCAGAAATGGCTGTTATGATGACAAAAAGTAATGATGTGCTTAAAAATGTAACAAAACCAGTAGAAACGACAACACCAAGCACCACAACACCAAGTACCACAACACCAAGTACCACAACACCAAGCACCACAACACCAAGTACCACGACACCAAGCACTACAACACCAAGCACTACAACACCAAGCACCACAACACCAA
>CAJUKL010000028.1:0-1522 GCA_910587195.1 uncultured Clostridia bacterium | reverse complement strand
ACAACACCAAGCACCACAACACCAAACACAGTTCTTGATATGCCAACAACAGGTACTTTTACAGCACAAATAGAGCAAATGCAAGTAACAGGTGCCAATGTAATGATAGCACTTTTTAATGGCAAACAAGTAATGGGATATATGGGGGACAATAATGTACCTACCACTTATCAAGATGGCACAGCAGGCAATTTTAAAGATGTAAAAGTAGGAACAAGCGTTACCATTACATATAATGGTTCTCGTGTTACCAAAATGGTTATCAATACGGCTCCACCAAAAGTAGAAACAAAAAATGAAGTATTGAAGGGTAGAATTGCCAGCTTAAATAAAGATGAAATTCGTATTACAAAAGGAGAATTTCATTATATTGCAAGAGATGCAGAAATTATTATTAACAATAAAGATAAAAAATTAAAAGATTTGATCGATAAATATGAGGACAAAGACATTACAGAAATCACAGTAGAATTGACTTTAGATTCCAGAGGAGAAGTAACAAAAATTGTTGCAACCACAAAAGAAAAAAGCTATGAATATTCCGGCACTATTAAAAAGTTGACAAAATCAAGAATTACTTTTGATGATGGTACAGAATACAGAATCAGAGAAGATGATGTTACGACAAGATATAATGGTAGTTCCAAATCTTTGCAAAAAATCATTGATGAAATCAATGACGCAGATAAAGATGATAAATTTACGGCAGAAGTGAAAATAGATGAAGATGATGATGATTATATTGAAAAATTGGAAGTAAAATCAAAATCTTCTAGCAGCAGTAGTAAAACAAGTGGAAGCGGTACCGTCAAAAGTGTAAGTGGCAAAAAGTTTACAATTGGTAGCAAAACATATGCTACAACAAGCGACACCGATTTTGATATTGATGATGGTGAGGAAGAAATTGATAGCATTGGTGATTTAGAAACTGCCGTAGAAGATGATGATAAAACAGTAGATGTAGATGTTACAGTAAAGAGTGATAAGGTTACAAAAGTTACAGGTTATGTATCAAAAGTAACAGGAGAGCTTTACAGCGTAGGTAGTGATAGTGTTACATTAAAATTGGATTCTGGTAAATACACCTATGAATGTAAGAGCAGCGTGGATATCAATGCTGGAAATTGTGATGATTTAGATGAATTAGAAGATTACAATAAAGAAGACAAAATAAAAGTAGAATTAACAATCAACAGCAGCAACCAAGTAACAAAAATTAAAGAAAGATAAAAGAGAAGCTGCATTTGCTTAAAAAATAAGGAAATGCAGCTTTTTTATAAATATAAAATTTTAATTACTGGTGTTATGTTGTCGTTCAACTGTAATAATTGTTCAAGTTCAGCACACAGCTGCGAAACACCAATTTCGCACAAAGTTCTTTGTTAAGCTTTCTTTCCCCCACTTTTTTGAAAAAAGTTGAACAAAAAACGTTACCTTTTGCACACGCAACAGATTCTAAATTTTAACCTCTGGTGGTGCGTTGTCGTTCAACCACAACAACTACTCAACTCCAACACACAGC
>CAJUKL010000027.1 GCA_910587195.1 uncultured Clostridia bacterium | reverse complement strand
AAGTTTTGCACAAAAGTTCTTTGCTTACTTTCTTTCAAGAAAGTAAGTAAAAAAATGTTGACAACAAAAAATGGACATGGTATACTGTAACAGTTGAAAAAAATATTGCCGCAGACAGCAGGTGCATTAGCGTAAATCCTGCCGAGGAAAATACCTTCTCTTTGTTTGCGTGCAAAGAGTTTTTTTTGTAAAAAAATTACTCCCAATTCGACTTCATGTTCCCAGATGAATGTACTGAATAAATATTACTGTTAGATTATGTAAATTTCTGTTTAGTATGATGGAGGTAAATCTCAGAAATATGGTATGGCTGAATCCAGATGATTACAAAAGTCAAGAATATGTGGAATTAAGGTTAAATGCGCCAAAAAGCGAAAAAATATGTCTGGAATTTAATCCTCTAAAAATATCTGGTGAGCCTGACTGGAATCCAATGTGGGAAGAATGGCACTGCTATATTTCTCCGTTAAGAATTTATAAACAGGATTATGAACTTTTGCTTGATTACTTCAATAAAATATATCCTATCAAAGATATCTTTGATGGAACATTAGAACCGGTTTTTGACGTGTGTTTTTGTAATTGGATTGGAAAAAGTGATTGGCATAGGATCATTGATGAAATAGAGCGGGATTTGAACCGTGTTAGTAACGGTAAAAAAGGATTACTCACGGATTTCCTTGCATGGGTAAAAAAGGCGCTTAAGCATACATCTATTATTATAGTTGAAGGTAATTTATAAATATTCATTTGTTTTAAGCCTGAGGACTTTGGGAACACAAAGTCAAATTGAGATAAAAATGATTATAGGAGGTGTAGACAATGGCAAAAATAGAACAAAAAAAGGTTATCGTAGATGAAATTAAAGAAAAACTCAGCAGAGCTTCTTCTGTTGTTATGGTAGATGCAAGAGGTTTAACTGTGGAACAAGATACAGCACTCAGAAAAAGTTTAAGAGAAGCTGGCGTTGACTATAAAGTATATAAAAATACAATGGTACGTTTTGCAATTAAAGATACACACTTTGAAGGCTTAGAGCCATATTTAGAAGGTCCTAGCACTTTTGCTTTTAGCTATGAAGATGCAACCGCAGGCGCTGGTATCTTGAGCAAAGCAGCAAAAGATTTAAAAGTAATCGAATTTAAAGCTGGTGTAGTAGAAGGCGTTACCTATGATGCAGAAGGTATGAAAGCAATCGCTGAAATTCCTTCCAGAGAAGTATTACTTTCCAGACTTTTGGGAAGCTTCAAATCTCCTATGTCTTCTTTTGCACGTGTTATCAAACAAATTGCAGAAAAAGATGGAGAAGCAGCAGCAGAATAAAAATAAAATACAAAAAATCGTAAAAATAGGATAAATTTATGGAGGTGCTTTAACATGGCAAAATTATCAATCGAAGAAATTATTGCAGCAGTAGAAGAATTGACTGTATTAGAACTGAATGATTTAGTAAAAGCAGCAGAGGAAAAATTTGGTGTATCTGCATCAGCAGGTGTTATGATAGCAGCAGGTCCAGCAGCAGGCGGTGCAGCAGGTGGAGATGAAAAAACAGAATTTGATGTTGAATTAACAGAAGTTGGTTCTGAAAAAATTAAAGTTATCAAAGCTGTTAGAGAAGTAACTGGTCTTGGCTTGAAAGAAGCAAAAGAAGTAGTTGATAACGCTCCTAAAGTTTTGAAAGAACAAGTTTCTAAAGAAGAAGCAGAAGAAATTAAAACAAAACTTTCTGAAGTTGGCGCAACAGTAACATTGAAATAAGAAAAAATAACAAAAACGGTATGCTGTATGGTGTACCGTTTTTTTGTTGGGTAGATAGTTTGAAAGGAGAAACTATATGAAAAAAGGAATATTGATTTTATTTTGTTGTGCTATTTTAACAGCTTGTAGTGACATTATAATGGAAGAAATATCCATAGATGATGGAAGTACCGAAAATGTTGTGATGGAGGAGGAAAATACAGAACCGCAGGACATTGAAACAGTAGAAATTGCCAGTATTGTGGATGGAGATACTATAAAAGTATATTTAGACGGAGAAAGATATACCATTCGTATGGTAGGCATTGATACACCAGAGAGCGTTCATCCTGACCCCGAAAAAAATACAGTCTATGGACAAAAAGCAAGTGAATATGCAAAACAAATATTGAGCAAAGGGCAAACCGTTTATTTAAGCAAAGATATTTCAGATAAAGATAAATATGATAGACTTTTACGCTATGTATGGCTAGAAAAACCAACAGATACAAAAGATGAAACCGAAATTCGAGAAAAAATGTATAATGCAAAAGTAGTATTAGATGGTTATGCAAATGTTCATGAATATGCTCCTAACAATACTTTATATCCTCTTTTTTTGACCTTTGAAGCAGAAGCAGAAAAGGAAAACAGAGGTCTTTGGGCAGAAAATGGATTAAGCAGAGAAAATATAAAAGATACAGAACAAGAAGATGATATTTTTATTGGAAACAAAAATAGTAAAAAACTACATAGCACAGATTGCGAAGATTTACCACAAGAAAAAAATAGAATTTATTTTGATAGTAAAGAAGAAGCATTAGAACAAGGTTATGAAGCAGATAGATGTATTCCATAAATTATATTTTTAGTAAAATCACTAGGAATAGCATGGATACAAATGTATACAATAAGTGCAAAAAGGAGCATATATTATGGGAGCATTTCTTTTATTTGGCATGGCGATTGGCATAAGCATAGGACAGCAATATTATAAACATCAAATTGTAAAGCGGAAAAACAAAAAAATTATTGAACAAGTCAAAAAGTGGATTGACGAGGCAGAAAAATAATATAATCTAATACATCATAGAAAGGAGGAATCGCATGATTTCTATTAGAAATGAAATAGAGGCTGATTATGCAAAGGTGGAAGAAGCAAGCATAATAAATTGTTCTATTGCGGGTACGTTCTTTTGCATAAACTCTTTGTAAATCCAGTGTGATAATACGACCATCTACTGCTTGGGTCTTAATGTCAAAATAAACAGAATTTAATGCAGCTTTTCACAAGTCATTTTTACATTCTGCAACAATATCAATCAATTCAATCCGTTCTCCCATAACTGCCTCAAGGGTTTTTTCGCATAGCTGTTTATTTAAAAACATAACAGTAAAAACAACATCTGCTTTCGGCAAGTATTTTTTATTAAAAGACATAGTTTCCCTTCTTTTTTCTATTATACACCTAAAAGTAAATTTACACAAAGCAACTTTTATCTTTTTAAGTTGAATAAAAAATATATAATATTTTTATTTCATTTTTGTTACTATTGTATAAAACATAGGATTCTTTAAAAAAAAGCACAAAAAAAGAAGGACTTTTCTTTTTTTTAGAGAATATTTAACCCTATAAATGAAAATAATACTGATTAAAATAAAAGGAAACCACGTTAAAGGGGGAGATTACAATGATACAGATTCTTGTAGGCGAAAAAGGTGAAGGCAAAACAAAACGTTTGATTGATATGTCAAATGAAGCAGGAAAATTATCAGATGGTCATATTGTTTTTATTGATGATGACAACAGACATATGTATGATTTACATTATAATATCCGTTTTGTGGATACAACAGGCTTTGTGATTGAAGACCAAAGAATTTTCTTTGGATTTATTTGTGGTATCTTATCCCAAGATGGAGATATTGAAAAAATTTATATTGATGGCTTGAACAATATCATAAAATATATGACAGATGATGATTTATTTGCTTTTATCAATGAGCTAGAAAAATTGTCTGCAAAAGCAAATGTTGATTTTACTATGACAATTAGCCGTGACAAAGATAAATTACCAGAAGCCTTAAAAAGCTATCTGATTTCCTAAAATGATGGATTGCTATAACCGATATGCTGTTTATTTAAAAAAGCATTATGGACAAAAAGTTTATAAATTGCCTATACATTTGCCTGTTTCCTGTCCAAACCGCAGGAATAACAGCTTTGGTTGTACCTATTGCGGAGAAAAGGGCGCCGGATTAGAACAAAAATCCGACGCTTTTTCTGTGGAGGAGCAACTGAAACAAAATAAAAATTATATTGCAGAGCGATATAAAGCACAAAAATTTATTGCTTACTTTCAAAGTTTTACCAATACCTATTTACCATTACAGCAGTTTCAAACTTACATGATACAAGCAATCCAAAATGATGTGGTAGAACTTGCTATTTCTACTCGACCAGATTGTATTCGAAAAGAATATTTAGAAATATTGCAGGAGATTTCTCAAAAATATCATGTGGAAATTACCATAGAATTAGGACTGCAAACGTCAAATTATCACAGTCTTTTAAAAATAAATAGAGGGCATACTTTAGCAGAATATATTGAAGCTGCTTTATTAATTAAACAATTTTCTTTTCATTTATGTACCCATATTATTTTAAATTTACCTTATGATAATCAGGCTGATGTTATAGAAAGTGCAAAGTTAGTGTCTGTCATGAAAAATGATTTTGTAAAATTGCACAGCTTATATATTGAAAAAGGTACCAAAATGGCAGAAGATTACACCAAAGGATTGTTTGAAATTTGCTCTGTAGAAGAATATAAAGAAAGAGTGAAATTATTTTTAGAATATCTTTCTCCAGAAATTTGGATACAAAGATTATTAGGCAGAGCTCCAGAAGAAGATACCCTATTTGCAAATTGGGGGCAAAGCTGGTGGAAAATTAGAGATGAAATAGAGCAGGAAATGATAACAGAAAATAGATACCAAGGTAAAAAATTTCATTATTTAGGTGGAAAAGGTGTAAAAGAATTTTTTTAAGAAAGGAGTTTTTTATGAATATTGTTCCTATAAAACCTACTTATTTATCTCCAGAAGAACTTTATCACGCCTTACAGACTATGGCAATACTAGAAATTATTATGCTTTCACCAAAAGATGCTTGGCTACGTTTGGTAAACAAACATCCTTCTAAAAAAGCATATTTTATTGATAATGGTGCTGGTGATACCTTAGATATTTGGTTTGAGGAAGTTGGAGTATTTATCAAAGGGTTTGACCATGAAGATGAATGGAATCAGTTTGGTGCTGATAAGTGGGATGAAACTTTTTTTCAAAAAACATATCAAGATATACCAAAGCAATTTTTTAAAAATTATAATGATGATAAAGAAAAATTATATGAAATGACTTTTTGTATGTGGTATGATGCAAAAGAAAATGGTTGGAAGCAAAATGCAAATTTAGAAAATACAGATTATGAACAAAGAGATGGAGGAAAGGATTTTTTACTTGGTTATATTTGCACAAATGCAGAAGAATGGATAGATTGGGCAAAATATTATTATGAAAAAAATTTTGACCTTAAAGTAGTAAAAAAAATATATGATGGTAAAACTATCACAATAGAAGATATGATTGCATTAAATCCAGAACGTAATACAGAAGAAATATGCAAAGAACTTCTTATTTTTAAAAATGAGTGAAAAAAAACTAGTATTTTTGGCATATTTTTGATAAAATGAAATTGTAAAATTTTCCCCAATTTTACAAAAGAAAGACTTTAAAAATTTATCTCAAAAAACTGTAAATTATTTTTTAAAGGAGGCAACAAAAAATGAATCGTTTTCAAGAAATATATCAACAAAAATTAACAACTGCAGAAGGGGTAGCACAACATGTAAAATCTGGTTTTATCTGTGCTTGTCCTACCGCTTTAGGAGAACCATCTTCCATAATTGCAGCAGTTGGTGAAAGAGCAAAAAAAGGTGAAATAGAAAATGTATACCATCATGCAATTTTATCTGTAAAACCAGGTTCTGCTTTTTTAGACCCTGATTTAAAAGGAAAATATGATTATGTTTCCTGGTTTACAAGCGGCCCAGGCAGAAAAGGAATTCAAGAAGGTTTATATGACTATATCCCAAACCATTACAGCACAATGCCTTTATATTGGCGTGAAGTAATGCCTCGCTTAGATGTATTTTATGCAGAAGTTTCTCCTATGGATAAACATGGTTATTTTTCTTTTGGTATGTCTGGCGCAGAAGTTCCTGCTATGCCAGAAAGAGCAAGTATCATCCTTTTGGAAGTAAACGAAAAAATGCCTAGAACTTTTGGTAATAACTTGATTCATATTTCAGAAGTAACAGCATTATGTGAATCTTGCAGACCTTTATCTGAATTACAAAATCCACCATTATCTGAAAATGATAAAAAAATTGGTCGTATGATTGCAGATTTAGTACCTGATGGTGCCACTTTACAGTTAGGAATCGGTGGTATTCCAAATGCAGTTGGTATTTTATTAAAAGACAAACAAGATTTAGGAATCCATACAGAAATGTTTACCGATAGCATGGTAGATTTATTGGAGTGTGGTGCTGTTACCAATAAGAAAAAACCAATTAACAAAGGAAAAACAATTGCTACTTTAGCTTGGGGCACACAAAAAATGTATGACTATGTAGATGACAATCCATCTTTTGAAATGCACCCAGTAGATTATACCAATGACCCTTATATTATTGGACAGCATGACAATTTTATTTCTGTTAATGCAGCAGTGGAAATTGACTTGTTTGGTCAAGTTTGTGCAGAAAGTATTGGTACAAAACATTACAGTGGTAGCGGCGGACAGTTGGATTATGTAAGAGGTGCAAACTTATCCAGAGGCGGAAAAGGATTTATTGCAATGCAATCTACTGCAAAAAATGGTACTATTTCCAAAATTAAACCAACTTTAACACCAGGCTCTATTGTAACAACAGGAAAAAATGATGTGGATTATATTGTAACAGAAAATGGTGTTGCAAGATTAAAAGGTATGACTGCGGGAGAAAGAGCAAAATTATTAATTTCCTTAGCTGCTCCACAATTTAGAGAAGAATTAACTTTTGAAGCAAAGAAAATGAATCTAATGGTATAACGCTTTCTTCGCTTTCTTAAAAGAAAGCATAGAACTTTGATTTTGTTGGACAGAACAGAAACAAAAGTGACAATAAAAATAACAACAGAAAGTAATCAAAAAAGCTACTTGTGTTTGAAATAGATAAAATTTTTCTTATTTCAAACACAAGTTTTTTATGCAAAAGGGGAGAAAAAATATGCGTATTAGTTGGGATGAATATTTTATGCAGATTGTAGAAGTAGTAAAAACACGCTCTACTTGTTTGCGTCGACAAGTGGGTGCTGTTATTGTAAAGGATAATCGTATTATTACAACAGGTTATAATGGTGCACCCTCTCATTTAAAACACTGTACAGAATTAGGTGGCTGCGAAAGGCAAAAAATGGGGATTCCTTCAGGAGAACGGCATGAACTTTGCCGAGCACTTCATGCAGAACAAAATGCAATTATACAAGCTGCAAAATTAGGTAATACCACAGAAGGCGCAACTATTTATGTGAATGTACAGCCCTGCGTTATTTGTGCAAAAATGATTATTAATGCGGGGATTGTCCGAGTAGTTTATAAAGGAGATTATCCTGACGAAATGGCAAAATCAATGCTAGAAGAAGCAAAAATTGTATTAACCAAAATATAAAAAGAAGGGAAAAGGATAATATGAAGTATTTTGTAGTAGATGCATTTACAGAAAATATATTTGGTGGAAATCCTGCTGGTATTTGTGTACTGGAAAAGTCATTAGATGAAACATTAATGCAGAATATCGCCAAAGAAAACAATTTATCTGAAACTGCTTTTGTTTATAAGGAACAAAATAATTATTGTTTAAGATGGTTTACACCAGGGGGTGAAATTGATTTATGTGGACATGCTACCTTGGGAACAGCCTATGTCATTGCAAATTTCGTGGATAAAAATGTAAAAGTTATGAAATTTTCTACTAAAAGTGGCATTTTAACGGTAGAAAAAAAAGGCGAACTATTTGAAATGGATTTTCCTTCCCGTATGCCTAAAAAAATAGATGCTATTGATAAAGTTGCTGATGTTATAGGCATAAAACCTCTAGAAACTCATCTTTCCAGAGATTTAGTTGCTTTACTAGAAAGTGAAGAACAAGTAAAAAATTTAAAACCTGATTTTGTTAAAATGAAACAGTTAAACATAGGTTTAGGGGTTGTGGTGACGGCAAAAGGACAAAAAGAGGATTTTGTTTCTCGTTATTTTGCACCAGAATTAAATGTCAATGAAGACCCTGTAACTGGTTCTTCTCATAGTAGCTTAGTGCCATTTTGGGCAGAAAGATTGGGAAAACAACATCTTGTTGCAAGACAACTTTCCGAAAGAGGCGGCGTTTTGGTTTGCGAAAATGCCGGAGAAAGAGTAAAAATAAGCGGCAGTGCAGTGTTATATATGGTTGGGGAAATTAATTTATGAAAAAACTTGATTTGAATGGAAGCGTTAATTTAGAACAAATGCAGGGAACAGAAGAATGGTACTGGAGCATGGATATTACAAATGGGGATTTATATGAGGCTCAGGAACTTTTTCAAGATGGAAAAACAGAGGGAAATCATTTGTATTTGATTCATTATCCTGATGCCACAATTTATCCAGTTCCTTTTAAAAAAGGTTGCTATTTTGGGAAACCTATTTATGATAATGGAATTATTCTTTTAATGGTAGACTTTATTGAAAATTTGATTTCTATTTTTCACTTTTATCCAATATCATTTAAATGGGAAACGATTGTACAGATTCCCCTTTGTTCTATTGAAAATTGTTATAATTTACAATTACGAATAAGTCCATTAACTTTGATAAGGCAAGATAATGATTTTGAAATAGTATGGCCAGAACAAGTTAAATTTCCTATTGGCACAAGAGAATCTTTTTGCTTTCGGAAAGAAGATAAACTTTATTTTTCTGTATGGTATGAAGACCCAGAATATAAAGAAGAAAGCATTGTGCGATTATTGCCAAAGGGAAGTATAAGCCAAAAATTTTCAGGAAATGTTTGGCTTATGCCAAATGGAGAAATATGGAATTTAAAAGGTGAAAGACCATAATATCTTTAAATTCCTATTCTCTTTTTCTATTTTGAAGGGTGTATTGAGGTCTTTTAACAGGAGATGGCTCTATTGGATGAGAGCGGATATATTTTTCAAGGTGAACGATGTTATACCATTTATGAAATTTATAGCCACATTGATGTAAGGTTCCGGCTATTTGATAACCCATATGCAAATGAAAGTGTAAACTATTTTTTGTTAAATGGGCATCTTCTTGTTCTGTATCAGCAACGCAAGCAATGAGGTTAATCATATTTTGTGCCTGAAGTGCTTTTTCCAATGCCTGATAAAGTTTTTTTCCAACGCCCCTTTTTCGATGATTTTGTTCTACGTAAATAGATACTTCCGCTGTCCAGGCATAGGCTGCCCGTTCTCCAAAAGCAGAGGCATAAGCATAGCCGATGATTTTATCTTCTGTTTCTGCTACCAGATAAGGGTAGTTTTGTAAAATGTGCAGGATTCTGTTTTGAAATTCTTGCACAGAAGGAACAACATATTCAAAGGTAATTGCGGTATTTTGAATATATGGTGCATAAATTGCAAGTAATGCTTTTGCATCTTGTGGTGTGGCGGTACGAATTGTAATTTCCATAAAAATCATCCTTCTTTTTTTTCTTTATTAGAAAAAGAATTAACTGCTTTTTTCCATAAAAAAATAGCACAAATTACATCAACACAAAAAATAAATTGCAAAACGCCATAAAAAAGCAGTTCCTTTTTTGATAAAATCCCATTTGTATAATTACATTTTACAGCAGATATACCAACAAGTCCACTTAGAAAAATAGAAATACCATCAAAAGCAATCAGAAAAAAAGAAATTCCCATCGAAAATATGGTAACCATACAAGCAAGCCCCACAACAAAAATAAAAAGATAAGCAGGAACTTGAAATAGTTTAATTATCATATTTTGTTTTGCTGCTTTTAGAGGACTATTTTGAAAATTTTTTATAGAAATAAAGATGGCACTTCCAAACGAAACAAGTCCCAAAATACAAATAAAAAATAGCCCTATCAAAATATTATTATGAAAAAAAACCTCCATCAGTGTCGGCTGAAGCAGGCTACTTATTAACAGTACAATAGAATATGGAAAAAGAATCATCAAAGTAATAGATACCATTTTTAAACTTCCCTATAAATTTTTTAAAAAACTTCATTCGACTACTTTTTGTTGTCATTTTTATTTTATTCTGTCAAACAAAAGCAAGATTCTATGTTTTTATTCAGGAAAACGTCATTAAAAAAAGACCTTGACAACAAGACCGTAATATGGTAATATATTGGCTATATCAGCTAAGCTACACACTATAATAAGATTCCTTTTATAGTATAACATAGCTATCAATATATTTCAACAAATTTTTTATGAAATTTTATGGGAGTTCTATGTTATATAGATAAATGGAGCGGCAAGGTGTTATGCAGTTTTTTACTTTACACAGAGGGGGTTTGTGAATATGCAGAAACACCCTAGTTTTATAAAATTAGAATCTTCATGGAAAGACTTTTGTTATCATTGCTGAAAAGAAGCAAGAGGCAAAGGTCTAGCTTTGTTTGATTCTAAATTTTTTGTGTAAAAAATTTGTTTCCACAGTGTAATGAATATTTTCGAGAGGTGACATAGATGGAAAAGAACAGGATTCACGCACTCCCTTTGGGCGACAGTGTTAGAATGAGTTACTCAAGAATCAATGAAGTTCTTGAAATGCCAAACCTGATTGAAGTTCAAAAAGACAGTTATCAATGGTTTTTGGACGAGGGTTTAAAAGAAGTCTTTGAGGATATTTCTCCCATTATGGATTTCAGCGGAAATTTAGAGCTAAAACTAACCGATTTTACTCTGGATTCTGAACCGAAATATTCCATTGAAGAATGTAAAGAAAGAGATGCAACCTATGCGGCTGCTTTAAAAGTAAAAGCAAGATTGTATAACAAAGAATTAGACGAAATTAAAGAACAAGAAATATTTATGGGAGATTTTCCATTGATGACAGAAACCGGTACCTTTATCATCAATGGTGCAGAGCGTGTGATTGTCAGCCAGTTAGTACGTTCTCCGGGTATTTATTATGCTTCTGATTTTGATAAACTTGGAAAAAAATTGCTTTCTGCTACAGTTATTCCAAATAGAGGTGCTTGGTTGGAATATGAAACAGATTCTAATGACGTTTTTTATGTTAGAGTAGACCGTACCAGAAAAGTACCTGTAACCGTTTTGATTCGTGCTCTAGGAATTGGCAGCGATGCCGAAATTTTAGAACTCTTTGGAGAAGAACCTAAAATACTTGCAACCATAGAAAAAGATGTTTCTAAATCTTATGAAGAAGGTTTAGTAGAGCTTTATAAAAAATTACGTCCTGGAGAGCCTCCTACCGTGGAAAGTTCTGAAACATTATTAAGAAGTATGTTTTTTGACCCTAAAAGATATGATTTAGCAAAGGTTGGACGTTATAAATTTAATAAAAAATTAGCCCTTCGTAATAGAGTAAAAGGTGCAAAGTTGGCGGAAAATGTTGTAGATGCTATGACAGGAGAAGTAGTAGCAGAAGCAGGCATGAAATTGACTTTAGAGTTATGTGACGAAATACAAAATACAGGTACCGCCTTTATTTATATTGAAGCAGAAGAAATAGAAGATAGAAAAGTTAAAATATTGACCAATCAAGTGGTGGATATTGACCCCTATCTTGCAGAGTTTGACTTGACAGGGGAAGACTTAAATATTAAAGAAAAGGTATATTATCCCGTTTTAGTAAAAATATTAGAGAATTTTGATACAGCAGAAGAGGTAAAAGCAGCAATAAAAGAAAATATCCATGAATTACTGCCAAAACATATTACTTTAGAGGATATTATGGCTTCCATTAACTATGTAATGCAGTTGGATTATGGTTATGGGAATGTAGATGACATTGACCATTTAGGTAACAGAAGAATTCGTTCTGTTGGTGAATTGCTGCAAAATCAGTTCCGCATCGGTCTTTCTAGAATGGAAAGAGTTGTTAGAGAAAGAATGACAACACAAGATATTGCCGTTGTAACCCCCCAAGCATTGATTAATGTGCGTCCGGTAACAGCAGCTATTAAAGAGTTTTTTGGTAGTTCTCAGTTGTCACAGTTTATGGATCAAAATAATCCGCTTTCTGAATTAACCCATAAACGCCGTCTGTCTGCATTAGGTCCTGGTGGTTTATCCAGAGAAAGAGCTGGATTTGAAGTGCGTGATGTTCACCACTCTCATTATGGTAGAATGTGCCCTATTGAAACGCCAGAAGGCCCTAACATTGGCTTAATTAACTCTCTTGCTACTTTTGCAAGAATTAACGAATATGGTTTTATTGAAGCACCTTATCGAAAAGTAGACCAGACTGGCGATGAACCTAGAGTAACCGATGAATTTGTATATGTAACAGCAGATGAAGAAGAAAATTATAATGTTGCACAGGCAAATGAACCTTTAGATGAACAAGGGCATTTTATGAATAAAAAAGTTTCTGGACGACATAGGGAAGATATTATTGAGGTAGACAGAAAAGAAATTCATTTAATGGACGTTTCGCCCAAACAAATGGTTTCTGTTGCAACTGCTTTGATTCCTTTCTTGGAAAATGATGACGCAAACAGAGCTTTGATGGGGTCTAATATGCAGCGTCAGGCAGTACCTTTATTAATCACAGATTCCCCCATTGTTGGTACAGGCATGGAATATAAAACAGCGAAAGACTCTGGAATTTGTGTCATTGCAAAACATTCTGGTGTAGTAGAAAAGGTAGCAGCAAACGAAATTGTTGTAAAAACAGAGGACGGAAAAAAAGATACTTACCGTCTTATAAAATATCAAAGAAGTAACCAAAGCACTTGTTTAAACCAAAGACCCATTATTAATCAAGGAGATAGTGTAAAACAAGGGCAGATTATTGCAGATGGTGCTTCTACTTCTAATGGAGAATTGGCACTTGGTAAAAATCCATTGATTGGGTTTATGACCTGGGAAGGCTATAACTATGAGGACGCTGTTCTTTTAAGTGAAAAATTGGTACAAGAAGATGTGTATACTTCTGTACACGTCAATGAGTTTGAATCTGAAGCAAGAGATACCAAGCTTGGCCCAGAAGAAATTACAAGGGATATTCCAAATGTGGGAGAAGATGCCCTTCGAGATTTGGACGCAAGAGGAATTGTCCGTATTGGTGCAGAAGTACGTCCAAACGATATTTTAGTTGGAAAAGTAACACCAAAAGGAGAAACAGAATTAACAGCAGAAGAAAGATTATTACGTGCTATTTTTGGCGAAAAAGCAAGAGAAGTTAGAGATACCTCTTTACGTGTGCCACATGGCGAAACTGGTATTATTGTAGATGTTAAAATATTTACAAGAGAAAACGGTGACGATATTGGGCCAGGTGTTAATCAGCTTGTCAGAGTTTATATTGCGCAAAAAAGAAAAATTTCTGTAGGGGATAAAATGGCAGGTAGACATGGAAATAAAGGTGTTGTTTCCAGAGTATTACCTGTGGAAGATATGCCATTTTTACCAAACGGCAGACCTCTTGACATTGTGTTAAATCCTTTAGGTATTCCTTCCCGTATGAATATTGGGCAGGTATTGGAAACACATTTAAGCCTTGCAGCAAAAGCATTAGGCTGGAAAGTGGCTACCCCTGTTTTTGATGGTGCAGACGAAGTTAGCATTATGGATACCTTAGAAATGGCAAACGACTATGTTAATACAGAATGGGAAGAATTTTCTGAAAAATGGAAAGATTTATTGCAAGGGGACATCTATAATGAACTTTATGCAAATAGAGAGCATAGAGAAGAATGGAAAGGGGTTAAACTTAGCCGAGATGGTAAAGTAGAACTTCGTGATGGCAGAACAGGTGAATTATTTGACAATCGTGTTACGATTGGCTTTATGCATTACTTGAAACTTCACCACTTGGTAGATGATAAAATTCATGCACGTTCTACAGGCCCTTATTCTCTTGTTACACAGCAACCATTAGGTGGTAAAGCACAGTTTGGTGGTCAAAGATTTGGCGAAATGGAAGTTTGGGCATTAGAAGCCTATGGTGCTGCCTATACCCTTCAGGAAATTTTAACAGTAAAATCTGATGATATTGTAGGTCGTGTCAAAACCTATGAATCGATTGTCAAAGGTGAAAATATTCCAGAGCCTGGTGTTCCAGAATCTTTCAAAGTGCTGTTAAAAGAATTACAATCCTTAGCTTTAGATATTCGTGTGTTGAGAGAAGACCAAACAGAGGTAGAAATTAAAGAATCTATTGATGACATTGATGACTTAAACATGAATATTGATGGATACGAAAGAGATGAGGAAGATGACCCATTCAAAAGACCAGAAGAACCAATTTCTGAGGAAGCGGACTTAATAAGAGATTTCCTTTTTGATGATGATGAAGATAACATGGAGTCAGAAGAAGATGACTATGATTATGCAGACGACGATTATGCAGATGATGAATTAGACGACATGGATGATTTAGATGACGAGGAATAAGAAAGGGGCATGATAGTTCATGACAGCACAAAATGCGGAACAGGGTATTGTTTTTGATTCTATCAAAATCGGCTTAGCATCTCCTGAAAAAATACACGAATGGTCAAGAGGGGAAGTCAAAAAACCAGAAACCATTAACTATAGAACATTAAAACCAGAACGAGATGGACTGTTTTGTGAAAGAATTTTTGGTCCAACCAAAGACTGGGAATGCCATTGTGGAAAATATAAAAGAATCCGCTACAAAGGCGTTGTGTGTGATAGATGTGGTGTAGAAGTTACAAAGGCAAAAGTCAGAAGGGAAAGAATGGGACATATTGAATTAGCTGCTCCTGTGTCCCATATTTGGTATTTTAAAGGAATTCCTTCCCGTATGGGTTTAATACTTTCCATGTCCCCAAGGGCATTGGAAAAAGTATTATATTTTGCTTCTTATGTTGTGCTTGACCCTGGTGATACAGAGTTACAGTATAAACAGCTTTTGACAGAAAAAGATTTTAGAGAAGCCTATGATAGATATGGAAATGCTTTTAAGGCTTCTATGGGTGCAGAAGCAATTAAACAACTGCTTATGGACATTGATTTAGAAAAAGAGGCATTAGAATTAAAAAAGCAGCTTGCAGATACTACAGGACAAAAAAGAATTAGAATTATTAAACGTTTGGAAGTTTTAGAATCTTTTAGACTTTCAAATAATAAACCAGAATGGATGATATTAGATGCAATTCCGGTCATTCCGCCAGATATTCGTCCAATGGTACAATTAGATGGTGGTCGTTTTGCAACCAGCGATTTGAATGACCTTTATAGACGTGTCATTAACAGAAATAACCGTTTAAAAAGATTGCTTGATTTGGGTGCACCTGATATTATTGTAAGAAATGAAAAAAGAATGTTACAAGAAGCAGTAGATGCCTTAATTGATAACGGCAGAAGGGGCAGACCAGTAACTGGCCCTGGTAACAGACCTTTGAAATCCCTTTCTGATATGTTAAAAGGAAAACAAGGTCGTTTCCGTCAAAATCTGTTGGGAAAACGTGTTGACTATTCCGGACGTTCTGTTATTGTCGTTGGCCCTGAATTAAAAATTTATCAGTGTGGTTTACCAAAAGAAATGGCGATTGAGTTGTTTAAACCGTTTGTTATGAAAAAATTGGTGGAAGATGGTTTAGCACATAATATTAAATCTGCAAAAAGAATGGTGGAACGTCTACAAACAGAAGTTTGGGATATTTTAGAAGATGTTATTAAAGAGCATCCTGTCATGCTGAATAGAGCACCAACGTTGCACAGACTTGGAATTCAAGCCTTTGAGCCGGTTTTGGTAGAGGGTAGAGCAATTAAATTACACCCTTTGGTATGTACTGCTTATAATGCGGACTTTGACGGTGACCAAATGGCTGTGCATGTTCCGCTGTCTGTGGAAGCACAAGCAGAATGTCGTTTCTTGCTGCTTTCTCCAAACAATTTATTAAAACCTTCTGATGGTGGTCCGGTTACGGTGCCTTCTCAGGATATGATATTAGGTATGTATTATTTGACACTGGAAAAAGATGGAGAAATGGGAGAAGGAAAAGCATTTAAAGATGAAAAAGAAGCTATCCTTGCGTATGATAATCATGTTATTACCCTTCATGCAAAAATTAGAGTGAGAAGGACTTTAGAGTTTAATGGTGTGAAGGAATCCAGAATGGTGGATACTACAGTGGGAAGAATTATTTTTAATGAAGCGATTCCACAAAATTTAGGCTATGTAGATAGAACTAATGAAGAAGAAAAGTTTCAGTATGAAATCCATAGCTTAGTGAAAAAGAAAGATATTGGTAAAATTATTAATAGATGTATTAATCGTTGTGGTTCTACAGAAACAGCTGCGGTGCTTGACCAAATTAAAGCATTAGGCTATAAATTTTCCACTAGAGCTGCTTTGACTGTTTCCGTATCTGATATGGTTATTCCCGAAAAGAAAAAAGATTATTTAGCAGAAGCAGAAGGACAAGTTGAAGAAATTACCAAAAAATTTAGACGTGGCTTAATGACAGATGAAGAACGTCATAATAAAGTTATTGATGCATGGAATATTGCGAATGATAAAATTACAGATGCTTTGCTTGCAGGACTTGGTAAGTATAATAATATCTTTATGATGGCAGATTCTGGTGCCCGTGGTTCCAACAGCCAGATTAAACAGCTTGCCGGCATGAGAGGTTTGATGGCAAATCCTTCTGGTGGAATTATCGAATTACCAATTAAATCCAATTTCCGTGAAGGTCTTTCCGTTTTGGAATATTTTATTTCTGCACATGGTGCTAGAAAAGGTTTGACAGATACTGCCTTAAGAACAGCCGACTCTGGTTATTTAACACGTAGATTAGTTGACGTTTCTCAAGATATTATTATTAGAGAATGGCAATGTTGTGAAGATATGGGAGAAAAAACACCTGGACTTTGGGTATCTGCTTTTATGGACGGCAATGAATTGATTGAAAGTTTGCAAGATAGAATTAGAGGCCGTTGGTCTATTTTGGATATTATTCACCCAGAAACAGGCGAAATATTAGTACCAAAAGATACCATGATAACCCCAGACCAGGCGGAAAAAGTAGAAAAGGCTGGCGTTAAAAAAGTTTTAATCCGAACAGTATTAACTTGCCGCTCCGAAATTGGTATTTGTTCTAAGTGTTATGGTGCCAACATGGCAAGTGGTCGTTTTGTTCGTATTGGAGAATCTGTTGGAATTATTGCAGCACAGTCTATTGGTGAACCGGGTACACAGTTGACAATGAGAACATTCCATACAGGCGGTATTGCGGGAGATGACATCACACAAGGTTTGCCTCGTGTTGAGGAACTTTTTGAAGCAAGAAAGCCAAAAGGTCTTGCAATTATTGCAGAGTTTGGTGGAAAAGTTACTATCAGTGATACTAAAAAGAAAAGAGAAGTTATCATTACCAATCCGGAAACAGGCGAAACAAAAGATTATTTAATTCCTTATGGCTCTCGTATTAAAGTATATGATGGTGATATCATAGAAGCTGGTGACGAAATTACAGAAGGTAGTGTAAATCCTCATGATATTTTAAAAATCAAGGGGATTCGTGGTGTACAGGATTATATGATACAAGAAGTACAAAGGGTATACCGTTTGCAAGGTGTGGAAATCAATGATAAGC
The DNA here is from genome assembly GCA_910587195.1 of uncultured Clostridia bacterium. Taxonomy (GTDB): domain Bacteria; phylum Bacillota; class Clostridia; order Lachnospirales; family Anaerotignaceae; genus Coprocola. The sequence continues at coordinate 12,369 of CAJUKL010000027.1, read as the reverse complement.
ATATTGAGGTTATTGTAAGGCAAATGCTCAAACGTGTAAAAATTGAGGAAAATGGTGATACAGACTTTTTACCAGGCAGCCTTGTAGATTGGCTTGCTTTTGAAAATACCAATGCAAGAATGGCAGAAGAAGGTAAGGAATTAGCAAAAGGGTATCGTGTTCTTTTGGGAATTACAAAAGCCTCTCTTGCAACAGACTCTTTCCTTTCTGCGGCATCGTTCCAAGAAACAACAAGAGTATTAACAGAAGCAGCAATTAAAGGAAAAATTGACCCACTGATTGGTTTGAAGGAGAATGTTATTATTGGTAAGCTAATTCCGGCTGGCACAGGTATGCAAAGATACCGTAATATTGATATTGAAGTAGAGCAGGAAATAGATTCAGAAGATGATTATTTCTATTCAGATTATAATTTGTAAACAGAAGCTCCTTACTTTTTAAAGTGGGGAGCTTATTTTTTGGAGGATTATATTAATAAATAATGAAAAATAATATTTTAGTTCATTACATTGTTCCATTATTAACATTTCTTTCTTTGACAACAGAATATTTTCCATTAAAGCTGTTTTTTTCTATCATTGCTGTAACGATTATTTTATTCGATACTTTTATAAAACGGAAATAAAGATATTAATTATTTTGAATGGAAAAATCTAAAACCTCTTGTCTAAAAAGACAAGAGGTCAGTCTGTCAAAAAACCTTGAGACTTCGTCTCAAACTCTACTTCCTTTCTTGTAAGAAAGGAAGCGAAAGAACTTTAGCCGGAAACTTCGTTTCCTTAAAAATATTGATTTTATAAGGAAAAACGTTAGTTTTTCCAATAAAGTTTTTTGTCCAACTTTTTTTCAAAAAAGTTGGTAGGGTTCTGAACGTCCGGTGGACGTTTTGAAACTCAAACTCTCGCAAGCCCTTTGAAAAGGGCTTGACCCTAAACTTTATCTTAACTGTTTACGTCCAACACATGGCAGCAAAACGCTAGTTTTGCACAAAAATTCTTTGCTACCTTTCTTTCAACAAAAGTAGTTATTCTACTGTAACAGATTTTGCTAAGTTTCGTGGTTTATCTACATCACAACCTCTTTGTACGGCAATATAATAGGCAAATAATTGCATTGGTACAAGAGTAGCAGATGCCGTAAACAATTCATTTGTTTTCGGAATATAAAATACTTCATCTGCTACTTTTTCAATGCTTTCACTGCCTTCCACTGCAATAGCAATGACACTTGCACCTCTTGCTTTCACTTCCTTGATATTGCTAACTAATTTTTCAAATAAATTTTGTTGTGTAGCAATAGCAATGACAAGCGTTCCTTCTTCTACTAAAGATATAGTGCCATGTTTTAATTCTCCTGCTGCATAAGCCTCACTATGGATATAAGAAATTTCTTTTAATTTCAAAGAACCTTCCAAAGCAGCCGCATAATCAATACCCCTACCAATTACAAAAACATCTTTTGTATTTGCATACTGTTCCGTTAATGCTTTCATTCTTTCTTCTACTTCTAATAATTTTTCCACATCATCTGGTACTTTTTTCAACTTGTCAATATATTCCATCATTTCCTGTGATGAAATCAATTCTTTTGCAGAACCAAAATATAAAGCTAATAAATACATTACAGACAGTTGTGTACTATATCCTTTGGTTGTTGCAACTGCAATTTCTGGGCCAGCCCAAGTATAAATAACATCATCACTTTCTCTTGCAATGGAACTTCCCACTACATTGACAATAGAAAGCACTCGAATACCATGTTTTTTTGCTTCACGAAGTGCTGCCAAAGTGTCCGCCGTTTCACCAGATTGACTTACAATAATACATAAATCATCTTTTTGCAAAATTGGTTGACGATAACGAAATTCAGAAGCTAAATCTACTTCTACAGGGATTCTTGCCAATTTTTCAATGACGTATTTTCCCACAATAGAAGCATGCCAAGCACTACCACAAGCTACAATGTGTATTCTGTTAATTTTTTTAACTTGTTCTGCTGTCAATTCAATTTGGTCTAGCTGTATGGTATTTTCCTTAATTCTTGGGAAAATTGTTTTTCTTAAACTTTCAGGCTGTTCCACAATTTCTTTCATCATAAAGTAATCATAGCCATCTTTTTCTGCTGCAGAAACATCCCAATCCACATGGAAAATATCTTTTTTTATTTCTTTTTTATGCAAGTCAAAAATTTGCACACTATCCTTTTTTAATAAAACAATTTCATTGTCCTCTAGTAAGTAATAATCTCTGGTATATTCCAATAATGCAGGAATATCAGAAGCAATATAATTTTCATTTTTGCCCAATCCGACCAATAAAGGACTATCTTTTCTAACAGCAACAATTTCTTCAGGATGTTCTTCACAAAGAACACCTAAAGCATAAGCACCTCTAATTTTATCAATTACTTTTATCATTGTATCCACTAAATCACCTTGATAATAGTAATCAAAAAGCTGCGCTATAATTTCCGTATCAGTTTCAGAAACAAACTTTTTGCCTTGCTGCTGCAAAAATTCTTTTAGTTCCATATAGTTTTCAATAATCCCGTTATGCACAACAGAAATTCTGCCATTTTCGCTGCTATGAGGGTGACTGTTTATATCGCTTGGTGCGCCATGTGTTGCCCATCTGGTATGACCGATTCCCACATGACCTAAAATATCCTGTTTTATTTTTTGTTTTAAGTCTGCCAATCTGCCCTTTGTTTTTACAGTAAAAATGCCATTTTGCTGTACAGCAATTCCAGCAGAATCATAGCCTCTGTATTCCAATTTTTCAAGACCTTGCAGCAATACAGGAGCTGCCTGTTCTGTTCCAACATATCCTACGATACCACACATAAATTTATTCCTCCAGTTATTTTATTTGTACGTTGTTTTCTTTTTGTGTAAAAAGTTTCCCTTTTATTTTGTAGAAAACCTGCGACCCTGTACAAATGGGCGAGAAGTATCCGCCGAATATTTTCGATACCCTTCTACCTCGTCAACTACCCTACATTAGTTCTGGCGCTTTTGTATTTTTCTCCTTTTTTTCTTAACACCTGTAGGAAGTGTATAGTAAAATACTATTATTCGCAACATTGTAACACATTTTATCGGTTTCGTAAAGGAAAATTATATAATATATTATATTCATTCTAAAAGTTATCCTATTCCATTGTATAACGATATTCGAGAATAAAATTGACCACATTCTTATTTTTCGTTATAATCTATGATAGAGCTAGGTGAAAAACAGAAATAGCAAAGGAGTATTATTAAAATGGAAAAAGATTTTATAACAAAATTACCCCTTATTCCCTTAAGAGGATTAACCGTATTTCCAGATATGACAACCAGTTTACCGATTGGTCGTGAAAAATCTTTAGAAGCGTTAGACTATGCCACAGAGCATAAAGTATCCGTATTTTTGGTAACACAAAAAGACCCTTCTATCCAAGACCCTCAAAGACAAGATTTACATGATATTGGAACAATAGCAAAAGTAAAACAAGTATTAAAATTACCAGGAAATCTAAATCATGTCATTGTAGAGGGAGAAAAAAGAGCAAAATTATTACAATATTTAGAAAGCAATGAATGTGATTATTGTAATGTCATGGAAATTGAGCAAGATTTTGAAGGAGAAATTTCTCCAGAAGAAGATGCTTTGATGCGCATTGCAATTGATTGTTTTGGAGAATACACCACCATCACCAGAAACCGAAACACAACAGAATTATTATTTGCAGCCACAGAAGCTGCTTCTGCAAAGCACCCTGGAAAACTTGCAGATATTATTGCTGGTGTTCTAGACACTAGTGAAGAAAGAAAACAATCTTTACTAGAGTTAGTCACACCTGCGCAAAGGCTGCATATGGTAATACAAATTATTAATTATGAAATTGAAATTTTAAAAATCAAAAAAAAATTAGAAGAAGACGTCCGGAAAAAAATGGACAAAATACAAAAAGAATATTTTTTAAAAGAAGAAATGAAAATCATACAGCAGGAATTAGGAGATAAAGATGGAACTGGTGCAGATGCGCAACTTTTTCAAGAAAAATTAGCACAAAAAAATCCACCTTTAGAAGTCAAAGAAGCAATAGAAAAAGAAATACAGCGTATGATAAAAATTCCTGTTTCTTCTCCAGAATATAATGTTTCCAGAAGCTATATTGAAACAGTACTTGCCTTGCCTTGGAATGAAAAAACAAAAAGTCGGTTTGACTTAAAACGAGCAGAAAAAATATTAGAACAAGACCATTATGGATTAAAAAAGGTAAAAGAAAGAATTTTAGAATATTTAGCAGTACGAAAAATTGCTCCAAAAGGCAATAGTACCATTCTTTGTCTTGTTGGCCCTCCCGGTGTGGGAAAAACTTCCATTGCAAAATCCATTGCAAGAGCATTAAACTTAAAATATGTGCGAATGTCATTAGGTGGTATTCGAGATGAAGCAGAAATCAGAGGACACCGTAAAACTTATGTTGGTGCTATGCCCGGACGAATTATGTACAGCATGAAACAAGCTGGTACAATTAATCCACTTATGCTTTTAGATGAAGTTGACAAATTAAATAAGTCCTATAATGGTGATCCTGCCGCAGCTTTATTAGAAGTATTAGACGGTGAACAAAATAACACTTTTCGTGACCATTATATTGAATTACCCTATGATTTATCACAAGTATTTTTTATTTGCACTGCAAACACAACAGATACTATACCAACCCCTTTATTAGATAGAATGGAAATTATTCAACTTTCCAGCTATACTGCACAGGAAAAAGCGCATATTGCAGCAGAGCATCTTGTTGAAAAACAAAAACATCGTCATGGTTTAAAGCAGAATCAACTAACACTATCCAATGGTGTAATAGAAGAAATCATAGATAGCTATACCAAAGAGGCTGGTGTGCGTCAATTAGAGCGTGTGATTGGAAGCCTTTGTCGAAAAGCAGTAAAAATGATAGTAGCAAAACAACAAACAGAAGTAACTATTTTACCAGAGGAGCTAGAAAATTATATTGGTGCAAAAAAATATCATGCAGATAAAATCCACAAAGAGCCACAAGCAGGTATTGTCCGGGGACTAGCTTGGACACAATTTGGCGGAGATACCCTTTCCATTGAAGTAAACACAATGGAAGGCAGCGGAAAATTTTTATTAACAGGGAACATGGGGAAAGTTATGGAAGAATCTGCAAAGGCAGCCATGAGTTATATCCGTTCCCAAAGTGACCGTCTAAATATTAAAAGTGATTTTTACAAAGAAAAAGACATTCATATTCATATTCCAGAGGGAGCCATTCCAAAAGATGGCCCATCTGCAGGTATTACTATGGCAACTGCTATGCTTTCTGCACTTACTAATGCAAAAATCAGAAATGATGTTGCTATGACAGGAGAGATTACCTTGCGTGGTAGAGTGTTACCGATTGGCGGATTAAAAGAAAAAATACTTGCAGGAAAAAAAGCAGGTATTGTTAAAATCATACTACCCAAAGAAAACGAAAGGGATTTAAAAGAAATAGAAAAAGAAATTAAAGAAGGTTTAGAATTTGTTCTAGCAGAAACTATGGAAGATGTCATACCAAACGCTTTAGCGGAAGGAGAAACAATATGGAAGTAAAAAAATCCTCATTAGCAGCAGTTGGCGTTACTTTTGCGCAATATCCAAGTGATAATAAACCAGAAATTGCCTTTGTCGGAAAATCTAACGTTGGGAAATCCACACTTATTAATGCCATTCTCAACAGAAAAGCATTAGCCCGGACAAGTTCCCAACCCGGAAAAACAAGAACCATCAATTTTTACAATGTTAATGATAAAATTTATGTTGTAGACTTACCCGGTTATGGTTATGCAAAAGCCTCTAAAACAGAAATTCAAAAATGGGGTGTCATGGTAGAAAGCTATCTACAAAAAAGAGAATCTCTTTCTGGCATTATTTTATTAATTGATATTCGGCATGAACCTGGCAAAAATGATATTATGATGTATGACTGGTTAAAACATTATCATTATCCGATGATAATTGTTGCCACAAAAGCAGACAAATTAAACAGAAGTCAAATTCCAAAACATTTAAGTATGATTCGAAAAACATTAGCTTTATCAGAGCAAGATAAATTGATTGCATTTTCTAGTACAGCCAAAACAGGTGTAACAGAATTATGGGAACAGATTGACGCTTTCTTAAAAGAAAGCAGGATTTGAGAGCAAAACTTTCAAATCCTTTTAAAAAGGAGTGTTTTTATGAAATTTTATTTGTCTGAAACAAATAAAAAATTAGGCGGTGTTTGTGGCGGAATTGCAGAAACCTTTCATTTTGAGCCTTCTATTGTCAGAATTATTTTTATACTTTTGGTACTCATGTTCCGCTTTTACCCACTCATTATTTATATGGTGCTTTGGGCAATCTTGCCAAAACAGAGCTGGTAATATGTTCCTAGCATAAAACCAAAAGACTGTGTCATACTAGAAGTGTAATACAAAATAAATTACATTTATAAGGAGGACATTATGTCAGGGACAAATAATAAATCTAGTAATAAAATCAATGTGCCAGAAGCAAAGGCAGCATTAGAACAATATAAGTTTGAAGTAGCAAGTGAAATTGGTGTACCTTTAAAAAAGGGTTATAATGGAGATTTAACTTCCGCACAAAATGGATATGTTGGCGGCTATATGGTTAAAAAAATGATTGAAGCACAAGAAAAAGCAATGGCTGGAAAAACACAAGGCTAATAACATCTTTTGATTTTGATAAAAAAATGGCTGATTTCTTTTTGATATAAAAGAAGTCAGCCATTTTTCCAAATGACAAAAGGCTGGCGGAAAACCGACAGCCATTAGCCATTTCAAAATTATTCAGCTTTTGGAGCACCAACTGGACAAACGCCAGCGCAAGAACCACAGTCAATACATTCTGCTTCTTTGATAGCATAAACGCCACCATCTTCATAAATGCAGTTTGTTGGACATTCGCTCATGCAAGCACCACAACCGATACATTCAGAACCAATTTTATGAGCCATTGGAAATACACCTCCTATTCAAATATACAATGCTATTTTATATCAAAAATAGATAATTAGCAAGCTATTTTTTAATTTTATACATACATTTTGCCAAAAATATTATATTTTTGTTTTCAATTTAACAAAAGATGGAAAAGTGTGTATGTTTTTTAAAAAGAGTATTAATGATTTCATAAAAAAGACGATATGATTAATGAGACAATGAATTGTTCTCAGGCATAAAATATAGAGGAAAGGAGACGATTGTATGATGAACGGAATCAGTAATTATTATAACAATTACAGTAATTCAGTAAATGCAATGAATCAATTAAAATTGCAGCAAGCATTAAATAAGTTAGAATCTAAAAATTCAAGTTCTAACAGTGTATCCAGTGGCAGTTCTACTTCTTCTTTAAATAGTGGTTCTGCAACATTTTTGCGCAACTATAATAGTGCAATGTCAGACTTAATGTCATCTGCAAATTCTTTACGTGACGTTAATTCTGCGGGCGTAAACAATACCCTTACTGTAAACAGTTCTGATAAAGATGTTTTAACAGCAACTAAAAATTACACCCTTAGAAAAGAAGAATCTTTTGATGTTTCTGTGCAACAATTAGCTACCGCACAACAAAATGTATCTGACGCTCTTGCAAACAATGGACTAGCAACACAAGATGCTAAATTTTCTATTGAAACAGCAAAAGGCAGCGCAAACATTAATGTAAGTGCAGTTGGTACCAATGGCGCAAGAAAAACAAACCGTCAAATGTTAAATGATGTTGCAAAAGAAATCAACCGTCAAAACATTGGCGTACGGGCATCTGTAGAAGTAAAAGACGGCAAAAGCACTTTAAAATTGACAGCAAAAGAAACAGGAACAGATAATACATTTACCGTAAGCGGACAATTTGCAGAAGATAATGGCTTAAACAATGTAAGTAATGCTGCACAAAATGCACAATATTCTGTTACAGACGACTCTGGAAACAAACGAGAATTTACTTCTTCTTCCAACAACGTTAGTCTGGACTATGGCAAAGCAAGCATGACTTTAAAGAGTGTCGGCGATGCAACTGTAAAAATTGGTGTAAGCAATGACACCATTGCAGATGCAGTAAAAGACCTCGTTGACAAATATAACAAAGCATTATCTGTAGTTTCTGCGAATGAAGGCAGAGGTTCTGGTGTAAAAAATCAATTAAATCAGATGTTAAGAGGTCCTATGCCTGAAAAATCTATGGAATTAATTGGAATTACTAAAAACTCCGATGGTTCTTTATCTTTGGATAAAGACAAACTCATGGAAAAATTAGAAGAAGACCCAGATTTCACAAAAGACCTTATCAGCGGCACACATGGATTTGCACAAGGTGCTTACAGAGCTGCTGAAACTGCTTTTTCTCGTTCCGCAAATTCATTAATTGGTTCTGATTTAAAACAAATGCAAGAAGATTCTAGTGCAGACACAATGAACTTAATGCATCGTTTTTCACGTTCTGGCGCTTACAATTTAACGAATTTCTACAGCGTTGGTTTGTTAATGAATATGTTAGTATAAACAAAGATTCCCCTTGCTAATGCAGGGGGTTTTTTTAAGAAAATTAAAACCTTAGAGTATAATATCATTAAGTTAATTATGGCAGTAAATTCAAAAATGACACAGCTTGTCAAAAGAATAGTTTATTATGAACTTAACAGAAATCGGAAGTTCTTGGGGAAACTTTTTTTACTTGTGAAAAGTTTCCCCAAACATCTTTAAAAACACGCTTGCAAGCAAATTAGAACCTTGATGGCTTTAGTCTACACTTCGTTCTGGTCGGTACAGAACAAAAGTTTTAATGTATGGTGCTCCATTGTCGTTCAGCTAAAACAATCGCTCAACTTCAACACACAGCTATCAAAATTCTTTCGCTTCCTTTCTTTTAAAAAAGTTTTTTCGATTGCTTTCCCTTCTCATCCTCGTACAACTTTTGTTCTACTTCCGTCAAACGTCGTTAAAGTTCTTTTGCTTCCTTTCTTTCAAGAAAGGAAGAAGCTGTTAAGATTGTGTTGGTAAGGGCATAATCCTTGTTTTCTTTTTGTTCTGTATCAAATAATTCTGTAATAACTTCTTTTAGGGTACGAATTGGTTTTACTTCAATTTCCATATCTGCATACTTTGCTTGCCAATTATCCGCTGGTATCAAAACTTTTGTTGCACCAGCTTCTCTTGCTCCTTCTATTTTTGCCAAAATACCGCCCACAGGCAGCACATCACCATAAATGCTTACTTCCCCTGTCATAGCTGTTTTATTGTCTGTTTTTATGCGAAATAATGCAGAATAGATAGCACAGAAGATTGCAACACCAGCAGAAGGGCCATCAATGGGTGCACCACCAGTAAAATTAACATGTATATCATATTCTTTGATAGGGAGGCTTGTTAATTGTTCTAAAGCAGTCAAAACATTTTCAACAGAAGCTCTTGCATTACTTTTTCTTTTACTTTCACTTTGTCTTGTTTTTAAAGTTTCCTGTTCTATAATTCCTGTTATAGTTAAAGTTCCCTTTTCCTCTTTTGCCTTTTGCACAAATGCCTCCAAAGTTAATAAAATTCCTTTATTTCCATAGACTGCTAAACCATTTACAACACCAACTTTTTGCTTTTTAGGAATCATTTTTTGTGGCAAAGGTTGATACCTTCCTGCTTCTACTACCCAGTTAATATCATTTTCATGAATATATGTTCTACCTTCTAAAATTGCGAGAGAAAGGGCAGCTTGTACAATATTCACTGTATCTCTACCATTAGAGGCATAGTTTGCAATTTTTTTGCATAAAGTAGTATTTTTTTCAAATCCCGCATTAAGGATTGCATTTTCTGCAATTTTTACAACAGAATCTGGTTTTAATTCATCAAAATAGATTTCCATGCAGCGAGAGCGTAAAGCAGGTGGAATTTCCTCCGGTGTTCTAGTTGTTGCACCTACTAATCGAAAATCTGCAGGGATTCCATTCAAAAAAATATCATGAATATAGGGAGGGATATTTCTATTAGAAGCATTATAATAAGCACTTTGAAATCTTGCAACTCTATCTTCTAAAACCTTAAGCAGTTTATTCATTTGCATAGGGTGTAGTTCTCCAATTTCATCAATAAACAATATACCACCATGTGCTTCTGAAACAGCACCAAGCTTTGGCTGTGGAATTCCAGCAATTCCGCAAGCACCTGCCCCCTGATAAATGGGGTCATGAACAGAACCAATTAAAGGGTCAGCAATACTTCTTTCATCAAAACGTAAAGTTGTTGCATCTAACTCTACAAATTTTGATTGATTACCAAAAGGAGAAAGGGGATTTTTTTTGGCTTCTTCTAATATTAATCTTGCGGCGGCAGTTTTTCCCACACCAGGAGGGCCATAAATCAAAACGTGTTGTGGATTAGGGCCACAAAGTGCCGTTTTTAATGCTTTAATGCCTTCTTTTTGCCCGATAATTTCCTCCAATGCTTGGGGTCTTGTTTGTTCTGACAATGGAGTTGTCAAATGAATTTCCCGCATTTTTTTTAATTTTTCCTGTTCTTTTTTAAATTCAAATTGATTGATAGATTGCACAGAATCTTTTTCTTTTAGACTTCTATAAAAATAAATGGCTGCAATACAAGAAAAAAGTATCTGTACTATCGTAAGTAATAAAAAAAGACGACTCATACATTTCGCTCCTTTACAAATTTTTTCCTATGTATTTTTCACCATTTTAGTAATTTTATACCAATGAATTTCGTTCCATTTCTATACAGTTCCAAATTTCTCCCATACATTTATAAGATTCTATATTTTTCAGTTTTACTTCCTGAAATCCACAAGATTTATAACAACGAATTGCTGCCATATTATTTTCAAAAACACCTAGTGATATTTTACTTCCTTTTATGGAATCAAAAGCATATTGAATTGCCAATTGAACTAATTCTTTTCCATATCCTTTTCTTCTCTTTTTATCATCTACAATAACAAACCCTAATCTTATTTCTTGTATCTCTTTTTTTGGAAAACGTAATGTAAAATGTCCCACAATGCCGCTTTCATCATATGCTGACATTATCCACATTTGATTTTTACTTTTTTCTCTATTATAATAATCATTCATATCATTGGCACTAATCGGGTAATTTTTATATCGGTCTGCACTCCACTGTCGAAAATTATATTCATTTTTTATCCATGATATAATCGTTTCTGCATCACAAGCTTTATATGGTTTTAATTTTAACATCATGATACCCCCTTAATATATTCACACACTATATCATGCAATTCTATAGATGAGTTTTCTTTTAATGTTTGTCCTGTATTTTTACATATAAAATCCAATTTTCCATATCCATCTATGCTTTCCATGATTGCAATGATAACATCCGCAGTAACATCATATAGCATATCTTCTAGGCAATCTTTTTGTTGACACAATGCAATTTGTACACAAGTATCTTGAATTTCTGCCAGCATCTCCATAAATTTCTTTTGAAATTGATTTAATTTTTCCATAATCATAACACCTTATTATTTTTGTACTTTTTTATTATAATGCCTATTTTCATGATAACGCTCTATTTTTCGCACTTCTCCCAAAAGTTGTGTCATTTTTCCTAATGTTTTTTTGTTTATATCATCTTTTTTAAAAAGCACAATGGGCTCCAATACTTCCACAATATCTTTACTTTTTCTGCGTTCCCGCAAACAATTTCTTAATTGTGTAGCCAATTTGCTTCTTTCTCTATAATTTAAGTCTTCTAATTCCAAAGCATGGATATAATCACTTTCTAATTTTTCCTGTTCTTCTTTTTCTTTTAGTGCCAAATCATAAACTCTTTCTGCATCTGCCAAAAAATTCAAAAATTGCTCTATGTATTCTGATTTTTTCAAAGACCACTCATCTCCAGTATTTTTACATCCATATTATCAAAAAATCGACATTTTAGCAATTTTATATTATCATTTATAATTATAAAAAAAAAGCCCCAACATTTAGAAAAACTAAATCTCAAGACCTTTTAGAGAGGCGCTGATCGGATTTGAACCGATGCGTAGAGGTGTTGCAGACCTTTGCCTTACCACTTGGCTACAGCGCCATATAAAATTAAGTGACCCGACCGGGAATCGAACCCGGGTTACAGCCGTGAAAGGGCCGTGTCTTAACCGCTTGACCATCGGGCCATATATACTCCCCGAGTAGGATTCGAACCTACGACCCTCCGGTTAACAGCCGGATGCTCTACCGCTGAGCTATCGAGGATTATGCTCCAGCCACCACTTACTTTCCCAGGCAGTCCCCCACCAAGTATCATCAGCCGTTTATGTCTTAACCGTCGTGTTC
>CAJUKL010000026.1 GCA_910587195.1 uncultured Clostridia bacterium | reverse complement strand
AACAAATTCTAAATTTTAACCTCTGGTGCTCTGTTGTCGTTCAGCCATAACAACCGTTCCACTCCAACACACAGCAGCAAAACGAAGTTTTGCACAAAAGTTCTTTGCTTACTTTCTTTCAAGAAAGTAAGTGCGGAGTTTGTCTAACATTTCTATAATGCGCTGATGCTCCATTTTCATGCTGCTTCTGTTGACAATGACTCTTGCAGAAAGTGGATAAAATTTTTCAAATACCTGTAAACCATTTGCTTTTAAAGTGGAACCTGTTTCCACAATATCTACAATTACATCAGAAAGCCCTACAATCGGCGCAAGCTCTACAGAACCATTTAGCTTGATAATTTCTACTGTTCGATGTTGCTCATCAAAATAATGCTTTGCAATACGGGGATATTTTGACGCTACACGGATATTATTCATTGTCTTAAATTTTTGTTTTATTTCTGGTAGTCCTGCAACTGCCATATGACATTTTCCTAGCTGTAAATCAAGCACTTCATATAAATTTCTTTCTTCTTCTAGTATCGTATCTTTTCCTACAACTCCTATATCTGCTGCACCATATTCTACATACGTTGGCACGTCACTTGCCTTGGAAAGAAAAAATTTTAATTTTAAATCTTCATTTGTAAAAATTAATTTTCTGGTTTCCTGCTTCATTTCTTCACAAGACATTCCTATTTTTTCTAATAATTCCATTGTTTGCTCTGCTAATCTGCCTTTTGCTAATGCAAATGTCAAATATCTCATTGTTTTTCCCCCTCTGCTTTCGGCAATATCAGTTCTGTTATCGGTATTTCAACTGTAAAGCCGCCCATTTCATCCGCTAAACTTATGACTTTCATAGATATATCATCTATAAAATATAAGATATGTGTCATTTCCTTTTTTTCCGCATAGGCCATATTTTTTGCAATATCTTCTCCTAAAAGACTCATCTCTATATACATACCACTTTCACGATAAATATTTGCAATTTCGACTGCTTTTTTTATTCCTTTTTGTGTAAAGGCAATTAAAGTTTTTGCTTTTTGATATTCTATTACAATCTCCTGTTTTTGAATTGCTAAAAGCACTTCATTTAATTTTAATGCCATGCCTACTGCTGGCATAGCAACACCATATTGCGCTACTAAATTATCATAACGACCGCCGCTTAATATGCTGTAACCACTGCCATCGGCATAACCCCTAAAAATAATTCCTGTGTAATAATGAAGTTGTCCCACCATACCCAAGTCAAATGTTACATATTGTTCCATGCCATAATAACATAATCTTTGATACAATTCTTGTAAACGAGAAATTGCTTTTTTGGCTGTTTGATTTTGGGTTAATGTGTTGACATATTCTAATACTTCCAGTGTTCCTACTAGTTTTGGTAAATCTATAAATATCTTTTTAATATTTTTTGGAATATGATATTCTGTTACAATTTTTTCTGCTGCAACATAATCTCTGTTTGCAATATACATTTGTAACTGATTACAAATATCCTTTTCTAGCCCTGTTTCTTCCAATATTCCCTTTAAAAACTCCACATTTCCCACAATCACTTGAAAATGAGAAAGTCCTGTTGCTAAAATACTGTTTACTGCAACTGCAATGACTTCTGCATCAGCATCACTGTTGTCTACTCCTAACAATTCAATTCCTGCTTGAGCAAATTCTCTTTGTTTTCCTTGATATTCTTCATTATAACGAAATGTATTACCAAAATAACTAAAACGCATAGGCTCATTTTTTTTATCTGCAAAAGAAGTAGAAGCAATCCGAGCAATGGGTGGTGTCATATCTGTGCGTAATGCTAAAATAGAGCCATCTCTGTCAAAAAAGCGCACCATTTCTTTTTGCTTGGTTCCTCCTAATTTTTCATCAGAAAACACTTCCATATATTCAAAGGTAGGCGTTTCCACCTGTTGATATGCAAAGCAACGAAATATTTTGTCAATTTCCTGTAAAATATGTTTTTTGTAATTACATTCCTCAAATAGTATATCCCTTACTCCAACTGGTGTATAGAGTTTATTATCTCTCATTATAAATTATCCTTTCTTTTGCTTTATCACTCTACCTAAATAAAGTATGTTCCTTATTATAATACGCTTTACTTTATTTGTCAAATTTATTTTTACAAAGCAAAATTCTATTGTAAGACAAAAGAAGTATTATAATATTTTTTCATATACAAACTCTAATTTTCTTTTGTAATCCAATTCTACAAAATCCATAGGTGTTACATATTCTGTCTTTTTTTGAAAATAAGCAATTCCTGCATACTGCAACAAACAATACACAAACTGAGAACAAAACATAATATTAGGTTGAAAAGAATGTTTTAGCAACAGCCCAGCTGTATTGTAAGAACTTCCTTCTATATTAATTTGTTCTATTTTAGAAATCATATTTCTTTTTTGTTCTGGTGTTGTCTGCAATTTATAGACAATCATAGAAGCTCCTTCCTTTTTACGAAAAAAAGAGGGTTTTTCAAAATTTAAGCCTGGTGGAAAATGTTTTTCGCCATTGTTATAGCTGACCATTGTTTGAAGGTTTTCATCAAAAGCAATAGAAACATGATTATATTGTTTTTTTGTAAACATAGAAATCAATTCACTTGCAGGACTTCCTGTATCAGATAAGATAATATAAACATAACCATTTTCTGCTGTTTGATAGGCTTGCTGTATCATTTTTTCTGGCAAACTGTAGCGGTTAACATATTCTAAAAAATGATGTCTTGGTAAATCTTTTATAATTTCCTTTAAATTTTGAAACATACGAGAATGTTGTAGTATTTCTACTGACAAAAGCACAATACCATAACATAATATCATATATTTTTGCTGTCCTAATATGGTAAAGAGTAGTAAAATAAAAAACTGAATTTTTAATATGTGTTGTTTTTGATATTTGTTATCATCATGCATATCCATTCCTCCTACGGTTTATCCTTTTTAAATTAAAACGACAAAAAAAATCTATTTACTACAAACTTCATAAATTTGTAAAAATTTGACGCTTTCTTGAAAGAAAGCATAGAACTTTGTGCAAAACTTCATTTTGCTACTGTGCGTTGACATTGAACAATGGTTGTAGTGGAACGAGAACAGAGCACCAACGGCTAAAATCTTTCACTCTATTCCGTTAGCGAAAGGAAAAGGTTTTGGTCAAGCTTTTTTCAAAAAGCTTGCGAGAGTTTGAGAGCAGAGCTCTCAAGGTTCTAATACGCTTGAAAGCGCATTTTTGAAGGAGTTTGGGGAAACTTTTCACAAGTGAAAAAAGTTTCCCCAAGAACTTTCGACTTTTATTAACTTTAATAGAAACCACTTTCTTCTTACTTTCTTAAAAGTAAGCAAAGAACTTTTGTGCAAAACTTCGTTTTGCTGTTGTGTGTTGAAGTTGAGTGGTTGCTTGAGGTGAACGACAACGGACTACCATACATTAAAAATTCGTTTTGTTCTATTAGCAAAATAAATTATACATTTTTTAATGCATAAATGTATAAATAAAAAGAATAAAAATACCGAAAATATAACAAAATAATAATTTTTATAAAAAATGCTTGCATTATATTCATACAAGAAGTATAATTCTAGTTGTGATAAAAAAGAAATTGTATTTTTAGGGAGGAATTTATTATCATGAAACAATATTTAAAAACAATTTTTGCTTTAACAATGTCTGCAACAATGCTGTTTGCTGCTGTTGGCTGTAGTTCTCAAGAACCTACCTCAGACCCTGCTTCAGATGAACAACAGGAAGCTACTTCTGGAGAAGTTTTAACAATGGCAACAAATGCAGAATTTCCACCATATGAATTTTATGAAGCAGGAGATGTGGTTGGCATTGATGTGGAAATTGCAGGAGCAATCGCCGAAACTATGGGAAAAACACTCAAAGTAGAAGATATGGCTTTTGATTCTATTATTCCAGCACTTTCTGCCGGAAAAGCAGATATTGGTGCAGCGGGTATGACAGTAACAGAAGATAGAAAAGCTTCTGTTGATTTTACAGATACATATGTCAAAGCATCTCAAGTAATTATCATCAAAGCAGATAATACAGAAATTGTAGGCCCTGATGATGTAGAAGGAAAAACAATTGGGGTACAGCTTGGTACTACAGGTGATATTTATGCTTCTGATGTGACAGACAATGTGGAAAGATACAACAAAGGCTTTGAAGCAGTACAAGCACTTGCACAAGGCAAAATTGATGCCGTTATCATTGATGACCAAGTTGCAAAAGCTCTAGCAGCAGATAACGCAGATGTTAAAGTGTTAGACACTCCTTTTACAGAAGAAGAATATGCTATTGCTGTGAAAAAAGACAATACAGAATTAGTGGAACAAATTAATGCAGCTTTAGCAGAATTAAAAGAAAGCGGAAAATTACAAGAAATCGTTGATAAATATATTAGTGCTGAATAAAAAATAAAAAAGAAATTGCCCACCTATTTTTTTGGTGGGTAATTTTATAAAATATGGTATGTATAAGGAGGGGAAGATTATGCTAGAAATGCTTCATGATGGTTTTGTCAGAAATTTTATTGCAGATGATAGATATTTATTTATTATCAATGGCTTTTTTACCACATTAAAAATTACATTTTTTGCAGTATTGCTAGGCATTGCAGTTGGTTTTTTAATTGCCATGATAAAAGCAACCCATGATATGACCGGAAAGTTAAAAGTACCTAATTTTATCTGCAATGTTTATTTAACAATTATTCGTGGTACGCCAACCATGGTACAACTTTTAATATTATATTTTATTGTGTTTGCAAGTGTCAATAATAAAACAGTTGTTGCAATTTTGGCTTTTGGAATTAATTCAGGTGCTTATGTGGCGGAAATTGTACGTTCTGGAATTATGTCTATTGATAAGGGACAAATGGAAGCTGGTAGAAGTTTAGGCTTTACTTATATTCAAACAATGCTTTATGTGATATTGCCACAGGCTTTTAAAAATGTGTTGCCAGCCTTGGGTAACGAAATGATTGTATTGTTAAAAGAAACTGCTATTTCTGGATATATCGCTATACAGGACTTAACAAAAGGCGGCGATATTATCCGAAGCCGTACTTATGACCCTTATTTTCCACTGTTGACAGTAGCTGCTATCTATTTGATTATTGTTATGATTATGTCAGCAGGTGTCAACCGATTAGAGAGGAGGTTGAGAAACAGTGACCACTGAAAGTTTAATTTGTGTGCAGCATTTAGATAAAGAATTTGGTGAAATGAAAGCACTTTCTGATATTAATACAGAAATTAAAAAAGGGGAAGTTGTGGTTGTAATAGGGCCTTCTGGTTCCGGAAAGTCTACCTTTCTCCGCTGTTTGAATCTTTTGGAAGTGCCAACAAATGGAAATATTTATTTTGAAGGGGTTGATATTACAGATAAAACAACAAATATCAATCTTCATCGGCAAAAAATGGGAATGGTGTTTCAGCATTTTAATTTATTTCCTCATATGACCATTTTAAAAAATATGATTATTGCGCCTATGAAATTACAGGGAAAAAGAGAAGAGGAAGCTACAAAACTCGCAATGGATTTATTAGAAAGAGTCGGATTAGCAGATAGAGCAAAAGCTTATCCTTCCCAACTGTCTGGCGGACAAAAACAAAGAATTGCAATTGTACGTGCTTTGTGTATGCAGCCAGAAGTAATGCTTTTTGATGAACCAACTTCTGCCCTAGACCCGGAAATGGTGGGGGAAGTGCTGGAAGTTATGAAAGGATTAGCAAAAGAAAATATGACAATGGTCGTTGTAACACATGAAATGGGGTTTGCAAGGGAAGTTGCAACAAGGGTTATGTTTATGGCAGATGGCAAACAAATTGAAGAAGGAACACC
The DNA here is from genome assembly GCA_910587195.1 of uncultured Clostridia bacterium. Classification (GTDB taxonomy): domain Bacteria; phylum Bacillota; class Clostridia; order Lachnospirales; family Anaerotignaceae; genus Coprocola. The sequence continues at coordinate 24,199 of CAJUKL010000026.1, read as the reverse complement.
AAAACAAATTTTTGAATCCCCAAAAAGTGAACGCTTACAAACTTTTTTAGCAAAGGTTTTATAAAAATAGATTGACAGAAAAAATAGTTGTGATATAATTGTAAAATAAAATGTTGATGAGGACAGTAGCTCACAGGATATATACAGAGAAAAATGTCACGGTTGAGAGCATTTTTGTAGATTGTGAAGTGAAAACCACCTCGGAGTGGCTTTAATACAGCCCGTTGATTGCGTTATCATCATAGTTAAAGTGGTTTTTAAAACAATTAGGGTGGAACCGCGGGAATGTTATGCTCTCGTCCCTTAGCAAGGGATTGGGGGCTTTTTTGTTTTGTTCCATAAAAAAATAATTTTCGTATTTTTAAGGAGGGATTTTATGAATGAAGAAACAAGAGAGATTATTGCAGAAATAAAAGCTATAGGAAAAATGTTAGATGAAAAAATAGAGGATATGCGAACAGAATTAAAAGAAGAAATCCAAGAAGTACGGATGGAGTTAAAAGAAGAAATTCAGGATATGCGCATAGAATTAAAAGAAGAAATCCAAGAAATGAGAGAACAAATGGATAAATTGGAAGAACAATTGGATGTTGTTTCTTATGATACAGAATATATAAAGCTAAAAACGGATATTATTGTATCTACCATAAAGTTATATGATATGGACATGAACCGTTTAAAAATGGATGTCAGTCGTTTAAAAAATGCAGAATAAGGAGAGAAAATAAAATGAAAATTACATTAAAAGATGGTGTTGTAAAAGAATTTGATGGCGCAGTATCTGTTTATGATATTGCAAAAAGCATTAGTGAAGGATTAGCAAGAAACGCTTGCGCAGGTATTGTAGATGGAGAAACAAAAGACTTGCGTTTTATGGTGGAAAAAGATGCAGAAGTTAGTATTTGCACTTTTGATGATGAAGTAGGTAAAGAAGCATTTCGTCATACAGCATCTCATATAATGGCGCAAGCAGTCAAAAGATTATATCCAGATACAAAATTAGCAATAGGCCCTTCCATTTCAGACGGTTTTTATTATGATTTTGATAGAGAAAAACCATTTTCTCCAGAGGAATTAGAAGAAATTGAAAAAGAAATGAAAAAAATTGCAAAAGAAGATTTAAAATTAGAACGTTTTGAGCTGCCAAGAGCAGAAGCCATCAAGCTGATGGAAGAAAAGGGAGAACCTTATAAAGTGGAATTGATTCACGATTTACCAGAAGATGCAACTATTTCTTTTTATAAACAAGGTGATTTTACAGACCTTTGTGCAGGGCCTCACTTGTTGAGCACAAAAAATGTAAAAGCAATCAAATTAACTTCCGTTGCTGGTGCTTATTGGAGAGGAAATGAAAAAAATAAAATGCTTTCCCGTATTTATGGTACAGCTTATACCAAAGCATCTGATTTGGAAGCTTATTTGACCATGATGGAAGAAGCCAAAAAACGTGACCATAGAAAATTAGGAAAAGAATTAAAATTGTTTGCTTTATTGGAAGAAGGTCCCGGCTTCCCATTCTTTTTACCAAAGGGTATGGTATTAAAAAATACTTTATTAGAATATTGGAGAGAAATTCACAAAGAAGCAGGTTATGTGGAAGTAAGTACACCTATTATATTAAGTAAAGAACTTTGGGAAACAAGCGGACACTGGGACCATTACAAAGACAACATGTATACTACTGTCATTGATGAACATGATTTTTGTGTAAAACCTATGAACTGTCCAGGCGGAATGTTGGTCTATAAACAAGAGATGCATTCTTATAGAGATTTACCAATGAGAGTTGGCGAAATTGGTTTAGTACACAGACATGAAAAATCAGGTGCATTGCATGGTTTAATGAGAGTTCGTTGCTTTAATCAAGATGATGCCCATATTTTTATGACAGAAGAACAAATTAAAGATGAAATCAGTGGTGTTATCAGCTTGATTGATAGTGTTTATAAATTATTTGGTTTTAAATATCACATTGAACTTTCTACTCGTCCAGAAAATAGCATGGGTTCTGACGAAGCATGGGAATTAGCAACAAACGGCTTACGAGATGCTTTAGAAGAAAATAAAATACCATATACTGTAAATGAAGGAGATGGTGCTTTTTATGGCCCTAAAATTGACTTCCATTTAGAGGACTCCATTGGAAGAACATGGCAATGTGGCACTATTCAATTAGACATGCAAATGCCAGAACGTTTTGAATTGGAATATACTGCAGCAGATGGTAGTAAAAAGCGTCCTATTATGATTCATAGAGTATGTTTTGGAAGCATTGAGCGTTTTATTGGTATTTTAATTGAACATTATGCAGGACAATTCCCAACATGGTTATCTCCAGTACAGGTGAAAGTTTTACCAATTTCTGAAAAATTTGCAGATTATGCTGCGAAAGTATCAGAAGAATTGGATAAAGCAGGCATCAGAGTGGAAACAGATTACAGAGCAGAAAAAATTGGGTATAAAATTAGAGAAGCAAGAAATGAAAGAATCCCTTATATTATTGTAGTTGGCGAAAAAGATGAGGCAGTCAATAAAGTTTCTTTACGTTCCAGAGAAAACGGAGAAGAAGGACAAGTTGATTTGAAAGACGTAATTGCAAGAGTACAGGAAGAAATCAAAACAAGAGTAAGCACGCTTTCTTGAAAGAAAGCATAGAACTTTGTGCGGTGCAAAACGTCCGGTGGACGTTTGTTCTGCACCGACCGAAACAAAGTGTAGACAACTTCGTTTCGCTGCTGCACAGTGACATTGAACAGTTGTTTTAGATAAACGACAACGGGGCACCAGCGGTTAAAAATTCGTTTTGTTCCGTGTGCGGAAAGTCAAGTTTTTGGTCAAGCTTTTTTCAAAAAGCTTGTAAGGGTTTGGGAACAAAGTTCCCAAGTCCTTAATTTTTTATTATTTCAAAGGAGGGATAGTATGTCATGGATAGAACAATTAAAATTTGATGAAAAAGGATTAATTCCGGTCATTACACAAGATTTTCAAAGTAATCAAGTTTTAATGCTTGCTTATGCAAATCAGGAAGCACTGGAATTAACATTACAAAAAGGTACCGTACATTATTATAGTAGAAGCCGTAAGCAGTTATGGCATAAAGGGGAAACTTCTGGGCATTTTCAGTATGTAAAAGAAATTTTGTATGATTGTGATGCAGATGCCATTTTAATAAAAGTCGACCAAAAAGGAGCTGCCTGCCACACAGGAAAGCGTTCTTGTTTTTATAGAAATGAAAAAGGGGAGGAAATTTTGTAATGGAAAATCAAAAAGTATTGTATGCATTATATGACATCATACTAGATAGAAAAAAGAATCCAAAGGAAGGTTCTTATACTAATTATTTATTGGACAAAGGAATTGATAAAATATTAAAAAAGGTCGGAGAAGAAGCAGCCGAAACCATTATTGCTGCTAAAAACCCAGATAAAACTGAAATGATTTATGAATTGTCAGATTTATTGTATCATCTTTCTGTATTACTAGCAGAAAAACAAATTACATGGGATAATATTTTTGAAGAATTAAAAAAGAGAGAATTAAAAGAAGGTAATTTAAAGGAATTTCACCAAAGAACAGAAATTTAATCATCATTTAAACTTGTACGACAAAATTTTTTTTGATTAGACAGGCAATATTTTACAAAATGCCTCATAAGATAGAGATGTAACGAAACATTTCTTAAACTTAAGGAGGTATTATGGTATGAATGGATTTGGATGCGGATGTGGAGAAAACTGGATATGGATTATATTGTTACTGTGCTGCTGTGGCAATAACAATAATGGCGGTTTTGATAATTCATGGATATGGATTATATTGCTTTTATGTTGCTGTGGCAATAACAATAACCAACTTGGCAATAATTGCGGCTGCTAAAATGTAATCCGAAAAGGGCGATTCACAAGCCTGTTTTTCAAACAAAAAAGATGTGCTGAACAAGTACATCTTTTTTTATTTTTTTAAAGGGAATAGAATAAAAAAAATGAGGTATCTTTTATGAAACAGCAAATATATGTATTACAACACAGTTATGAACTGGAAAATGGATATGAGGAAACAAAATTTTTAGGAGTATTTTCTAGTTTTGAAAAAGCAAAAGCAGCTATTTTAGAATATCAAAAATTACCCGGATTTCGGGAGCGACCACATGACTTTTATATTGATAACTATGAGATTGATAAAAAACACTGGGCAGAAGGATTTATAAGGGTAGAGTAATTTTCTATTTTGAAAGAACATTTATGAATACAAAAAAAGCAATTCAGAGATTAAATCATATTGATTGGGGTAATATTGGAAAAAATGGTCATAAAAATGATATGGAATTTGGTATTGCATTCATCAAAAGAATGGCAATTTTTTGTAAAAAAAATACAATTACACCTTCTTTGCCTTTTACAACAGACCTTCCTGCCATGTTTGGAAAAAAGATAATAGATAGTAGATTATTAGAACAATGTCATCCCAATGTAAAAAAAATAATTAAAAATCCATCTTTTTCTACTGCAATCGTGGATTATTATTTGCGAGCATGTATGTTAGGAGAAGAAAAGCAAAAATATAGAGATTGTGTTGCAGTTTATGAACCAATTATTTTTTTATTTGAAAGAGGCGGAAATTTTGTTTATCAAGAAAGAGGAATGCTTTTTTTAAACTCTGGTTTGATACCATTAACAAATTGGTTTGAAAATTTCTGTCAAATGTAGGCATAAAATAGGGAGTGGCTAAACAATTATTTTAAAAATAGAGAGGGAACTTTTTTCACTTGTAAAAAGTTCCCTCGTCGCTTTGCTCGCTTTCTGAGTTTCGCTTTGGTCATCGTAGAACAAATCTTTTAACCGATGGTATTCCATTATTGTTCTGCTATAAGAATTGTTCCATTTTAAAACATAGCAGCAAAACAAAGTTTTGCACAAAATTCTTTGCTATCTTTTTGAAAGAAAATAAATTAGTGTCTAAAATGACGCATTCCTGTAAATATCATGGCAATTCCAGCTTTGTCACAAGCATCTATGGATTCTTGGTCACGAACAGAACCACCTGGCTGAATAATTGCAGTAATTCCCGCTTTTGCACAAGCTTCTACACAATCTGGAAATGGGAAAAATGCATCTGATGCCAAAACAGCACCTTTGACAGTTTCCGCACCTAAATGGTCAATGCCATGTGCAATGGCTTGCTCGCAAGCCCAGATTCTATTTACTTGTCCTGGGCCAATTCCAACAGATTGTTTATTTTTTCCAATTGCAATTCCATTTGATTTTGTATATTTTACCATTTTCCATGTAAATAATAAATCTTGCATTTCTTCTTCTGATGGTTTTCTTTGGGTTACTACTTTTAAATCTTCTTCTACAAGTAATTCATTGTCAATATCCTGCACTAAAATACCACCAGATACTTTTTTAATATCAATAGAACCTGCTGCTTGTTTTTGTGTAATATTTTCCAATGTCATTAAACGGATATTTTTCTTTTTTTCTAAAATTTCAAGGGCTTCTTTTTCAAAAGAGGGCGCAAGTATAATTTCTACAAAAATTTTACTGATTTCTTCTGCGGTTTTTTTGTCAATTTCTCTGTTAGAAACAATAATTCCGCCAAAAATAGAAACAGGGTCAGAACTATATGCCTTCCTATAAGCATCATAAATATTGTTTGCACTACCTACACCACAAGGATTTGCATGTTTACAAGCAACAATAGTGGGCTCTGTATATTCTTTTAATAATTCTAATGCGCCATTTGTATCATTGATATTGTTAAAAGAAAGCTCTTTTCCATGAAGCTGTACCGCATTGGTTAAAGAACCTTTGCTATTGCCAATTTCTCTGTAAAACGCTGCCTTTTGATGTGGATTTTCTCCATATCTCATTTCTTGTACTTTTTCATATGTCAAGCTCAAAGTATCTGGAAATGGCTCTATACCTGCTTGCTTTTTCATATAATCTGCAATTAAGCTGTCATAATGAGAGGTATGCATAAATACTTTTGCACTTAAATAAAATTTGGTATCAATAGAAATCTCTTTGTTTTGTTTTAATTCTGCTAATACTTTGCCATAGTCGGCTGGGTCAATAACAACAGCCACATCTTGATAATTTTTTGCAGCTGCTCTTATCATGGTAGGCCCACCAATGTCAATATTTTCAATCGCTTGCTCTCTTGTTACACCTTCTTTTAGTATGGTTTGTTTAAAAGGATATAAATTAACAATTACCATATCAATGGTATCAATTCCCAAATCGGAAAGTTGTTTCATATGTTCTGCATTTCCACGGATAGCGAGAATACCTGCATGAATGGAGGGATGCAGTGTTTTGACACGACCATCTAAACATTCTGGAAAATGTGTTACATTGGAAATGCCAATACAAGAAATACCTGCATTTTGTAAAGTGTGATAGGTTCCGCCTGTGGAAATGATTTCCACTCCTAAATTTGATAATTCTTTTGCAAATTCTACAATTCCTGTTTTGTCAGATACACTGATTAAAGCACGCATAAAAAATTCCTCCTTCAATAATAAAAGAACCGTCTGGGTAAATATATGCCCAGGCGGTCGGCGTTCTCATTTGTACTCCCTGTAGTTTTTCTACTTTCCGCCAGTCATACAAATGTTTTTTGTTTTTTATTATATCTTATTTTTTGTTATCTAGCAAGAAAAATATTTTTTTGCCATTGTTAAAATAATTGTCATTTTTTGTTAAATAGTGTATACTAAAATAGCTGTTGACTCTTTCCAGCGGGAAGGAGGCGTGTCATGATGCGTATTTTAGAAGCAATCGTTGTTTCTATTATTGCAGGCTTGATTGTAGAATTTATTATCTACATCATTAAAAAATGCCTCAGAAAGTGAAACAGCAAAACCCACAAGAGCTCATACCTCTTGTGGGTTCTTTTTTTGCTGCTGAAATGTCATGATGCATTTAGAAACATTTTCTGTTATTATAATAACGCAAAAACATTTTTTTGTCAAGAGCATTTGTTTCCCGGGAGTGGCTAAACAAAGATTTAAAACCTTGAGAGCTTTGGTTTCCATTTCATTCTGGTCGTTGTAGAACAAACGTCCACTGGACGTTTTGCAACTCAAACTCTCACTCGCTTTTTTAAAAAAGCGAGACAAAAACTTTTATGGAAAACTTCGTTTTCCTGATAATAAATAAAAATTATTTTTAAAACTATTTTTTTCGGACACTCCTTCCAAACAGGGCAACCACATAAAAAACATTGTCTTAAAAAATAATTTATGATAAGATAAATGATACATTAAAATAGGAGGTTTTGTATGAAAAAAGTTGTTTTGTATATTGCAATGAGTTTGGATGGATATATTGCAGACAAAGAAGGAAAAGTTGATTGGTTAAAAGGACAAAATGCAAAAGAAGAAAATATAGATACCTATTCCAGTTTTATCAAAGAGGTTGACACAGTTATAATGGGACGGAATACTTATAAGCAAATTATAACAGAACTATCCCCTAATCAATGGATTTATCATGATTTAACAACTTATGTAATTACACACAGAAAATTGCCTCCTACAGAAAACATAAAATTTATACAAGAAAATCCTTACGACCTTGTAAAAAGATTAAAGAAAGAACAAGGAAAAAAAATATGGATTTGTGGAGGCGGAAAAATTGTACAATCTTTGCTAAAAGAAAAATTGATTGATGAATATAATATTGCTGTAATACCAGTAATTTTAGGTGCAGGCATCCCGTTGTTTGGGAAAATGTTAAAAGAAATAGAACTAACATTATTAAATACATTAACTTATAATGGAATTGTAGAACTACTTTATATTTGCAGATAAATGTAACCATTTTCCTTTCCATGTATATAATGTCATCATTGTAACACCAATCGTCCAAGATACTGGGTATAACAAATAAATTCCTCGAATGGTATCAAAGTGCGGTAATACCAATGTTATCCAAAAAATGCGAAATACACAAAAAGAAAGTAACAGTACAACCATAGGTGGAACGCTTTTTCCAACCCCTCTTACAGTACCTGCTAGCGCATATAAAATACCAATTAAAAAATAGTAAGGACAAAAATAACTGACAGCAAGTACACCATAAGAAATTGCTGCTTTGTCTTGCGTAAAAAGAGTAATCATTGGCTGCGCAAATAAAAAAATCAAAGAACCTGTGATTGCAGTATATAAAAAACTCATAAGGGTTGTAACATACATTCCTTTTTTTACACGGTCTAGTTTTCCTGCACCAAAATTTTGACCTGTAAATGTAGTAACTGCCATACTAAAACTTAACACCGGAAGAATATTAAACCCATCTATTTTTAAATAAGCACCAAAACCAGCCATTGCTTTTGTACCAAAAGTATTAACACTGGATTGCACAAGAACATTGGAAAAAGAAATCACCATATTTTGTATGCCAGAAGGCAATCCTATTTTGATAATTCTAAGCAGCATATCCTTGTGAAACCGTATTTTTTTTAAATGTAATTGGTAAGCGGTTGGAACTTTTCTTAAAAATAAAATAGCTAATAATCCTGAAAGTGCTTGACTAACATCTGTGGCAATGGCTGCTCCTTCTACCCCCATGTGGCAAAGTCGAATCAAGATAAAATCTAATATAATGTTGGTAAAAGAAGCGATTGCCAAATAAAACAAGGAGCGTTTTGAATTTCCTACTGCATTTAAAATTCCTGCTGTCATATTATAAATAATATTAAATAAAAAACCGCAAGAATAAATACGAAGATATAAAATAGATTGCTCTAACACTTCTGGAGGTGTTTTCATATATTTTAGAAAAAAAGGTGTAAAAACTACCCCGATTGCTGTTAAGATAAGTCCTAACACAATAGCAAGTGCAAGTGCAGTATGAATAGCAGATTGTACATTATCCCGTTTTTCTGCTCCTAAAAATTGTGAAACAATAACACCCGCACCAACTGCTGCACCTTGTCCAAAGGCAATGAGCAAGTTAATTAAGGAGGTGCTGGAACTAACAGCAGCAAGTGCATCATTTCCAATATAATTCCCCACAATAATAGAGTCAACTGTGTTGTACATTTGCTGCAACAGATTGCCTAGAATCAAAGGAATTGAAAAAAACAATATTGATTTCCATATTTTTCCTTCTGTCATTAAAGCAGATTTTTGTTTACTCATTTTAAAACAACCTTTATCTAAATATTCGCTCAAATCTAAACAAAGACTTGAGCGATTTTTTTATTGTACATCTGTTATAGTTTCGACACCATTTTCCCGATAAGTATAAACGGTAAAGCCGTTATATCTCCATTCTCCATCTTCTCCATCCCCTAAGCAACTAGAGGAATAATCTGTAGAAGATGGGCTTCCAATAGCTCCCTGCAAGCTGCTTGCACTTTGTCCAATATAATTTAAAGCAGTTTGTTTTGCATCTTTTGCTGGTTCTGCAGGTGTTGCGGGCTGTGCAGGTTCAGCTGGTTCTACTTCTACAGGTTCGGCTGGTTGTGCCTGTGGTGCTGGAGTTGCTGGTTCTACTTGTGCAGGAGTTGCTTTTTGTGCTGGTTCAGCTTGTTTTGGTGTTTCTGCTGGAGCAGCTTTTTGTGCTGACTGTGTTTCTTCTGGTTTTTCTGCAGGAGCGGCTTTTTGTGCAGGTTCTGTTTCTTCTGGTTTTTCTGCTGAGGTTGCTGGTTCAGCTGGCTCTGCTTTTTCGGCAGGAGTTGCTTTTTGTGTTTCTTCTTCTTTTTGAGAGCTTTCCTGTTGTTCTTCTATACTCTCTGGAGTTGTTGTGTTTCCACAAGCTGTAAATAACATACTACTTGCCATAAATAATAATAAAAACGTCTTTTTCATTTTTTTCTCCTTCTCTGTTGATTTTTTTTATTTTTTTATAGTTCCATTTACAAAAGAAAAAGGAATTGCAAACAGAACAAAATGAATTTTTAGCCGATGATACTCTGTTGTTTTTCGTCTACAATAACTATTTAAGTTTAAAGCACAGTCGTCAAAGTTCTTTACTTACTTTCTTTCAAGAAAGTAAGTAAGGTATGTTTCTTTCGACAATTTCCACAATGACAACATCTGCATTCACTTCCTGCATCATGGTAAGTGGATAGGGCATTTTTCTGGAAAAACGACTGTGTCCAAAACTATCCGCTAAAAAAGGATATAAGGCATTGCCAAAAGAATCCCGAAACATCAATAAAGAATGTTCTTTTTGTTCATTCGTAGTATCAATTTGTATATCATCTGGAGCATGGATTTCTCTGTCTGCTACAAATTGAAAAGGTTTTTCAAATATAACATTATTATCTAATTCTTTTCCGGCAGGATACAACATTTCATATAAATCCCCTTTGTGATTTTTTTCTGTGTGATATGGGGAAGTATACCATTGAAATGCCGGAATTTCTAATGTTTGCAAAATGACATCATGAGCCAATGCAGCCCCTTTGTTATTCCAATGGGAATCTAATTTATGATATAAAATTTCTTCTTCTTTTTGAAAAACATCATAAAAATCAATAAAATTAATTTCTTCTTTTTGCATGGCAGCCATCAATTTTTGGGCATTACTTTCTTCAGAAAGAATTTCTAATTCTGGCATATACTGCCCATATAAACTATTTTTATTAGGTGCAATAAAAAATAAAAATTGTGCACCTTGTTCTTCTACATAATTTTGCATCATTTTAATATTTTGTGCAATCGTTTCAATTTCACTGTCTGATAAAATATTTTGACCTAAATAATCATCTTTTGTATCCTGATAAAATAGCCATCCCTCTTTTCCTAAAATGACATCTGTAGAGCCGGAAGTGCCAAAAACAACAGCAAGAATTTTATGATGTAAGGTAATCAATTCTGCCCGAAAAGCACTATGGTCTGTGGTATAGTCTGTAATATTTTCCAAGTAATGCATATTGATGCTGCCATCTGGGAGCGTTGCCTGTGGCTTTGGTGTCAATATTTCATTTGCTCTTGGTTTTGGCTGTTCTGTAAAAAACGTTCCTACAGAAAACAACATACAAATTGCCATAAAAACGAAAATAAAAAAGAAATATATTTTTTTATTCATCATCATAACACCTAAAATTGAAAATAGATAAAAGGATTAAAAGTGGAAGCAGATAAATCAATTACACTAAACACAAATAGTATTATTGCAAATATATAACTTCCCCACTCGACTCCCTTTTTTTCTGTAATTTTGTTTAATTTTGGTACAATCCCCAAAGAACCAATGACACACAGGAATAAAATAAAAATGGTATAAGGGGAAAGTAATTCTTTTAAAAAGATTGTATTTTCTAGCAAAAAAGGAGAAAATGTAAACATTTTTGTAAACATCATCATCGCTTGTGTTAAATTTTCGCTACGGAATAAAACAAAGCCAATGGTCACAAGAAACATCGTATAAATGTGTCCAATTCCTTTGCCTCTCATTTTTTCAACTGGTATGATGTTTGCTTGCTCTAATACAGAAAACAGTCCATGAAAAAGTCCCCATAAAATAAAGGTAACATTGGCACCATGCCAAAAACCAGTAGCAAAAAATACAATCAATTTATTCATACCTGTTCGAACGGTTCCAAAGCGATTTCCGCCTAAGGGAATATATAAATAATCCCGAAACCAAGAAGATAAAGAAATATGCCATCTTCTCCAAAATTCCTTGATGCTGTCTGCGGTATAGGGATAGTTGAAATTTTCTTTAAAATGAAATCCAAATACTTTTCCTAAACCGATTGCCATGTCACTATATCCACTAAAATCAAAATAAATTTGAAATACATAACAAATAGCACCAAGCCAAGCAAGGCGAATATCAATTTGTGCTTCTTGTAATGCAAAAACACTATCAACTACAAAACCAGCGGTATTAGAAAGCAATAATTTTTTTGACAATCCTATAATAAAACGGCGGAAACCTTCTGCTGTTTGTTGCAATGTGCAAACTCTGTTATCAATTTCTTCCGAAATATCATGATATTTAATAATGGGGCCTGCAATCAGTTGTGGAAAAAAGGAAATATACAAAAGCACTTTAAAAAAATCTGTACTGCCTTCTTCCGGATTGCGATAGACATCCATAACATAGGAAATTCCCTGAAAGGTAAAGAAGGAAATTCCTATTGGTAACACAATTCCCGTTGTAGGAATAGCAACAGAACATATTTGATTCAAACTTGTAATCAAAAAATCTGTGTATTTAAACAGGCAAAGGATACCAATATTTATTAGTAAAGCAAAAGTAAGGATTATTTTCCGCTTTTTGGCATTTTTGAGTAACCTACCAAAAACATAATTGCATAAGACAGAAAATAAAAGTAAGGGTAAATATTGGAGTTGTCCAAAAGCATAAAATACAAGGCTTGCTATTACTAATAGGATATTTTTACTTTTTTTGCCGGGAACAATATGATACAACAAAAATGTAATGGGTAAAAACCAATATAAAAAGATGGCTGAACTAAAAACCATAACTCCTACCCCCAAATTTTAAACTTTACCTTTCACCAACTTTTTTGAAAAAAAGTTGGACAAAAAACTTTATCTTTTGCTAATATAACAGATTTTAAATTTTAACCAATGGTGCTCTGTTGGTGTTCAGCTACAACCAATGTTCAACATCAATGTACGACAGCGAAACGCTAGTTGTCTACACTTCGTTTCGGTCGGTGCAGAACAAACGTCCACCGGACGTTTTGCACCGCACAAAAGTTCTTTGCTTACTTTCTTTCAAGAAAGTAAGTTACCATTTGATATAGATAAAAGGCGCATTATGATAGGTTTTTTTAAAAATATCATAATATTGTCCCTTTAAACGATATGCCATTTCCATTTCTGCATCAAATAAATAAGTTGTTCCATCCATTCCAATTTCTATCCAACCATGAGGCGCATGGTTATGTCCAATGGTACCGATGGCAGTTTGTGCATCATAGCCAATTTGCTTTGCTAAATAATAATATAAAGCTGCAAAACTATAACAATTTCCTTTGTTCATTTCTAGCATAGGAATGGCATATTCTGCTTCCCAGTCAACTTGTCCCCTAGAAACAAAAGGACGTTTTAAATAGCGATAATTATCTCTGATATAATTATGTAAGGCATGAAGTTTTTCTTCTTGTGTCATACTTTCATCTGTTTGTGTTCTTACAATTTCAGAAAGCTTTTCATCAAGTATTGGATATCCTGTTGTATAATATCCGTTTTCATCAAATGTAAAGTTTCCGACTTTTTTATTTCTAGCAAGATGTCCACTTTCTTCCACACAAAATAAAGTACCATTTTTGGCATAAAGTCCGGGTGCTAGATTAAGTCCTTCTTTTTGAAAAGTAGTCCAAACTTCTGTGGCATCTGTTTTTTGATATTCATGCACAACAGATGCTTCTAAAATGTCATAGTATGCCCAATGAGTGGAAGGAACATCAAAAAATTCTTTTATAGTATCTGCATTGTCAATGGTATTTTTATCTGCTGTACGGTGCAACACTTGATTTAAAATAACAGCAACGTCCTGCTTTTTAATAGTATCATCTGGAAAAACATTTTCTTGTGTGTTAATCCAGCCTTTTTGTGCTGCATTACAAATGGCAGAAAACGCCCAATGTTCCGCAGGAACATCTAAAAATGTTTGTGCTGTAGCAGTATCAGAGGGATAAATTCGATTCAGAACTGCTAAAAATTCAGCTTTTGTCATTTCTCTATCTGGCTCAAAATTTTCCCCATAACCTTCTAACAATCCCATGCTTGCCAAAGTGCATACCGGACTTGCATACCACTTATCTGGGGAAACATCCGAAAATGTTTTGCTTGGCTGTGGCTTTTGTTTTAATAAGATATATAAAATTTGGCAGGCTTCTGCTCTTGTCAAAGCCTTTTCCGGATAAAAATTTCCGTCACTTCCATTCATATAGGGAATGTGCTTTTCGGTTTCCAATAGATTTTGTTCTGGAGGTACAATCATTTGTTCTGCCTGTTCATAAACAGCAAAATAGGCGGCATTTTTTAATGCAACTTGTTCTGCAAGCTCTACCGTTTCATCATCCGCATTTTTCCAAGCAATAATTTGTTTACCTTCTTTGTTTTGCGTTGGTATATTTTGAGGTAATTCTCCGGTTTTAGTATATTCCCTAATAATTTCATTATCACCTAAATCATATAAAATTTGGCAATCTTGTACTTCTTTCCAAACAGCGTATAAAGTTATATTTTGTTCTTCTGTAGCTGGCAATTTTTCTGCTACAATTTCTTTTTCCCGTTCAAATAAGGGTTCTGTACTGTCTGGTACAATATCCCAGCCCATAAAAACAAACCCTTGTTTTGTAATGTCTACTTTTTCAAAAAAAACAAATACATCACCGTTTGCAAGAGTGATACTTTCTGGTGTTGTTCCTTCACCACCATTGTTATCAAATAAAATTGTTTTTGGTTTTGTATTATTTAGGGTCTTACTTTGTTCTGTGTTGTCTTGTGTATTTTGTGGTGGTTTGGAATCTTCTGCTTCTGAAGGTGTTGATACATCTTGTGTATTTTCTGGTGCTTGAGAAGTTTCCTCTTGTGTTTGTGTGTCTTCTAATGGGGAAGGCGTTTTTTGTGCGTCTTCCGACGATAAAGAAGTGTTTTCTGATTCTTGTATAGGTATTTCTGCTTCCTCTGCACTTGCTGTAACAGGCAAAATGGTACTACTCATTGTTAATGTTAAAAACAAAGCAAAGGCTTTTTTTGCTTTCATGCCATATATCCCCCTTTTCCCCTTTTTTGACAAAAATAAAAAGTATCATGATAGAGAATTTCTCATTGATACATCTGTTTGCATTATACAATTATCTACAAATTCTGTCAATGTTTTCATCATAAATGACAGGGCAACCGCATAAAAAATTTACGCTTTCTTGAAAGAAAGCTTAGCAAAGAACTTTTGTGCGAAACTAACGTTTCGCTGCTATGTGTTGGAGTGGAGTAGTTACTTTAGATGAATGACAACGGGGACACCAACGGCTAAAAATTTGTTCTGTTCTGTGTGCAAAAGGAAAAGTTTAAAGGCAAGCCCTTTTCAAAGGACTTGCGAGAGTTTGAGTTGCAAAACGTCCAATGGACGTTTTGCAACGACCGGAATGAAATAGAAACCATAGCTCTGAAGGTTTTTCTACGCTTGTGAGCGTGTTTTTGAAGAAGTTTGGAGGAACTTTTCATAAGTGAAAAAAGTTCCTCCAGAAACTTCTGACTTTTGTTAAATTTTCTGCTTTTCTTCTTCTTTGTTTTTTTGCAATATCTTGTTATTCCATCAAAAGTGCTTTTCCCAATGCAAAAGAATATAAATATACTTCTTTTACTTTTTTTCCAGTTGCTCTTTCTAATGCTCTTTGATACAATTTCATTTGAATTTTATATTGCTGTTTTAAGGTATTTGCAGTTTTTTCTCCCCATAATCTATCTGTTTTATAATCTACCAATACAATCTCATTTTGTTCCTCAAAAAAACAGTCTATAATGCCATCTATCATAACACTATCTTTTACAGAGGCATATTCTTTTTCTGGGAAAATTTCTCTTGCTTCGACCAGCATAGAAAAACATTTTTCTTTTTTAATAGTGTCTGCATTTCGGATTCTTTCTGCAAAATCTGATTCAAAAAATTTTAATAGCTCATATAAATTGATTGCTTTTGCTTCTTTTTCCGATAAAACATTTTGCTGTATTAATGTTTCCATTTCTTTTTGTATTTCTTCTTTGGTATATTTTTTTCTTAAGTTACACCGCTCCATAAAAGTATGGGTAGCTGTACCAATTTCAGATGCAGTTAATTTTTTTTCTTCTTTTTCAAATTTGGGCATTGGCATTGTAATTTCCCATTGCTGTTCTCCTTCTAATAAACCGCTTTCTTGTTGCCATTTTCTTTTAATTTCAGAAATAGAAATGTTGACTTGTAGCTTTGTAGAAGCTTGGTTTGGATACTGCCATTGGAAAGATTCAAAAACTTGCTGCCTTTTTCCACTATAATCTATTTCATTGTTCCAAGTGTCAAAATATTGGATTGCTTTGTTTTTATCTTCTATTTCTTCCATTTCTTGCTCTGCTTGCGTTAATAGAATACTCCATTGAGATTCTTCTATAAATTTTGTGCTGTCCAATTCTCCTAAAAAATTTTTTCCTACTTTATGCTGCATTAGGGCTGGCATAATCCAATCTAAATAATTATTTACTTGTGCCATTTCATAAAAAGGAAATACTCCCTTTTCTGTCATTTTATAATTACGCCATTTTTCTACTCTTTTTCTAATGTTACTGTTTTTTATACTGCCTGTTAATATCAATTTTTCTTTTGCTCTTGTCAGTGCAACATAAAGAACACGCATTTCCTCTGAAATACTATCTCGTTTTATTTTTTCTTTTACCGCTTCTTTAGCCCATGTGGTATATTTTGCTCTTTTTTCTAAATCCATATAATTCACGCCAAGCCCAATTTTATGGTCTAGCAAAATATCTCCTTTTAAATCTTGCAAATTAAATTTTTTTGCTATATCCGAAACAAATACAATGGGAAATTCTAGACCTTTACTTTTATGGATTGTCATAACACGCACCATATTCTCGCCTTCATTTAATAACTTTGCAGAACCGCTTGTTTCATCATTTTCTTTCATATTTTCAATGTATTTTACAAAGTGGAATAATCCTTTTAGATTTGTTTTTTCATATTCTTCTGCTTTTTTGATTAAAAATCTTAAATTTGCCTGTCTTAATTTTCCGCCGGCTGTCACACCTACATAATCAAAATAGCCTGTTTCGCTGTAAAGATACCATAAAAGTTGACTAATAGAGCAATCTCTTGCTTTTTTTCTCCATTGCACAATGTCTGTAAAAACTGCTTTTAATCTCTCTGCAATCGTATCCTTTGTTTTTTCTGTTTCTTCCACATATTTTTTAATACAGTCATAATATGTTTCTTCTTCTCCTATCATTCTAATCTCCAATAGTTCCTCTGCTGTAAAGTGATAAATGGGAGAATGTAACAAAGAAAGCAAAGGAATATCTTGGACGGGATTATCCAACACCTGCAAAAGATTTAATATTGTCATAACTTCTAAAGTTTCAAAATAACCTAAAGAAGTTTCCGCATAAAAAGGAATATCTTCCTTTATAAAAATATTATCTAATACGCCATCCCATCTTTTTGCACTTCTTAATAAAATGGCAATATCTCCAAAAGCAACTGGACGATACCCTCCTATTTTTTTATCAAAAACGTGGTAATCTTCTTTTATCATTTTTTTAATTCGTTTTGCAACAACAAAGGCTTCCTGTTCTACCTGATTCCATTCTTCTAAAATTTCATCTTCCACTTCTTTTTTATCTTCTTGTATGTCAACTAAAATAATTTCGTTTTCTCCTCCACAGTTTCCATCAAAAGCAGGAAAATCTGCTCCTGCATAAAGGGCAGCATCTTTATTATAAGTTAGCCCACCAACCTGCTCGGACATAATTTTTTCAAAAATAAAGTTAATACCATCTAATATATTTTTACGGCTTCTAAAGTTTTGGGAAAGTAATATTTTCTGCTCTTTTCCGTTTTCTAAGGAATAGGCAGTATATTTTTCCATAAATATCTCTGGCATAGCAAGCCGAAAACCATAAATACTTTGTTTCACATCTCCTACCATAAAGCGATTATATTCTCCTATGCTGTTTTTAGAAACAGCATGCAATATCATTTCTTGTATTAAATTACTATCTTGATATTCGTCAACAAATACCTCTTGATATTTTTGCTGTAATTCTACTGCAACATCAGAAGGTATTATTCTATCTCCCTGTTGTTTTAAAAGAACTTTTAAACAAAAATGCTCATAATCTCCAAAGTCTAGGATTCTTTTTTCTTTTTTTACTTCTTGGTATTTTTCCATAAACAGTTCTACTACCTTTCCCAAAGATTTCATAATTGGGTAAAGTTTTTTGATATGTTCTTCCATGGTTTCCATAGAATAAGGAAAAATTGTCTTTTTAATATTTTCAAATGCTTTTTTTGCTTTATCTCTTAAATTAATAATTTCTTCTTTTCTTTCTATATCTTCTCCTTTATAGGTAGGTCTGCCAAAGGTCACGCCATTTATTATTTTTTGTACATCACGAAAAGGCAGAGAACACTTTTCTTTACAGTTCTCCACCATTTCAGACTCTGTTTGTAGGTTTTGCTCATATTTTTCAAAACCACTGATACCTTCTGCAAGAGATAAGGCTTTTTTTAAATCATTTTCTATCATATTAATTTCTTCTATCAATTTTTGACGCAATATCTTTGCCCAAATTGTATTTTCTATTGTTTTTTGTTCGGATAAATGAAATCCTTCTATTTTATCGTGTAACCATTGTAAGGGGTCTGGACAGCCAAGCAAAAACTCATACATATCTAGTATAATTTTTTTTAGCTTATCATCTTTGGTATCATTTGCAAAAATCTCTACCAAAGTGCAAAATTCTTCATTTGATTCCATAGCATATAATTCTTCAAACAAATCAGAAACTACTTGCTGGCGTAGCAATTTCACTTCTGTTTCGTCTGCTGTTCGCATAATGGGGTCAATGCCAAGTGTATAATAATTTTCCCTTACAACTTGCAAACAAAAAGAGTGGATTGTTTTAATATCTGCTCTACTTAAATTTGTCAACTGGTTTTGAAGATGTTCATTAAAAGGCTGCGATTCCAACTGTTTTGCAATCGCATCTCCAATTCTTTGCTTCATTTCCGATGCTGCTGCATTGGTAAATGTTACAACTAAAAGTTTATCTACATCAATCGGATTTTTGCTATCTGTTATCATAGAAATAATACGTTCTACTAATACTGCTGTTTTTCCAGAACCTGCTGCTGCAGAAACCAATAAATTACAATTTCTTGTATCAATGGCTTTTTGCTGCTCTTTTGTCCACATTTGCCATCACCTCATTTAAAAAATTAGCTGGCTGCTCTTTTTAATCTTACGTTTACAGAAAGATATTTTGTAAAAGAAGCCATAAAACTGTTAAATGAATTATAGCAAAAATTTTCTATAAATGCCAATGAAAAAGGCGAAAGTGTTAAAGAACCAAAAACATATCTTGCAGTTGTTTTTGCAAATAAATCTGAAAAACAACTTTCCCCACTTTTTGCACAGCCATATAAAACATCGGCTAATTTTTTTTCTGTATCATTTAGTTGAAACACATAATATAAATTTCGTTTCATTTCTCTCCAGCGCAATTTTCTTCTTTTGATGCGGGAAAGGCGGATACTATGATAAATTGCCACTAATTTTAAAAATCTTTTTCCTTTTTCTTTGTCCAGAGTGGGAAGCTGTTGCTCAAAATAATTATATTCTGTTTTTGTTTCTAAAAAAATTTCATAGGCATCTGCAACCGCATTTTCAATGGAATGTTCAAAAAAAGATTCATAAAAAGAATTTTCCAACTTTTCTGCCCTTTCCAAAAAAAAATACTTTTGTTCCTCTATATTTTCTTTAATAATATCTTGTTTTTTAGGTTTTTTTTGAAATGTATACACAACTTGTCCTCCTTGTTTTCCTATCATAATAAAACAATAGTAGAAGGAGCCTATAAAATACAAGTTTTTTTGTCGCAAGATATGACAAGCCATGATACAATGTTATGTCATCTTACAGCTTATCCAGCAAACTGCTTTCGATTGGCAAAAAAAGAAATTAAAACCATCCCTTTTTTTTAAAAAATGCTACACCTGCTACTACCACACTAATGGATAATCCAATCACCATAGCATAGCTATGATTCCAATGATATTCTGGCATTTCAAAATTCATGCCATACCAACCTACAATTAAAGTTAAGGGCAAAAATATGGTGGTAATAACTGTAAATATTTTCATAGTATAATTCAAATTAATATCCACCTGTGCTTGGTAGGATTCCCTTACTTGCGTAACCGCTTCCCTTAAATTTAATACATTTTCATAATATCTTTCTGTTTTTTTTTGTAGCCTATCAAAATATTTTAGAGTAGTTTCTTCAAAAATAGCATTTTCGTTTTCGGATAAACCTTCCAAAACATCTAATAGTTGTTCATGATATTTTTTTAATATCATAAGTTTTTTGCGCAAGGAAATGATTTCTTTGACACAATCTTTTTTTTGTGTGGTAATCAAAGCCTGTTCTAATTCTACAATTTCTTTTTCCAAGTCATCAAAAATAGAAATATCGCTTCCTATTAACTTTGTAATAAATTCTAAAAGAACTTTATAGATTGTATTTTTTTCTCCTAAATTTTCTATGGTGGTTTCTATTATTTTTTTCCATTTTGCTGGCTCATCTGAAAAAATAAAATAAAAATCTTTTTGTAAATAAAATAAAACTCGCCTTTGTCCTCCATATAAGTTTTGATAATCAATAGCATTGATACAAATAAAATCAAAGCCATCAAGACATTCATAATAGGCATATTTTGAAATTTGTTGAGAAGGAGTATAATGAATGTTATATTTTTGTGCTATTTCCTGCCATTGTTCCTGATGAAACATTGCAATTCCTTTTTTTCTATTTATATTTTCGGCTTTTTCCATTTTTTCTACTTTTCCATCTGAAAATATATAAAACATAGACATCACCTTTGGATAGTATGTCCTATTTTCTGTCTTTTATAAAAAAAAACTCCATTTCTGTTTGTATTTAGAAAAGGAGTTTTGATAGATGAAATGAAAATTTACCACCTTAGTTTTATTTTTAAATCCATTATTTCATTTGCAATTTTAACAAAATAGGGGTAAGTAACACCGTAACAATAACCACAAATATAATTGCGGGAAACATATCTTGTGAAATCAGTCCAGCCTGTGAACCTTTTTGTGCTACAATCAATGCAACTTCCCCACGTGATACCATACCAATACCAACAGAAAGTGCTTCATGATTTTCATATCCACACATTTTTGCACCTAATCCACAACCAACTATTTTTGATAAAATGGCAACTAACAGTAAAACAATCGAAAAAAGTAACAATGATGATGTCATTCCGCTTAATACAGTTTTCATACCAATGCTTGCAAAGAAAATCGGAGTAAAAAACATATATGCCGTAATTGTAATTCTTCTGACAACATAATTTCTAATTTCTCCCGAATTACAAAGAATTAAACCTGCAAAATAAGCACCTGTAATATCGGCAACACCAAAAAGTACCTCGGAACAATATGCCATAAGAAAACAAAAAGCTATGGAATAAATTGCAGTGCGTCGTTTTCCTGTAGGATAAAGATTAGGAAATCGTTTTATAATTTGCTGAATCACAAAAGCACAAAAAGCAATAAAAATAAAAAACAGCAAAATTTTTAGCAATACAAACGCAATTCCACTTTTTTCTGGAGAGGTAACACCTGTAATAATGGTTAATACAATAATGCCTAAAATATCATCAATAATAGCAGCACCAAGAATAGAAGTACCTATTTTCCCTTTTAATTTTCCCATTTCTTTTAGTGTTTCCACAGAAATGCTAACAGAGGTTGCTGTTAAAATAACACCTACAAAACAAGCCCGTAATAATTCTATTGCTGTCATTTCGGAACTTTGGAAAAATAATAAATAGACGATTGTTCCACCTAAAAATGGTACAATCACACCAATCAAGGCAATAATAAAAGAGGCTTTGCCTGTTTTTTTCAGTTCCTCAAACTCTGTATCTAATCCTGCTTGAAACATCAGCAATACTACACCAATTTCTGCTGATTTCATTAAAAAATCCGTTTCATGCAAAATATTCAAACAGCCTGGCCCTAATAAAATACCTACTGTTAAAGCACCTACTACCTGCGGCATATGTACCCTTTCTGATAATAAGCCAAAAACTTTTGTTGACAGTAAGATAATCGCCAATACAAATAAAAAATCATAGGATTCCATGTTTTCTCCTCCCTTTATATCCTATTCTGTTTATTTTTTTCTGTACTTTTACAGAACTACTGATTATGAGTCAAACTCATAATATAAAAAATTTTATTCCCTCTACAAATTTATTTTATCCCTACAATTCTATAAAAATACTAAGGCGTTTTTGTATTATACCACATTTGGTAGCTTATGGTATAAAAATATTCTATTCTATACATTATATTAATGCCTGAGATAATGTGACAAAAAAAGAAAAATATTTTTTGTAAGAATTATAATAATTTGAGCTTAAAAATAAAAAAATGATACAACTTGTCAAAAAAATGGCTTATTATGAACTTAAAAAAGTCAGAAGTTTCTGGAGAAACTTTTTTCACTTGTGAAAAGTTCCTCCAAACTTCTTCAAAAACACGCTCACAAGCGTAGAAAAACCTTCAGAGCTCTGGGTTCCATTTCATTCCGGTCGTTGCAGAACAAACGTCCACTGGACGTTTTGCAACTCAAACTCTCGCAAGTCCTTTGAAGATGGCTTGCCCCTAAGCTTTTCCTTTTGCACACAGAACAGAACAAATTTTTAGCCGTTGGTGTCCCGTTGTCATTCATCTAAAACAACTGTTCAATGTCACTGTACAGCAGCAAAACGAAGTTTTGCACAAAAGTTCTTTGCTAACTTTCTTTCAAGAAAGTAAGTTAGTTTGCATTGCGATTAATAAATTCTGGTTTTACTTTAGAATACATTATTTTTTGCTCACTGTATAAACTGTAATAACCGGAAAGCATATAGCTAATGGCACAGACAAGCGTATAATAAGCAATACATTCTCCTCCAAACAATTCCACAGCAAGGATAATTGCAGATAAAGGACAATTTGTTACTCCACAAAATAATGCAGACATTCCTAAAGCTGCCCCAAAAGAAGGACTTAAACCCATAAGCGGACTAATGGCAGCCCCAAAGGTTGCTCCTACAAAAAAAGATGGTACAATTTCCCCGCCTTTAAAACCTGCACCTAAAGTCAAAGCGGTAAACAATATTTTCCATAAAAAAGAAAATGGTTCTGTTTCTCCATAAAAAGCAGACTGTATTACTTCCATACCTGCACCATTATAATCTCTTGTACCCACTAAATATGTCAAGGCAATCACAAAACAGCCTCCTATAAACACACGTTTATAAGCATTTGGAAAATATTTTCTATAAAAAGCAGATGTTTTTTTCATGGTAACACAAAAAAGAATACTCAATACTGCACCAATTACCCCAAAAAACATAACACTAATACAAGCAGAAAAAGAAATACCTTCCGGTATCCCTAGCAGGGAAAATGCTGTTGGTTCAATTCCACAATATCTTGACAAACCAGCACCAATTAGAGAAGAAATTGTACAAGGAACAATAGCAGAGTAATGCATTACCCCCACTGTAATCACTTCCATAGAAAATACAACAGAAGCGATTGGCGTACCAAATAATGCAGCAAAAGCAGCACTCATTCCGCACATCGTCATAATTCTTTCATTTTTCTCATCTAATTCTATCATTCTTCCCAGTTTTCCAGCAATACTACCTCCTAATTGTAAAGCTGCACCTTCTCTGCCGGAAGAACCACCAAAAAAATGTGTGATAATGGTACTAACAAAAATTAAAGGTGCCATTCTTAAGGCGATTGTTTCATTTGTTCTAACAGAAACAAGAATAAAATTAGTTCCCCTATCTTTTTCCATACCCTCTAAATGGTAAAAATAAACAATCACGATTCCGCCAAAAGGCAATAACCATAATAAATAAGGGTGTGCAATCCGGTATTCTGTGGCAATTTCAATGCCAAAATGAAATAAAATACCAATTAAACCCACCACAATCCCCACAATGCTCCCAAAAAATACCCATTCCCCAAAAATGCGAAATTGCTCATAAGCTTTTTTCCACATAATATCCCCCTTAAATGATAAAACCTTCTTAGGGACTTTGTCCCCAAACCCCTACAAGCTTTTTGAAAAAAGCTTGACCAAAAACTTTATCTCTTGCACACAAAACAAATTCTCAATTTTAACCACTGGTGTCCTGTTGTCGTTCATCTACAACAACTATTCCACTCCAACACACGGCAGCAAAACGAAGTTTTGCACAAAGTTCTTTGCTAAGCTTTCTTTCAAGAAAGCGTGAAAAACTTTAAAACCTTGAGAGTTCTGCTCTCAAACTCTCGCAAGCCCTTTAAAAAGGGCTTGACCTTAAACTTTTCCTTTTGCACACGGAACAGAACAAATTTTTGACCACTGGTGTCCTGTTGTCGTTCATCTACAACAACTATTCCACTCCAACACACG
>CAJUKL010000025.1 GCA_910587195.1 uncultured Clostridia bacterium | reverse complement strand
TACTTTCTTTCAAGAAAGTAAGTGAAAAAAGCTTGACCAAAAACTTTACCTTTCGCACACGCAACAAATTCTAAATTTTTTTATATATAATATTTTTTATGCAGTTGCCGTGTCCTTCAAGAAAGCGTGCTTGACTTTATTTTCCTTATCCGTATAATAGAATAGAACAATATAATTTATCATAAAGGAGGATATTCATGCTTTTTTCAAACTGTAGTATTTTACGCCCAAACGGAGAAATACTAGAAAATGCATATCTACAAGTAACAGACGACAAAATCACTTATATTGGCACTAAAAAACCGATGCGCCATACGGGTGCTGTCTATGATTATACCAATAAATTGCTCTTGCCCGGTTTTGTCAATACACATAGTCATATCCCAATGACATTATTACGCAGTATTGGCGCAGACCTACCTCTTGACCGTTGGCTTTCTGAAAAAATTTTCCCTTTAGAAGATAGATTAAATAAAGATTGGGCTTTTTCTGGTACCCTCTTAGGCATTGCAGAATTATTGCGCAGTGGTGTTACTTCTTTTTCAGATATGTATTTTTTTGGAGAATCCCGCGCTACTGCTGTATTAGAATCTGGTATTAATGCAAATCTTTCTATGGGTATCCTTTGCTTTGACGATAGTCCTTTTGAAAAAGCTCCTATGGTACAAGAAAGTAAAGATTTATTTCAAGCCTACCACAATGCCAATGGCGGACAGTTAAAAGTAGATATCGGGCTTCATGCAGAATATACTTCTAATCCTATGATTGCAAAAGCTGCTAGCGAATATGCAAAAGAAATCGGAGCAAATATGCACATTCATCTTGCAGAAACCAAAAAAGAAACTGATGAATGTATTGCACGTCATGGAAAAACACCTGTTGCCTATTTTAATGATTTAGGACTTTTTGAAAATCATGTAACAGCAGCGCATTGCGTCTGGTTAACAGAACAAGACAAGCAAATATTAGCAGATAAAAAAGTATTTGTTTCGCACTGTCCAGTGAGCAATTTAAAATTAGGTAGTGGCTTAGCAGATATGGCTTCTTTGCTTGAAAAAGGTATTTCTATTTCCATTGGTACAGATGGTGTTGCTAGTAACGATAATTTAAACTTTTTAGAAGATATAAAATTAACAGCATTGCTTCAAAAAGGAATTCATAAAAATCCTGCTCTTTTTCCAGCAGAACAGGTATTAAAAATGGCTTCTTATTCTGGTGCTTTATCGCAAAGCCGCCCCAATACAGGTGCTTTAAAACTAGGAAATCAAGCAGATATTATTGCTATTGATTATCATTCCATTAACTTATTACCTTGCATTGATGTCATTTCTTCCTTGGTTTATGCTACTTTGCCTTCTGACATCAAAATGACTATGGTAAATGGTAAAATACTCTATGAAAATGGGCAATTTCATACTATAGATATTGAAAAAGTTATGTATGAAGTAAGGCGTATTGGAAAAAAACTTTATCAAAATTTATAATTTATTTCTAAATGAGTAGAAGCAAAATGCTTCTGCTTATTTTTTTGTGTTACAATAATAAAAGTTATAATTGCAATCTTCTCTACAATGATATATAATTTGTACATATAAAAGCAGATTGCTTTATTAGATTTTGTTCATTTAAGTCTAAAAATTTTAGTTTTTATAAAATATTAGGCAAACAAAATTTTTATTATGGAGGGGGAAGTTATGAAAAAAACAATCAATCAATCTACTTTGACTATTATTTTAAATGGAGCTTCTATTTTTGTGTTATTTTTAATGGCATTTTCTTTGCTTGCGTATCACGGTGCCAATAGAAAATTTGACGTTGCTATGGAAAATCGATTTCAATTAACTTATAATGCAAATAAATTTATGAATGCCTCTTCTCATTTAACAAATGAAGTGCGCGCATTTGCTTCCACAGGAAACAAAGAACATTATGACCATTATTGGGATGAAGTAAATAACGAAAAAAATCGTGAAAGTGGCATTGCTGCCATGCAGGAAATTGGTATTTCTTCAGAAGAACAAGATATGATTAACCGCATGTCTGCTCTTTCCAATGAGTTAGTGCCTTTGGAAGAAGAAGCTATGAAAAAAGTAGAGCAAGGACATATACAAGAAGCTATTGACTATGTTTATGGGGCAGATTATAGTGCTTCTACGCAACAAATTAATGCTTTAAAAGAACAATTTTTATCCACACTCAATGCAAGAACAGCACAAGAAGTAAAACAGCTTCATCTACAAAGAAATATGATTCAAATCTTTATGATTTTTATATTAATCCTTGTGGGTGTAATACAATGTATTAATATGTTTATTATCCGTAAAAGAATTTTAAGTCCTGTTATTGCAATCAAAAACGAAATGATAAAAATTTCAAAAGGAAATCTTTCAGAACAATTTTCTTTAGAACCAAATACATCTGAAATTGGATTACTAGTTGCCTCTATTCATGAAACAAAACATGAATTTAAAAAATATATCAGTGATATTGATTCTAAATTATCCCAAATGGCAGATGGTAATATGTCTTTAACGGTAGATAGCGACTACAGAGGAGAATTTTTACCCATTCAAACAGCGATGTCTGAAATATTAAATGCTTTAAATGATGCACTTTCCCGCATTAATGTAACCGCAGAAAATGTTTCTCAGCAATCTGAAAAAATGGCATCTAGCGCAGAAACATTATCTCATGGTGCAATAGAACAAGCCTCTACTGTTAAAAAATTATCCAAAGGAATCCAAGATATTACAGAGCAAGTCAAACGTACTTCCGAAGATGCAGATAATGCAAAAACCTATTCAGTAGATTCCACTGTACAATTAGAAGTCTGCAAGCAAAAAATGAAAGAATTGACTTCAGCGATAGAAGACATTGCAAAATCTTCCCGTCAAATTGGCGGAATTATCAAAACCATAGAAGACATTGCTTTACAAACTAATCTTCTAGCATTAAATGCTGCTGTGGAAGCAGCACGTGCCGGAGAAGCCGGAAAAGGATTTGTTGTTGTTGCAAATGAAGTACAAAATTTAGCAAGTAAGAGTTCAGAATCTGCACAAAACATTACGAAATTAATTGAAGAATCAGTGCGCTTAGTTGCCTATGGAACTTCTTTATCAGAACAAACAACAACCTCTCTTTCTTCTGTTGTTTCCACTGCACACCAGACAGCCGACATTGTAGAACATATTGCAGAATCTGCTACCAGTCAAGCACAATCTTTAAAAGAGTTGACATTTGGTATGGAACAAATTTCTACTGTAGTACAAACAAATGCAAGTACGGCAGAAGAATCTGCTTCTTTTGCAAAAGACCTTTACGGGCAAGCAGAACAGCTAAAAATCGCTGTACAAAAATTCCAGCTCCGCTAACTACCTTTCTTAAAAGAAAGGTAGCAAAGAACTTTTGTGCAAAACTTCGTTTTGCTGCTGTGTATTGGAGTTGAGTAGTTGTTGTGGCGGAACGACAACGGAGCACCAGTGGTTAAAACTTAGAATCTGTTCCGTGTGCAAAAGGAAAAGTTTAGGGTCAAGCCCTTTTCAAAGGGCTTGCCAGAGTTTAAGTTGCAAAACGTCCAGTGGATGTTTGTTCTGCAACGACCGGAATGAAATGGAGACCAGAGCTCTCAAGGTTTTTTACGCTTGCAAGCGTGTCTTTGAAGGGATTCTGAACGTCCGGTAGACGTTCGTTTAGAACCGACTGGAACGAAGCGTAGACCAAAGTTCCAATATTTTTAATTTTTTTTGACAAACTAAGGCATTGAAAATAATTTTTCAATGCCCTTTTTATTAAATTTCATTTTCCTGTTTTAACATATTTTCAATAAAAATACCATATCCTTTTGTTGGGTCATTCACAAATACATGCGTGACTGCCCCTATAATCTTTCCTTGCTGTAAAATGGGCGAACCTGACATTCCTTGTACAATACCACCTGTTTTAGATAACAATTCTTGGTCTGTAATTTTAATCACCATGCCTTTGCTTTCATTCTTACTATAACGGTTTACACTTTCTATTTCTACTTCATATTCTTTTACTTCTTCTCCCTCAATATTAGATAAAATTGTAGCTTTTCCCTCTTGAATATCCTGCTGTAAAGCAATGGGCAATTTTTGTCCTGCAAAATAACTTTCTTTTCCAGCTTCTACTGTTCCATAAATGCCCACTTCTGTATTAATGGCAATTTCTCCTAATATAAAATCTCTACCTACATTTCCTGTCAGCGCACCAGGCTCTCCTTTTTCTCCTTTTTTTACATCAATAATAGAGGACTGCGTAATCTGTCCATTTTTAATTTGCATTAATTCTTGTGTATCCACATCATAAACTCCATGCCCTAAAGCTGCAAAAGTATTTCTATCTGGATTAAAAAAGGTTATCGTACCAATTCCTTGTGTAGAATCTCTTACCCATATCCCAATTTTGCAGCTATTATCTTCTTTACTAAATACTGGTGTGATTTCAACTGTCTGTTGTACACCATTTCTATCTACTAAAAAAGGCATTGTTTTTTCTCCATTTTCTTCTACTGCTTTCCTTAAATCTTCTTTGTTTTTTAAACTTTTTCCATCTGCCTGTAATATCATATCTCCTGATTGTAAAATTCCTTTTGCTGGCTCATATATTTTGTTTTCTTCTCCATTGACATAGCCTGTACCAAGTACCATAATACCTCTCGTATCCATAGATACCCCTACCGCCATTCCGCCAGCAACAACTTCTGTTCTGGGAATCACAGTAGCTTCTATTGTTTTTATAGGAATCCCCATCATAGAAAGTGCTATTTTAGCTGTACCTTGTTTTTCTGACTTTACAGTAAATGGCTTTGCTAAATTAAAATGAATATTTTCGGAAACAGGTTGATGGTTTACATTTAAAACACCAATATTTTCCTCTATTACCTCCGCTTCAAACGGTAAATCAAACACACTTTCTTTTCCTTGTATCATATAAATTTTATCTGGTACAGACGAAACAAAAGCATACCAGGCTACCAGCATTGTGATAATACAGCCTATTGATATTTTTTTAAAATACATTTTTTTCAACTCCTGACTGCAAAAGAGTATAAAATATTGTAAATTTGCCATGCTATTCTTATATAAAAAATATTGTTACACATATTAAAGTAACCCGATTGCAAAAGAGTTATACAATCAATACTTTTCCAAAAATAAAACCTTGCAGCATTTGCCACAAGGTTTCCTTTTATTTTTCTTTTTCCTGATATTCTGCATCAATACAGCCATCATCTATGGGAATAATGCAGGCACAAATGATATAAAGTAACAATCCAGTTAAAAATGCTGTCATAAAAGAGCCAACAATCCAGAGCAAACGAATTAATGTTACATCTACATCAAAATATTCTGCTAATCCGCCACATACACCAGCCAATTTTACATCTTTTGTAGAACGGTACAATCTTCTGCGCATTATTTTTTCCTCCTTTTATCTTACAAATGTTTATTCTCCCGTAAACTATAATATTGCCCATTTGCCACAATAATATGGTCTGACAATTCAATATTTATGGAAGTTAAAATTTCTTTTAAATTTAATGTCAATTCAATATCTGCTTCAGAAGGTCTTAATGTTCCTCCTGGATGATTATGGGCAAATACCACTGAAACAGCATTACAAAACAAAGCTTCTTTTACTACAATAGATGGTTCTACAATAACTCTTGAAGAAGTTCCTTTTAAAAGGCAAGTAGACCTTATTAATTTTTTCTTTGCATTCAAGCAAAAAATATAAAATTTTTCTATCCTTTCATTCATCAATATAGTTGTAGCATATTCTCCACATTGTTTTGTTGTTATCAATTCTGTTTTTTGTTCCAATATCTCCAGTTGATATACTTTTATAAATTGTGCAAGTGCATTTAAAAAAACAGCTACATTGATAGGAACACCACTTTTTTCTATAATATCTATATAATAACTATTAATTAATATATTAAAAGAGTCATTAAAATTATTTAATAATTTATGTGCCATTTCATTGGTATCTTTTCTTGGAACAACACCAAACAATAATAATTCTAAGAGTTGATGTTTTTCAAAAGATTCTCCACCTTCTTCTAAAAAACGCTTTCTCAATCTATCTCTGTGTCCGGCGTGGGGATTTTCCTTTTTTTCACCTGCATTCATTCAAAACTCCCCATTTCAAAATACTTCTCTGTTTTTTGCTTCCATGTACCATTATATACAATCGAAAGCAAATTATCTAATCTATAAAGTGCTTTTTGTGCCAATTCTACAGACAACAGTTTTTCTTTTAAAGCCTGTGCAATTTCTGCAATGTCTACCACTTTTATCAAGCCATCTTCATAAATAATTACATCTGCTAACAAATCTACAAAAATATACGTATTTTCTACTTGTTCTGTTTCTATAATATCACAGTAATGATAAATAATCTTGTCATTTTTATTAATAAAACGACTAATTTTATAACCATCCCTAAGAAAATAGCAAGAAATTCCTTTTTCAAAATCTTCTCTCGGTTTTATGGTATGCCATTTTGTCACAATCACATTTTCATCTTGAAATACAATGCTATCATCTTTTAACAAAACTGTTTCCATTGGAATAAACCGTTTTCGATATAATATAATATCTCTCATCTGCTCTCCCCCTATCTATTTTATTTTTCTAACAAATCTGGTCGTTTTTGTTTTGTTCTCAGTAAAGATTGTTCTTTTCGCCATTGCTGTATTTTTCCATGATGTCCTGACAAAAGCACCTCTGGAACAGTGCGCCCCATAAAAACAGCTGGTCTTGTATATTGTGGATATTCTAAAAGCCCATCAGAAAAACTTTCTTGCTGAAAAGATTCTTCTTTTCCCAGCACACCAGGCACCAGCCTTGCTACTGCATCAATGACTGCAATTGCTGCAATTTCTCCCCCTGTCAACACAAAATCTCCAAGGGAAATTTCTTCCACCTTTAATTCTTCTAATACTCTTTCATCTACACCTTCATAATGTCCACAAAGAAAGATAATATTTTTTTCAAAAGACAGTTGTTCTGCTATTTTTTGTGTAAAAGGTTTTCCCTGTGGGGACAAATAAATGATGCGTCCTCTTTTTTGTTCCGCTATACTAGCATAAGCATCATAAATTGGTTGCGCTTGCATAACCATGCCTGCACCACCCCCATAAGGATAATCGTCAACATGTTTTTGTTTATTTTTAGAAAATTCTCGAATGTCAATCGCTTCAATACAAATATGACCTTCTTTTTGTGCTCTGCCCAAAATACTATGGGAAAATGCTTGTGTAATCATTTCAGGAAACAAAGTCAAAACCGTATATTGTTTCATTCTCTCAATCCTTCCAACAGCCGAACCACCATAATACGATTTTTTATATCCACAGATACAATACACTGTTGAATAGCAGGAATCAACAAATCCTTTTTTCCTTCTTGACGAATTGCATAAACATCATTTGCTCCTGTTTCATAAATATCCGCCAGTGTACCTAATTCTTCTCCTTCCTCTGTTACCACAGCCAAACCATACAAATCACGCATATAATATTCATTTTCTTCTAAAGGTAAGGCTTGTTCCTCTGGAATCCAAATGCCAGCCCCTTTATATAATTCTGCTTCATTAATGTCTTTTAATTCTTTTACCGTAACAAGCACAAATTTTTTATGATATGCAATTTTTTCTATATGAAAGGTTTCTTGTTTTCCTTTATTTTCTATAATAAATTCTTTTAACAGTTCAAAACGAGAAGGGTCTTCTGTGGTAGGAAAAACACGCAATGTACCTTTTAAGCCATGTGTTCCTGCTACTTTGCCAATTTCAAAACAGTTCTGCATATTGCACCTCTTTTCTTTTTTTACCAAAAACACAAACAGCACAAGAGAAAGTTCCCCTGTGCCGAGATTGTCTAAAAACCGAATTGCTTATCTTATGTGAACTACTATTGTTTTATAGCTTGTCATTTAATCTCAATGACAACTCTTTTATCTTCGTGAATTGCAGAAGCCTTTACAACAGTACGAATTGCTTTTGCAATTCTGCCTTGTTTGCCAATCACCTTTCCCATATCTTCTGGTGCAACATGAAGCTCCAAAAGTAAGGAATGTTCTTCTTGTATTTCTTTAACTTCAACTTTTTCCGGATAGTCCACAAGGTTTTTTGTAATTACTTCTAATAAGTCTTTCATAGGAAAAACCCCCTACTTTTACTCACCAATGACACCAGCTTTTTTTAACAAAGCTTTTGCTGTATCAGAAGGCTGTGCGCCTGTAGACAACCATTTTTTTGCTTCTTCTGCATCTACTTTTAAGACATTTGGTTCTTTTGTAGGGTCAAAATAACCAATTTCTGCAATAGACTTACCATTTCTTGATGTTCTGGAATCTGCAACAACAATTCTATAAAATGGAGCCTTTTTTGCGCCTAATCTTTTTAATCTAATTCTAACTGCCATTTGTTTCACCTCCTAGTTTTTTTCTGGCAAATTTATCTAAAAAAAGGAAATTTCATTTTTCCTCTTTTGCCCTTTTGAAGGTCACTCATTTGTTTCATCAATTTTTTTAATTCTTCAAATTGTTTTAACAAACGGTTGACATCTGCAATACTTCTACCGCAGCCATTCGCAATTCTTTTTTTTCTAGGACCATTCAAAATAGAAGGATTTGCTCTTTCTTCTTTCGTCATGGATTGTATAATTGCCTCTGTGCGGCTCATTTCTTTTGCGGGGTCTACATTGTTTAGTGCTTCCATATTTAATTGATTCATACCTGGAATCATTCCAAGTAAATCTTTAATTGGCCCCATTTTTTTAACTTGCTGCATTTGCTCCAAAAAATCGTCTAATGTAAAATCATTTTCACGCATTTTCTTTTGCAATTCCATAGCTTGTTTTTCATCAAAATTTTGTTGTGCTTTTTCAATCAAGGAAAGCACATCTCCCATACCTAAAATACGGGAAGCCATACGGTCAGGATGAAATGGCTCTAAATCCTCCATTTTTTCTCCCATGCCAATATATTTAATCGGTTTACTTGTAACACTTCTGACAGAAAGTGCTGCACCACCTCTGGCATCACCATCTAATTTTGTCAATATAATACCATCAATTCCTAATTGTGTATCAAAACTTTCTGCAACAGTGACTGCATCTTGTCCTGTCATAGCATCTACTACAAGGAGAATTTCCTGCGGACGAACTGCTGTTTTAATATTTTTTAATTCGTCCATCAATTCCTCATTGATGTGTAAACGTCCTGCGGTATCAATTAAAATGACATCATGTTTTTGTTCTGCTGCATAAGCAACAGCTTTTTTGGAAATTTCCACAGGACTAATTTTATCACCCATTTCAAAAACAGGGATATTATAAGTTTTTCCCACAACCTGTAATTGTTTAATAGCTGCCGGACGATATACATCACAAGCCACTAAAAGTGGGTTTTTTCCTTGTTTTCTTAACAATCCTGCTAATTTACCGCTGCTTGTTGTTTTACCAGCACCTTGCAGCCCCACCATCATATAAATAGTTGGTGGTCTATTTGCAAAGGTCAATTTACTTTGTGTGGTTCCCATTAAGTCAATCAGTTCATCATTTACAATTTTAATGACTTGCTGTCCGGGATTTAATCCTTCTAACACTTCTGTACCAACAGCACGTTCTGTTACTTTTTTAATAAACTGTTTTACAATTTTAAAATTAACATCTGCTTCAAGCAATGCAATTTTAACTTCTCTCATTGCAGTTTTAACATCATTTTCTGTTAATTTTCCCTTGCTTCTGAGTTGTTTAAAGACTTCTTGTAATTTATTAGAAAGATTTTCAAATGCCATACATTCTCTCCTTTATTCAGCCTATCATTTCAGCGGCAATTTTTTGAATCATTTCAATGTTATGTTTTGCTTTACAAGAGAGGGTTTCTTCTCTTTCCAGTTCTTCCATGATATGTTTCATTTGTTGGATTGCTTTTTTTTGTTTTAAAAATCTTTCTACTAGCTGCAATTTTTTTTCATAGTTTTGCAATATACTTTCTACTCTTTTTATCTGGTCACGAACAGCTTGACGGCTAATAGAAAGTTCTTCTCCAATTTCAGAAAGTGACAAGTCATTTTGATAGTACATATCATATACTAACTTTTGTTTTTCTGTCAATAACTCTCCATAGAAATCATAAAGTAATGTTAATTGTAAAATTTCCCTCAAGTTATCGCCTCCACATCAGGCTGTAAAGTATTTTAGCTTCACCTCAAGTAGAGTATCATATTTTAAAAGTGCTGTCAAGCATTTTTATACTTTCAGGAGTGGCTAAACAAGCATTTTTTTAATAGGGGAACTTTTTTCACTTGTAAAAAGTTTATCAAAGTCTACGCTGCACCCCTTCAAAAACACACTTGCAAGCGTGAAAACCTTGAGGCGTTGTCTACGCTTCGCTCCGGTCGGTGCAGAACAAACGTCCACTGGACGTTTTGCACCTTCAAACTCCACCAACTTTTTTGAAAAAAAGTTGGACAAAAAACTTTTTCCTTCGCACACGGAACAAATTTTAAGTTTTAACCGCTAATGCTCTGTTGTCGTTCAACCACAACAACCATCCAACTCCAACACACAGCAGCAAAACAAAGTTTTGTACAAAAGTTCTTTGCTACCTTTCTTTCAAGAAAGTAAGTTGCATTTCTTTGTGCTAGGTATTATAATAAAAAAATACATGATATGATATTTTGTACTATTTTCAATCATTTTATCAACAAAGGGAGGTATTTCATGGACGAAACTATCATTGTAATTATGCTGAAAGATAAGCAAACAGGCTTTTTAGAAAAAGAATTATGTTCTTATCATTTGGGAGAACAACAAAATATGATGCTTAATATCTATGCAGAACAAATAGAGCAAAAAATGACTGTTTTTATGAAATTAACTTGTGAATGTGATGTGGAAGATTGGGAATATAATGCAATATTAGATTATTATGACATGGAAACAGTAAAACCTTTTGTGGATAGCATAGAAGAATTAGAAGAAGAATATAATCCTGTTTGGCTGGTAACCTTTCCCTTTTTGGAAAATCAACAGGAAATGGAACAAAAATTGTGCACCATATTGCAAGCACATCAAAAAGAACTCTATTCTGTATATGAAGTCATAGCAGAGAAAAAGGATGATTATATTGAATAAACTTTTAAAATTTTTTTCTGCTTTTATGGTGTTTTTTATTACTGCTTGTGAAGCTACAGTAGAAGATACACCAACTGCAAAACAGCCCTCTAAAGAAATGGGACAAGTTATTATTGCAGAAGGAGTGTCCAAAAAAAGTAACCCAGCAGTACCACAGCAAAAAAATGAAATACAACCATCAGAACCAGAAAAGGAAGAAGTAGAAAAAGAACAAACAGAAAAAGAAGAAAAAAAAGGAGAGAAGGAAAAGGAAAAAGAAAAAGAGATACCAAAAGAATTACCCAAAGATAAATACGAAAAACCAAAAACAACTTCTTTTTTGAATTGGGGAGAATCTCAATATTGGACAAAATTAAAAACAGTAGCCGAAACAGCAGCAACTTTTTATCAAAATAATGGAAATGGTTTTACTTTATTAAGCAAAGAAGGAAAACTTTACAATAGTAGTACAGATTCTTATGTGACAATAAATTATTTCATAAATCATGGTTTTTTAGGAGAAGATTTTTCTGACTTTCCTTGCGATATTTTACTATTGAAAGGCAGCGATATAGAGGATATAGAAGTACCATCTTCTGCTTTAAATGTCGGCATTTTTACAGCAATTAGGCAACCCTCTGGAAATAAAGTCATGCTTTGTTCTTCCAAAGAAAAAATAGGCGTTATTTCAGAAGAAAGTTACCAAAAACTGTTAAATAAATATGAGGCTTCTCATGGAGCAGTTACAAAACTTTCCCCTTCTATGGAGGAATATGAAAGAATATTAAATTTTATCCGTGTGTATGAGGGAAATTATGATAATTATTACGTAAGGGATATTCGAATGGATAAAAAATATGCTGTTGTAACATTTTCCACCAGAAATACAACAAGTAATGTTAAGCAATATGTATTGGTGAATGAAGATGGTTTTTGGGAAGTCGCAATTAGTAATTTAGATGTGCAATCCAATTTAGATTATGCAATTAACAGTGTATTACCAGATTTTAATTTATCTTTATTACCACCTTATAACATTTCTTTTTATAAAAATGATATGATAGCAGATTTTTCAGAAATACTAAAATCTATGATATTTTATGAACTGATAGAGCAGCAAACACAAGTAGAATATATTTGTGCAACAACAAATTATTGTTATATTGTGCTTTATGGTGGGGAAAAATATTTAGGCAAAAAGCAAAATGAGGATTGGGATATTAAAAAAGTAAAATCCGCATCAGATGCAATTAATTCTATGGAATTAGATAATAAAAACGCCCCTACTTTTATTATATTAGATGAATAAAGGAAGTAAAGTTATGACAAAAACAAATGCAATGCGATTATTAGAACAACATAAAATTGCGTATGAAACAGCAGAATATGAATATGATGAAAACAATCTTTCTGGAGTTCATGCAGCAGAATGTATCGGGTTACCAGCAGAGCAGGTTTTTAAAACACTGGTAGCAAGAGGAGATAAAACAGGTATTCTTGTTTTTTGTATTCCTGTAAATGCAGAATTAGATTTAAAAAAGGCGGCTGCGATTTCAGGAAACAAAAAAGTAGAAATGACACATGTAAAAGAGTTATTAGCACTAACAGGCTACATAAGAGGCGGCTGTTCTCCCATTGGCATGAAAAAGAAATATCCA
The DNA here is from genome assembly GCA_910587195.1 of uncultured Clostridia bacterium. Classification (GTDB taxonomy): domain Bacteria; phylum Bacillota; class Clostridia; order Lachnospirales; family Anaerotignaceae; genus Coprocola. The sequence goes on along the minus strand of CAJUKL010000025.1, from coordinate 19,590 downwards.
ACATATATTGATGAAACAGCGATTCTTTTTGATAAAATTGCCGTAAGTGCAGGGATTCGAGGACAACAAATATTAATTGCGCCTGAATCTTTGCTTACTTTCTTGAAAGAAAGTAAGCAAAGAACTTTTGTGCAAAACTTCGTTTTGTAGCTGCATAATGACATTGAACGCTAGTTGTAGCTGAACAACAACAGAGCACCAGCGGTTAAAAATTTTGTTCTGTTCCGTTCGCAAAAGATAAAGTTTTTTGTTCAACGATAAATTCACAAAAAAGGAGGATACTATGCGACATAATATTTATGAAAAAGGATATGGCTATATCCCCCGTTTGATTATGGAGGATAGACGTCTTTCTGCTCTTGCAAAATCCATTTATGCTTATTTTTGTAGTTTTTCAGAAGGCAAAGCCTCTCTTTTTCCGGCGCAAGATAAAATTTTAGCTGACTTAAATATGACAGAAGAAGTGTATCGGACACATTTTCAACTGCTTGTAAAATGTGGCTATATTTCATTGCAGCAGGAAAAGCGTTCTGATGGAGGTGTTAGAAACATTTTTACTTTGCAAAAACAAATTGAATTTTAAACGTGTCATTGTTGACACGTTTTTTTATTAGAAACATAAAATAAAAAAGAGATAAAATTGTTTTTATCTCTTTTTGAACGCGTGACATACTCCCACCGCCTATGCTAACGCATAAAGGTGGGGGTTTCTCGTTCGATAGTACTTCGATAGTACCAATGTACTAAGCATAAGCGAGCTAACCCCGTGTGTCCCACGGTTTTCACGAATTACTTTCCATTCGTACCTTGGACATTTTACGCACAGAAGGAAGCTTGGTTTTCGCATATTTGGTTTCTCTGTGCAACCCTATATATCCAGTTGTCAATGTACTTGTCAATATATTTATTATATTCTATTTATTTTTATAAGGCAACAAAAAATTTATATTTTTTATGCTGATAAGAAAAGACGCAATTCATCCCCCGCCTATAGAGGCGGAAGAATTCTTGCTAAATTTGGTTAAATTTTTTTATAATATAATACAAATCAATCCGCCATTACCTTCATTTACGATTTTTTGCAATGTTTCCTGCAACTTAAGTTGTGCTTCTTCCGGCATTCTGTAGATTTTATTTTGCATACCATCACTTACCATAGATTGTAAAGTCCTTCCAAAAATGTTTAAATCCCATATCTTTTGTGGGTTTACATCATAGTCTTGAATAAGACTATCAATAAATTCTTTAGACTGTTCTTCATTTCCTATGATAGGAGAAACTTCTGTTTCAATGTCTGCCTTAATCATGTGGATAGATTCTCCTTTTGCTTTTAATTTGATTCCAAAGCGAGAACCTTGCTTAAATACTTCTGGCTGTTCTAATTTTACTTCTTCAAAAACAGGAGAAACAACACCATATCCCTTTCTTTTAACATCATGAAGGGCAGACTCTATTTTATCATATTTCTTTTTGATGTCAGAAAGCATTTTTATGGTGGAAATTAATTGAGAATCATTTTCAATCGGCATAGTAATGGTTTCACTCAATATTTTATAGAATAAACTGTCATCTACAGATAAAGCAATATCAATGGCACCTTCCCCTAACATAATACCATCGGTATAGGCTTTTTTTATGTACTCGTTTTGTTCCAAAGTATCAAGATTTTCTTTTACATCTGTTAATTTTTCAACTGCATTCATTAAATCTTTTAAACTTGTGATAATACTTTGTTTTAACCAGTGATTTTCTTCTAATGTTTCAATCCATGTTGGAAAGTGAAGGCGGATTTCTTTCATAGGAAATTCATAAAGCACTTTTTCCAGTATATTTTTAATGTCCTCGCTTTTTAATTGTGCACAGTTTACTGGTACTACAGGAACATTATATTTTTCGGATAGCTCCTGCTGCAAGGAAAGCGTATCATCGCTGTAAGGTCTTGCTGTATTTAAAAGCACAATAAAAGGTTTTCCAATTTGTTTTAATTCATAAATTACTCTTTGTTCTGCATCTTCATAACCTTCCCTTGATAAATCTGTCACGCTGCCATCTGTAGTGATAACAATGCCAATCGTAGAATGGTCTGTAATGACTTTTTTTGTTCCTAATTCGGCTGCTTCTAAAAAAGGCATAGGTTCCTGTGACCAAGGTGTATGTACCATACGAGGTATATTTTCTTCCTCCATATGTCCTTCTGCTTCTGGCACAATATAGCCAACACAATCAATCATACGTACTTTTAAATTTACATCATCTCCCACAGTAATTGCAACTGCTTCATTTGGTACAAATTTGGGTTCCGTTGTCATAATATTTTTTCCAGAAGCAGATTGTGGTAATTCATCTTGTGCACGCTCTCTTGCATAATTGTTTTCTATGTTTGGCAATACCAATAAATCCATAAAGCGTTTGATAAAAGTAGATTTTCCAGTACGGACAGGCCCCACAATTCCCAAATAAACACAGCCATCTGTTCGTTCTGCAATATCTTTGTAAATATCAAATTGTTCCATATAACTCCTCCTTTATTAAAGTGAAAACTTTGAAAATATTCTTTTTTGGAAAAATTTTTTAAAAATGTATCCATACAATATATATGAAAAGTGCTGTATTGATATGTCATTTCTCTTTTTTTTTGCTGAAAAATAATGCATTTGTCACTTTTTAATTATATTTTAATAAAAGTTTTGTTATATTTTTGTAATAATTTTGTAATTTTGGGTTTACCTATTTGAAAAATTGTATTATAATAAAACAATGCCTAAATGCGTAACGTAAAGGAGGGTGTTTATGGCAGAAGGAAATTTAAACAGAAAAAAAACAAAAAAAACAATAACAAGAAAAAAAACAGCAAGACCACAAAAAACAAAAAATGTAAAAAAGCAGCGCGTTCCTAGAAGGCTGCCTGCACCAAAAGGCAGCTATAAAATATTTACTATTATGATATTTTTATTTTTTACCATTTATCTTTGCGGTTACATGTTAGTTTTTTTAAACAGACCTTCTGTACCGGTGGAAATGGTAACATATGGAAGTATTGAAAATGCTTCTGCTTTAAAAGGCTTGATTGTAAGGGAAGAATATCTTGTAACCAGTGATAGAGCAGGGATGCCGGTTTATAATTTTTCTGAAAATGAAAAAGTGCCAAAAGGAGAAACCATATGTATTATCAGAGATGAAGAAACTTCTTCTGCAATAGAAAACAAAATTGATACTATTGATAAAGATATTTTAAAAAATTTGCAAAAAAGAAGTGACCTTTCTATTTTTCAGGAAGATGTTTCTCGTGTGGAAAATAATATTACACAATTAATCAGTGCTTATAATGGCAAATTTATGGGCGAGAATATGATGGATATTGCTTCTTTAAAAAATCAAATTACTTCTGAAATGAATCAAAGAACAGAAATTTGGTTGACAGAAAATGTGGAAAATTTATCCAATCTTTCAGAAGAAAAAAATAGATATGAACAGCAGTTGGCGAACAGTATTTCTACCGTGAAAGCAGAAAAAAGTGGTTTACTTTCTTTTCAAATTGATGGGCAGGAAGATGTTTTGACTCCTGAAAATTTAGATGCTATAGAACAAAAACAAGTTTCTTCTCAAGTGACCCCAAAATATCTTTCAAAAACAGGTGCAGTAGAAGAAAATGAAGTAATGTTTAAAATTGTAACAAGTAATAAATGGTATGTGGTTTCTTATTTGCCGCCAGAAGTAGTAAGCGGCTGGCAGGAAGGAAATACAAAATATTTATATACCACCATCAATGATGAAGAAAAAAGATTTCCAGTAGTGGTGGAAACGCTTTCCATTAATGAAAAAGAAGCTAGGGTTGTTTTTAGTGCAACACAAGATATTTTAAACGTAATTGGCTTAAGAAATATTTCTTTCCGGGTACAAAGTACCTCCTTAGAGGGCATTAAAATACCAAATAGCGCAATTATAGAAAAAACAGTGTTAAAAATTCCAGTTGCTTGTATTATAGAGGAAAATACAGGGCAGCAGGGTGTTTATAAAGTTACCAATGGAAAAAGTGAATTTGTATCTTTACAACTGACAAGATATAGCCAAGCGGAAGGTTTTGGTTATGTTGTGCAGGACTTTAGTAATTTAAAAGTAGGAGATACCATATTACAAGGAACACAAGACAGCGATGGAAGTTATGTGATAAACGAAAATGCTACAAGTTATGCCATTAGTGAGGTAGAAACAATGAAGGGCGTTTTTGTGGGAAACAGTTCGATTGCTAAATTTACAACAATTACCATTTTAGGACAAAATGAAGAATATACGATTGTAAGCCCGGGTAGTAGTTCCTATGAATTACGGGCTTATGACACCATTGTTTCAGATGCAAAAAATATTGGAGAAAATCAAACATTGTATTAGAAAGAGAGGAATAATTTTTATGAAAGATATTCAACAAAATATAGCAGACATTGAACAAAAAATTTGTGCAGCAGCCCAAAAAAGCGGCAGAAAAAGAGAAGATATTTTATTGTTGGCTGTTAGCAAAACGATTGATGTACAACACATTCAAGAAGCGGTTGATTGTGGTTTGACAGAATTAGGAGAAAACAAGGTGCAAGAAATTTTGGAAAAATATGAAAAATTAGAAAATGTATCTTGGCATCTCATTGGACATTTGCAAACCAATAAAGTAAAATATATTATTGATAAAGTAAAAATGATTCATTCGGTAGATAGCTTAAAATTAGCAGAAGAAATTAACAAACGTGCAAAGCAAGCAAACATAATTATGGATATTTTAGTAGAAGTAAACATGGAACAGGAAGAAAGTAAGTTTGGAGTTTCACCAGAAGATACACTTTCTTTGATACAAAACATTGCTTTTTTAGACAATATTCGCATAAAAGGGCTTATGACAGTGGCACCTTTTGTCGATAATCCAGAGGAAAACAGGGATTGTTTCAGAAGAATGAAACAATTATTGGTTGACATTAATAATGAAAAAATTGATAATGTACATATGAGCATTTTATCAATGGGCATGTCTAATGATTTTGAGGTGGCTATTGAAGAAGGTGCAACCATCGTGAGAGTTGGAACCAATATTTTCGGCAAAAGAGTTTATCCTCAAAAATAAAAAACGAAGGATAAAACCAGAGTCAAATAAGATATGGGAGGATTTGTAACGTGGCAAAGGTATTTGATAGATTAAGGGACTTGATGTTTGGTGAATATGACCCTGATTATGATGATCCAGATGAGGATGATTATGAAGAACCAGACGAGGACTATGAAGAACCACCAGCCAAACGTCGTACCCCTTTGAGAGATGTAAATAAAAACAGAGAACCTGAATATACGTCTGGAAGAAGAACTTCTTCTACAACCAGAACAAACCCAAATGTATATAGTATTAATACAAATGTTCAAATGCAAGTGGTAGTCATACAGCCTACTTGCTATGAAGATGCACAGCAAATTTGCGACCAAGTAAAAGCAAAAAAACCAGTTGTTGTAAATTTAGAACAAGTAGAATATCCCATTGCACAAAGAATTATGGACTTTTTAAGTGGAACTTGTTACTCTTTAGAGGGCAGTATTCAAAGAGTAGCAAATAATATCTTTGTGATTGCGCCTGAAAATGTAGAAATTTCTGGCGAGTTTAAAGAAGAAATTAAAAGCAGAAGTAGTGTTGTTTTCCCTTGGGCAAGCAATAAATAAAAAAAAGAAAGGCAGAGTATATGCAAATATTATTGATACAAACAGTGAGTACATTTTTTAAAGTATTAGAGTTTTTAATATTCGCACGTGTCATATTATCTTGGATTCCGATTGGAAGAAATAATTCCATAGTACAGCTTTTATACACTTTAACAGAGCCAATTCTTTCTCCCATACGATCTTTATTAGATAAATCACCATTAGGTGGTATGATGCTTGATTTTTCTGCTTGGTTTGCAGTTATTTTATTGTATTTTGTGGAAATGTTAATTCTAAACGCTTTAATGGCATTATTTTAAAAAGGAATGATTTTGATTGCAAAAAGAATACAAACAAGCAGAGGATAATCTTTTCTATGCAAAAGTATTAGATACGGCAAAAAATAGCATTGCACATCATAAAAAAACAGCAACCGATTTTATGGACAGAAATAAAAGCAATCTTTATTTAGAAAAAGTAAAATTGCAGTTTCAAGCAATGGCTTTTGGCGGAAATGCAGATTGTGAAAGATGTATGATTGCTTTTGCGCCAGATGATATGGAATTAACAGAGCAGGATTTTCCCATAAAAGCATTACATATTACAAAAAATAAAAAGTTTGGACAATCTAATTTAACTCATAGAGATTATTTAGGAGCAATTCTTGCTTTGGGCATAGACAGAGCAAAAGTAGGAGATATTATTGTTTTGGAAGAAAAAACAATTTGCTATATTCATCAAGATTTAGCTGAATATGTACAAGCCAATTTGGAATATGTTTCTCGTACAAAAGTAGCTATCTCCATAAGTGATATTTTTGCTGTTACTTTACCAGAAAAAGTATGGAATTTTCGCACTTTGACAGTCGCTTCTTTGCGATTAGATGCAGTAGCAGGTGGTGCATTTCATTTAGCAAGGGCAAAGGTACAGCAACAGATTAAAAAAGAGTTGATACAAGTAAATTGGAATATCATTATAAACCCCTCCTTTTCTGTAAAAGAAGGAGATATGATTTCTATGCGTGGCTTTGGACGTATTAAAATTTTTGAAATAGGCAGTAAAACCAAAAAAGATAGAATTTGTATAACCATCGGGCGAGAGTAACGCTTTTGTTGTAGCGAGGAGGATTTTTCATGATTAGACCATCTGAGATTGAAGACAAGGAATTTAAAAAAGTTGCAGTCGGATATTCTCCAGAAGAAGTTGACCGTTTTTTAGATGAAATTTATGTAGATTATGAGCAGTTGTTTCGAGAAAACAGAGAATTAAAAATGAAATTAAATAATATGTCTAATGCACCTCAAATGACGGCACCTGTACCCAAAGCACCAACACCACCACAACAGACAACTGCACAGATGCCACAAGTGCCACAGCAGATACCACCTGTTTCTCCACAACAGACAAGCCAATCCATTGAAAAGGCACTGGCAAAAACATTAACTTTAGCAGAAAGAGTTGCGGAAGAAACAAAAGAAAATGCAAGAGCAACTGCTGCACAGATTACAGAAAGTGCTGTTGCAAAAGCAGAGGAAATTATTGGCAGCGCAAGAACACGAGCCTTTGAATTGGAGCAGGATATTCATAGATTGGAAAGTCGTTATGAACTTATGAAAACACGTGTAAAGTTATTGTTATATGCAGAAATTGAATTGTTGGATAAAAATGAAATTGTTTCTCAAAAAGAAGCAACTTATCGCCCTGAAAATGAAGAAGAATTTCAGGATATGCAACAATCTTAATCGTAAAAGCTGCGGTGAGTGCTGTTTTGGCAGTATTTACAGCAGCTTTTATTACTACAAAAACTTTGTTGACAGGGTAACCGCATAAAAAATATTATAATAATTTGAGTTTAAAAATAGCATAAAATTTTAAAATGTCCATTTTGGCAATAAATTTTTTTTGGTCTGTATGCAAAAGAAAAAGTTTTTAGTCAAGCTTTTTTCAAAAAGCTTGTAAGGGTTTGTGGAAACTTTTCACAAGTGAAAAAAGTTTCCACAAGGAACTTCTAACTTTCATTAAGTTCATAATAAACTGGTTTTTTATGAACTATAATTTTAGAAAAAATTTTTATGCGATTTCCCTTTTATTGACAGAATTAAAATGAGGTGAAAAAAATGGAAAAGATAACAGTGGTAACACCAACAAAACAATATCCAATTTTATTAGAACAGTCTTTTGACGGATTGGCAAATGCAATAAAAGAACAAAATTTATCTGGCAGAAAAATGTGTATTATAGCAGATGAAAATACAGATAAATTATATAGAGAAGTAGTCAAAAAAGAATTGCAAAAAGTAGCAGATACAGTTTTTTATCATTGTTTTCCCGCCGGAGAACAACATAAAAATTTAGAAACTATTAGCAATTTTTATCAATTTTATCAAAAAAATCGTTTTGATAGAAAAACAGTCATTGTTGCTTTAGGTGGTGGCGTTTGCGGAGATATGGCAGGATTTTCTGCTGCCACTTATTTAAGAGGAATTTCTTTTATACAGATTCCTACTACATTATTAGCACAGGTAGATAGTAGTGTAGGCGGAAAAACGGGAGTTGATTTTTGTGGAGCAAAAAATAATATTGGTGCCTTTTATCAACCTGAATTGGTATACATCAATACTTCTACCTTAAAAACTTTGCCACAAAAAGAATTTTCAGCAGGTATGGCAGAAGTAATAAAATATGGTTGTATTCTTTCCCCCAAATTTTTTCAATATTTGCAGCAGCAAAAGCAAAATATTTTATCTATGCAGCATGATGTTTTGTCCGAAATGATAAAACAGTGTTGCTTGTTAAAAGCAGAGGTCGTTTCTAAAGATGAAAAAGAAAATGGTTTGCGAGAAATATTAAACTTTGGACATACCATTGGGCATGCCATTGAAACAATATCAAATTTTCAACTGCTGCATGGAGAATGTGTTAGCTTAGGGATGTTGGCAGTATTGGAATTAGGAAAAAAACGAAAAGAAGTAACCGAACAGGAACAAAAAGAAGTACAAGAATTATTAGCTTATTTTCATTTACCACTTTACGTCAATAGTGTTTCCAAAGAGAATATTTATCAGCAAATGTTTTTAGATAAAAAAGTAAAACAAAATAAAATTAGTTTTGTATTGCCAAAAGGAATTGGAGAGGTTTATACTACTAGTGAAGTATCAGAAAATGAAATAAGGAAAGCAATCGATTTTGTGGTGAAAATATAATGAAAAATAAAAAAAGAAAACAGATAATTTCTATCCTAACAGTGATTTTATTGATTGTATTAGACCAATGGACAAAATGGCAGGCTTTGACAAAATTAAAGCCTATTAGAAATAAAGTTGTCATAAAAGGTTTTTTAGATTTTACCTTTGTGGAAAATAGAGGAGCAGCTTTTGGTATTTTGTCAGGACAAAGATTCTTTTTTATCATTTTAACGGTAATTGTTAGCATAGGCATTTTATACAGTTTTTATAAATTGCCAGATACAAAAGAATATCTTTGGCTAAAAAAGGCGTTATTGCTTGTATTTTGTGGTGCAGTTGGTAATATGATTGATAGAGTTGTGAGAGGATATGTTGTAGATTTTTTAGAAGTAACTTTTATAAAATGGCCTGTATTTAATTTAGCAGATATTTATGTTGTAATAGGGGCTTGTTTTATCTTGTTTTTGAGTCTTTTTGTCATAAAAGAAGAAGAAAAGAAAGAAGTGTAGCTATGGAAATTTTAACATTTCTGGCAGAGCAGGAGGACAAAGGAAAAAGAATTGATGTTTTTTTGGCAGAACAAACAGAAATTTCCAGAAGCAGAATCCAAAAGCTGACAGAAAAGGAATTGCTCCAAGTCAATGATAAAAATATAAAATCAAATTATAAACTTCGTGAAAATGATTTTATAAAGCTAACTGTACCAGATGCAGAACCGGTTGAAATATTACCAGAAAAAATTCCACTGGATATTTTATATGAAGATACAGAAGTAATTGTAGTAAATAAACCACAGGGAATGGTGGTACATCCGGCAGCAGGACATATGACAGGAACACTTGTCAATGCTTTATTATATCATTGTGAGGGACAGCTTTCAGGTATCAATGGTATGTTAAGACCGGGAATTGTACATCGCATTGACAAAGATACATCTGGTGTGTTAATGGCAGCCAAAACAGATAAGGCGCATCAATTTTTGTCCTTACAGTTGGCAAAACATAGCATTACTAGAAAATATCATGCGATTGTTTTCCATGGAATCAAGGAAGAACAAGGAACAATTAATAAACCCATTGGAAGAAATCCACAGGACAGAAAAAAAATGGCGATTACAGAAAAAAACAGCCGTCATGCAGTAACACATTATAGAGTTTTAGAAAGATTAGGAAATTATACTTATATTGAAGCGCAGCTTGAAACAGGACGCACGCATCAAATTAGAGTTCATATGACATCTATCGGACATCCACTGTTAGGCGATATGATTTATGGTGTAAAAAAACAGCCTTTTTCCTTGCAAGGACAAGCACTCCATGCAAAAGTACTTGGATTTATACACCCAACTACAAAAGAATATATGGAATTTGAAGCGCCCCTTCCAGAATATTTTTTAAAATTATTACGCTTTCTTGAAAGAAAACTTTAAAACCTTGAGACTTCGTCTCAAACTCTACTTCCTTTCTTGAAAGAAAGGAAGCGAAAGAACTTTTAAGCGGAAACTTCGTTTCCTTAAAACTTTAGAAGGAACAATGATAAAAGCAGGATAATCGCATAAAAAAATTTTTCTTTGGAAAATCTACCATTGAAAATCTACCATTATTTTAAAAACAAAAAAACTGTTCACGCCTTGAAAGCCAGTATTTTCAAGGGTTACAGCCCTACTGTGAACAGTGTGAACAGAAATTCTATAGAGAGTTATGAAAAATAGAATCTAAAAATAAAATTCTATAATTCATTAAAGTGTATAGAAAAAGTGTTCACTCTGTTCACACCTACCCCAAAATGCTGTAAAATCAAGGGTTTGAGGTGTGAACAGTTTTTTTAAAAAAAATCTTAATATTGTTCCTATACAATATTTTTTATGCGGTTGTTCTGAGATAGGAGGGAAAATATGGTTTTTAAAAAGAAGGATTTTTTTGGCATGAGAGATTTAAGTGCACAAGAAATACGCTATATCTTAAGTACAGCGGAAACAATGAAATATATTTTAAATCAAAAAAATAAAAAATCGCCTCATTTACAAGGAAAATCAGTAATTATATTGTTTTATGAACCAAGTGCAAGAGCAAAGCTATCTTATGAAATGGCAGCACAACATTTAAGTGCGAATGTAGTAGATATGACAATGGCAACAAATGCTTATCAAGAAAAACTACAAGATATGGGACAACTTGTTGACCAAACAGGTGCCGATTTTATTATTTTGCGCCACCCTATGGCGGGAGCAGCTAGATTATTAGCAAAAAATGTAAGTGCTTCTGTTATTAACGCGGGGGATGGTTTTAATGAAAATCCAGGACAATCTTTACTGGATTTAATGACGATTAAAGAACAAAAAAAAGATTTTAAGGGGCTTCGCGTAGCGATTGTAGGCGATTTAATGCATAGTCGTGTTTGTAAAAGTAACATATGGGCTTTAACAAAATTAGGAGCAGAAGTTTGTGTTTCCGGCCCTCCTACACTTTTACCACCAGATATTGAAAAATTTGGTGTAGATGTGTATTATGATGCGAGAAAAGCAGTAAAAGATGTAGATGTTATTTTAACCAGCAGAATGCAAACAGAAACAAGAAATAAAAATCTAGTGCCATCTTTAACAGAATATAAACATTTTTTTAGAGTAGATGAAACTTTGTTAAGATATGCCAAACCAGATGCCATTGTAATGCACCCTGGTCCCATTCAAAGGGGGATTGAAATTTCAGCAGATGTTATAGATAGTAAACAATGCATTATTAACGACCGAATTGCAAATAGTGTAGCAGTACGTATGGCAATGCTCTATATTTTATCACAGATAGGAGGCAGACTCCGATGAAAAGTATTGTAAAAAATGGAAGAATTGTAGGAAAAGATTTTAATATCCATAAACACCTTGATATTTATATGGAAGATGGAATCATTCGTAAAATTGGTGAAAATCTGGAAGAAAATGAAGCGGAAATATTAGACGCGGAGGGAAAGTATATTTTACCTGGTTTTATTGATATGCATTGTAATGTTTGTGACCCTGGCTATGAATATATAGAAGATATTGAAACAGCTTCCTGTAGTGCAGCAAAGGGTGGCTTTACCAGTATCACCTGTGAACCTAATACAAACCCTGCCATTGATAATAAAACTGTAGTAGAATATATTGTTTCTAAAAGTAAAGAATATTCTCTTGTTAATATTTTTCCTTATGGGAGTATGTCTGTAGGGTGTTTGGGAGAACATATGGCAGAAATTGGAGAAATGCATGAAGCAGGAATTGTTGGAATTGCAGATGGCGGTCATTCTATTATGAATGCTTCTTTTTTAGCAAATGTGTTCCGTTATTCTAAAATGTTTGATATGCCAGTATTGACCCATTGTGAGGACAAAAATCTTGCGGGAAAAGGTGTCATGAATGAAGGATATATGGCATCCAGTTTGGGGCTTTTGGGTATTCCAAAAGAAGCAGAAGAAGTCATTGTAACAAGAAATATTATACTAGCAGAAGGAATGGGCGCAAAATTACATATTGCTAATGTAACAACAAAAGGCTCTGTGCAGCTTATACGAGAAGCCAAAAAAAGGGGAACCAGAATTACTTGTGAAACAAGCCCACATTATTTTTTGCTAACAGAAGAAGCAGTTGAAAACTATAATACTTTTGCCAAAGTAAAACCTCCTTTAAGAACAAAAGAAGATGTCAAAGCAATTATAGAAGGAATTTTAGATGGTACGATTGATGTCATTACCTCTGGACATAGTCCTACAAAATTAACAGATAAAAATAAAGAATTTGATAATGCAGACTATGGTATTTCTGCTTTTGAAACAGCATTTGCATTAAGCTATACAAAACTGGTGTTGCAGCAAAAAGTCCCATTGCGCAAATTAGTAGAATTACTTTCTACAAAACCAGCAGAAATACTAGGATTACATACAAAAGGAAGCATAGCAGAAGGAATGGACGGCGATTTAGTCATTGTTGACTTGGACGAAAGTTATACGATTGACCCAAAAACTTTTGTTTCAAAAGCAAAATTCTCTCCTTTTGAAAATAAACAGGTCAAAGGAAAAGTGATAGGTACGATTGTTGGCGGAAGAATATTGACATAAATTTTGAGGTGTGCAATGTATTTAAAACAATTAAATATTCATGGTTTTAAATCCTTTTCTGATAAAGTAAAGTTAGAATTTAATAAGGGCATTACGGCAGTTGTTGGTCCTAATGGAAGCGGGAAAAGTAATGTTTCTGATGCAGTACGTTGGGTATTGGGAGAACAAAAAGCAAAATCGCTTCGTGGCGACAAAATGGAAGATATTATTTTTGCAGGAACGGAAACAAGAAAACCATTAGGCTTTGCAGAAGTTTCTATGACCATTGATAACCAAGACCAAAAAATGCCCATTGCATATACAGAGGTAACGGTAACCCGTCGCGTATATCGTTCGGGAGAAAGTGAATATCAAATCAATGGAACAAACTGCCGTTTAAAAGATGTCCATGAATTATTTATGGATACTGGTGTAGGTCGGGAAGGATATTCCATTATTGGGCAAGGGCGCATTGACGAATTGCTTAGCACAAAGCCGGACGATAGAAGGCGTATTTTTGAAGAAGCAGTAGGTATTGTCAAGTATAAAGTGCGTAAAAATGAAGCGATTATCAAACTGGAAAAAGAAAAACAAAATTTAATGCGTATAGAAGATATTATTGCAGAACTGGAAGGACAAATGGATTCCTTGGAAAAACAATCCAGAAAAGCAAAAATATATTTAGATTTAAAACAAAAAATAAAATATGCTTCCTTGACAATGTTTTGTGCAGATGCAGATAAAATGGAAAAAGACTATCAGCAGCAGCAAAAAAATAAAGAAATTGCATTAGAAAATAAGCAAACTATTCTTGCGGAAAAAGAACAACAAATACAACAGACACAACAAATACAACAGCAATATGAACAATTAAAAAGAGAACTGGAACAAACACAACAGGAAATCCTTTCCTTTCGTTCCCAACAGGAAAAAACAGAAAGTGATATTCGTTTAGCAAAAGAACAAATACAACATTTTTTAAAAGATATGCAACGTTTGCAAAAAGAAACGATAACAAAAGAACAGCAAAAAGAACAAAATCAAAAGGAAGAACAATTATTTTTAACCAAAATAGCAGCACTTGCTATGACAATTAAAAGTGCAAAAGAACAATTACAAAAACAGCAGAGCCGCTTTGAGGAATTAAGTCATAGTCTTTATGAAAGTGAAAAAAACATGGAAGATTATAAAAACGAAATGGTAGAGCAAATCCGCATTAATACCGAAGCAAAAGGCGATAAAAGTAAAAGGCAGTCTATGCTGGAGCAGTTTGAACAAAGACAAAAACAAATTTTGTCAGAAAAAGAATATCTTGCAGACCAAATTCATACCCAAGAAGTACATATGCAGGTACTTTTAAAACAGCAAAAAGAGTTTGAGGAGCAACAACAAGAATTAAATATGCTGCATTTAGAACAAAAAAAAGTAGAATTGCAGCAAGAACAGCAAAATATAGCAGCAGAGCAAAAACAGAGAGAACAACAATTATCGCAAAAGCGTTCTCGTTTTTCTGTTCTTTCTGAAATGGAAAAAGAACATGAAGGCTATTATAAAAGTGTAAAAAGTATATTGCATTTAAAAACATTACAAAAATGGCAAGGCATTTGTGGTGCAGTGGGGGAACTTCTTCATGTGCCTGAAAAATATGAATCTGCAATCGAAATTGCACTGGGAAATAATCTGCAAAATATTGTAACAAATACAGAGCAAGAAGCAAAAGAAGCTATTCAATATTTAAAAGAAAACCATTTAGGGCGTGCTACCTTTTTACCTCTTTCTTCTATTAAAGGTAAAAAATTGATACATGATAAAATATTATCAGAAAATGGTGTTCTTGGCGTGGCAAGTGATTTAATAAGCTATGACATGGTTTATGATAATGTGATACAATCTCTTTTGGGTAGAACCATTATTATAGAAAACATTGATAAAGCAGTGTTGCTGTCTAAAAAATATCAGTATCAATATCGTATTGTAACCTTAGAAGGAGATTTGTTAAATGCTGGCGGTTCTATGACAGGTGGTAGTCTACAAAAAAAAGCAAGCAGCATTTTTAGCAGAAGCAGAGAAATTGCAACATTATCAGAAGAAATCAAAAAAGAAAAATTACTTTTTGAAAATGGTCAAAAAGCATTGCAAGCATTGGAATTGGAATTAGAAAAAGTCAATCAACTTTCTATAGAAAAGCACTTAAAAAGTCAAGAAATACAGTTGTCTTTGCAAAAAAATGCAGAGGACAAACAAAATACAGAAACTTTATTGCAGGAAAGACAGCAAAAACAAAAATTATATGATTTAGAACAGACACAACTTTTAGAACAATGTCAACTTGTACAGCAAGAAATGAATGATTTTCAAAACATAGTAGAGCAGGCAGAACAAAAAATGATAGAAATTAATCAAAAACTTTCTGCTTTTCAAAGCAATGTTGCGGAGGAAAAAGAAGAAAAAGATAAAATTTTAAATCAAATAACAGAATTAAAAGTAAAACTTTCCGCAGAGGAACAAAATAAAAAAGCAGTCAAGGAAAGTATCCAGCGATTGCAACAGCAAAATGTTATGCTAGAGCAGGAACAACAACAAAAGGAAAAGGAAATCTTATCTTTTCAACATTCTAGCCAACAAAAAGAAGCAGAACAAAAAGAATTAGAACAAAAATTAATTTTTTATCAGCAAGAAGAACAAAAACAACAATCTACTTTTACAGCATTATCAGAGCAAAAACAAAATAAAAAACAGGAAATCATTTTATTAGAACAAAAAGAAAAGGAAATGGCAGAAAATGTTTCTCGTTTAGAAAATGAAATATTTCGCATTGAAACAAAGCAAGAAAAAATAGAAGAAGAAAAACAAAGACTTTTTTCTGAAATATGGGAAGAATATGAAATGACATATGAAATGATAAAACAACAATATACATCACAAACAGTTTCTTATCAAAAATTAAAAGCGGATACAAAACAATGGAAAAATGAAATAAAAGATTTAGGTCATGTTAATGTAGAAGCTATTGAAAGCTATCAAGAAGTCAAACAAAGATACTCCTTTTTGACAGAACAGCGAGCAGATATTTTGGAAGCAGAACAAAAATTACAGTTGCTTATTTCAGATTTATCTCAAATGATGGAAAATAGATTTCGAGAGCAATTTGCTATGATTTCCCAAAATTTTGGAGAAGTATTTTGTGAAATGTTTGGTGGAGGAAAGGCTTATTTAAAATTAAGTGATGAAACAAAAGTATTGGAATCTTCTATCGAAATTATTGCGCAGCCACCCGGAAAAAGTTTGCAAAATATGACGCTTTTATCTGGCGGAGAAAGAGCGTTAACAGCGATTGCTATTTTATTTTCTATTTTAAAAATGAAGCCATCTCCTTTTTGTATCTTAGATGAAATCGAAGCGGCATTAGATGATGCAAATGTAAAAAGATATGCGGATTATCTCAAAAAATTTTCCAAAGAAACACAATTTATTGTCATTACGCATCGAAAAGGAACCATGGAAGCTGCTGATGTTATGTATGGTGTTACCATGCAGGAAAAAGGTGTATCAAAAATGATTTCAGTTCAGTTTGAATAAAAAACGAGGTGGAAAAATGAGTTTATTTGATTTTTTAAAAGGAAAAAAGAAAGAAGAAACAAAAGACATAGAAATAAAAAGTGACAGTATCGAATTAGACGATATTGAAATAGAATTAAAGACAGAAGAAAATACAATCGCACTAGACTTAGCAGAGCAAAAGAATACTACTGTAAATGAAGCGGTACACAAGGCAATCCATACCGAAGATATAGAACTTTATACAGCAACTGGCGGAAAATTATATCAAGAAGATAAAAAACCACAGGAAGCACAAGAACAAGAAACGGAAACACAAAAAGCAGAAGCACAGGAAATAGAAATACAAAAAACGGAAACACAAGAAATAGAAACACAAGAAAAAAGTATACAGACAGAAGAACCTACAAAAGAAAAGAAAAAAGGGTTTTTTGCAAAATTATTGGCTGGCTTGGATAAAACAAGAAAAAATATTATGGGTGGTGTGGATAGTGTACTAGGTGCTTTTACCAAAATTGATGAAGATTTATTTGAGGAGTTAGAAGAAGTGTTGATTATGGCAGATATTGGAGTAGAAACCACAATGCATATTATAGAAACGCTTCGGAAACGTGTTAAAAAAGAACATATTATTGACCCACAAGCCATTAGAGGGTTATTGATAGAAGAAATTACTGCAATTTTAGAAGAAAATGCAGAAGAACAACAAGACTTTCCTTCTCCCACCATTATGCTTGTGATTGGAGTGAATGGTGTGGGCAAAACAACAACCATAGGAAAATTAGCACATAATTTTAAAGAGCAAGGAAAAACCGTACTTTTAGGCGCAGCAGATACCTTCCGAGCAGCAGCTATTGATCAGTTAGAAGTATGGGGACAAAGGGCAGGAATTGATGTTATTAAACATCAGGAAAATTCAGACCCTGCAGCCGTTGTATTTGATGCAGTAAATGCCGCAAAAAATAGAAATATAGATTTATTGATATGTGATACAGCTGGCAGACTTCATAACAAAAAAAATCTGATGGAAGAATTGAAAAAAATAGCAAAAGTTATTGAAAGGGAATATTCACAAGCACATAAAGAAGTTTATTTAGTATTAGATGCCACTACAGGACAAAATGCAATGCAGCAAGCAAAATTATTTCAAGAAGTGGCAGATATTACAGGAATTATATTAACAAAATTAGATGGTACTGCAAAAGGTGGAATTGTAATTGCGATTAAATCAGAGTTAAAATTGCCAGTCAGATATATTGGTGTAGGGGAAGGTATACAAGATTTACAAAGATTTGATGCAAAAGAATTTGCAAGGGCATTATTTGGAGAATAAAGCAAAAAAATAAGAAACTAGGAAATATGTTTGCATATGGAATAGTTTCTTATTTTTCTGACACTCTCATGCCTAAAGGCATGGGGTTCTTAATTACATAAACTTCTAAATATACTCGAAAGCATATAAAACTAATCTACTTCATTAAGATTTTCACTATCAAAGATACCGTTGTATCCATTAACGATAGTACAAGGCTCGCGTCAAAACCTTTTATTTTCATGGAATATTGAAATAAAAAGAATGTAAAAAAAAGTGTAAAGAATTACTATAACCTGACGATATTATAATATAAGAGTATTTTTAGAAATGGGACAAATGTATGGGAATAATAAAAACAGGAATGGAGTGGAAATAAAATGCAAACAGTAAAAGACAATATAAAATTTACACAAGCAAGTACCCCAAAAACAAATACAGTAAAAACAGTCAAAGCTAATGCAGCAAAATCAAATCATGTAGAGTTTGTAGAAGCAGCAAAAACAAAATCTGAAAAAGATGCAAAACAAAATACTTTTAAGGATATGATAACAAAAACTAGTACACAAACAAAACAAAATACTCCAGTCAAAACAAGCTCTGCAATTATGGTAGATACACAAGCAAAAGCAGTTTATCAAACAAAAATAAAAACAAATACCAACAAAAAAACTAGCACCTCAACCAAAACAGGAAGTTCCCAAAAAACAAATACAACAAATAATGCAACTAATACAGATGATGCAACAAAAAGCAGTTCTTCCACAAAAGCAGAAAATACAAAACAAAGTTATTCTATAAAATTTGTTTCTCCCACGCAAAAAGTTACACCAACACAAACTGTTACACCAACAAAAGAAACAACATTGGAGGGTATGCTAAAAGCAAAATATCCTAATTTAAAATATCATGTTTTTGATGCCAGCAGCAGTTATTGGCGTACTAGAAATGATTATCCACATTATTTACTTTATCAAGATGATATTGACACTAAAGCAATCGAAAACTGGAAACCAAGCGGAGAAAATCCTTTTTATGGCTCCATAGATGGCAGATTTACAGCACCAAAAGAAATAAAAGCCTTGAGTTCTGTGCCAGTGGGAACAACAGCCGTTGTGATTCACCCAAAAGTGCAGGAACGTATGGAAAATGACCCAGCATACGCAAAGGAAATCTATGACAGAATTGATAAATGGTTTGAATTTGACAAGGCAAGAAATGAGGCAATAATGCCGGGAATTACAGCTAGAAGTTCTTGGTGTGTTGCCATTGGAGAAAATGGTGAAATTGTCAATGCACAATCTCATAGTAGTGGTCGTTTTACGCAATCCCAAAGTGGTACAGATGCAGCATTCGATTTCTGGACACAACGTTCTTTACGTCATAAATATTTTATGCAATTACAGTTAGAAGGACAATTAAGACATGAAATGCTTTTATATGGCTTGACAGGAACTGCAAAATCCTCCGGTTTATTTGATTTGGCAGGAGGAACATTAAGCGCAGCCAATTTAACCGGTTTAATGCAATTAGCTCAATCCTATGAAACACCTACATTATCTGCACTACAATTACAAGAAAAAGCTGTAGCAAAAGCAAAATTAACAGCAATGCTTGGAAGTGGAGAGTTAAATATTTTAGGCGATACTGTTGCTGGTATGCCTTTGAAAGAATTGATTTCTTTAACGAAACAGGAAGCATCAAAAAATTTATTTTAAATTAAAATTTGGAAACAAAAAAGGAAAGTTTTTGGTCAAGCTTTTTTCACTTACTTTCTTGAAAGAAAGTAAGCAAAGA
>CAJUKL010000024.1 GCA_910587195.1 uncultured Clostridia bacterium | reverse complement strand
TTTTTTTCAAAAAAGTTGGGGAAAGAAAGTAAGCAAAGAACTTTTGTGCAAAACTGACGTTTTGCAGCCGTGTAAAAAAGTTGAACAGTTGTTGTAGTTGAACGAGAACGGAGCACCAATGGTTAAAAATGAGAATTTGTACCATGTGCGGAAGTTAAAGTTTTTTGTCCAACTTTTTTTCAAAAAAGTTGGGGAAAGAAAGTAAGCAAAGAACTTTTGTGCAAAACTGACGTTTTGCAGCCGTGTAAAAAAGTTGAACAGTTGTTGTAGTTGAACGAGAACGGAGCACCAATGGTTAAAAATGAGAATTTGTACCATGTGCGGAAGTTAAAGTTTTTTGTCCAACTTTTTTTCAAAAAAGTTGGGGAAAGAAAAGTTCTTTGCAACGCTTTCTTTCGGGAAAGCGTTGCTCTTTAAAATGAAAATTATTTTATATAATAATATATCTGCCATCTCGCCTTGGAGGCATTTTGGGAGAAATTGCAGGATGTCCTAATGTTAGCATAGCTAAATATTGCCCTTTATCTGGTGCAAATTTTTGGCGCAATTCTTCACCAATTCCAACACGTAACGCTGCTGTTAGCCAACAAGTTGCTAATCCTTTGTCATAAGCCATCAAACACATATTTTGAATAGCAGCAGAAGTGCCTTCCACAACAGTGGTAAAATCCTCATAGTTATCTTTTAAAAGAAAAACAAGGATACAAACCTTAGCACCACCCATGCTATTTAAAAATTCTTTTGTTTCTTCAATCGCTTCTGGATTTTTTGCAAAACGATTGTCTAATACAGGCTTAAATTTTCCAAACACTTGCCCGGTAATTTGCGCCAATTCTTTTAATTTTTCTTCACTTTTGACTACTACAAAATACCAAGGCTGTAAATTGATTCCGGATGGTGCCATCAAACCAGCATTAATAACCTCCATTAAATCCTCATCCGATACTGGTTCCTCTGTATATTTTCGCACGCTTCTTCTTCCATAAATTGCTTCTCTTGTTTCCATAAAAAGCCTCCTTTATTTTATTCATCTTGAGAAAATTTTTCTCTCATTGCAATCACATCTTCATTTTCTAAATATTCATCATATCTTTCTCGTCTGTCAATGATACCACCAGGTAATATTTCAATAATTCGATTGGCAATAGTGTCCACAAACTGATGATCATGAGAATCAAATAGCAAAGTGCCTTTATAGTCTATCAAACCTTCATTTAATGCGGTAATAGACTCCAGGTCAAGGTGATTGGTAGGCTCGTCCAATACTAATACATTTGCACCGGAAATCATCATTTTACAAAGCATACAGCGTACCCGTTCACCTCCAGAAAGCACTTTTGCTTGTTTTAGAGCTTCCTCTCCAGAAAATAACATTCTGCCTAACCAACCCCGAATATCAGCATCATATTGTTCTCCTTCTTTGGCATAAGGACGTAACCAGTCAATTAGGCTTTCCTCACAATTATCAAAATATTTTGCATTGTCTTTTGGAAAATAAGCAGTAGATGTTGTGACACCCCATTTAAAACTGCCCTCATCTGGTTCCAGTTCTCCCATTAAAATTTGAAACAAGGTGGTTCTTGCAATTTCATCTTTTCCCACAAAAGCTACTTTATCATTTGGAGTAATTAAAAAACTAACATTATTTAATACTTTTTTACCATCAATGGTTTTAGAAATTCCTTTTACTTCTAATAAATCGTTTCCAACTTCTCTATCCTGTTTAAAATTGGCAAAAGGATAGCGTCTGGAA
Organism: uncultured Clostridia bacterium; assembly: GCA_910587195.1. GTDB lineage: Bacteria > Bacillota > Clostridia > Lachnospirales > Anaerotignaceae > Coprocola. Next base: position 30,826 of record CAJUKL010000024.1, on the reverse strand, counting down.
GAAGGTTTGATGGTATCCATTTGCAAGTTATCCAGTAATTTTTTACGAGAAGTTGCTTGTTTCGACTTGGAAGCATTTGCACTAAATCTTTGAATAAATTCCTGTAATTCCTTCATTTTTTGCTCGGTTCTTTTGTTTTGGTCTTTTAGTTGACGTTGGGTCATTTGGGTATAGCCATACCAAAAGTCATAGTTACCCACATACATTGTAATTTTACCATAATCAATGTCTGCAATATGGGTGCAAATTTTATTTAAAAAGTGTCTATCATGGGAAACCACAATGACTGTATTTTCAAAATTCATCAAAAAATCTTCTAGCCATTTAATGGAATATAAGTCTAAATGGTTGGTAGGCTCGTCTAAAAGTAAGATGTCTGGGTTGCCAAACAAAGCCTGTGCTAACAAAACTTTTACTTTTTGATTTCCAGTTAATTCCTTCATTTTGACATAGTGAAATTCATTGGTAATACCAAGTCCATTTAACAAAATTTCTGCATTGGATTCTGCTGTCCAGCCATCTAACTCAGCAAACTCTCCTTCTAATTCGGAAACTCGAATCCCATCTTCATCACTAAAATTTTCTTTGGCATATAACTTTTCTTTTTCTTCCATAATGTCATATAATCTTTTGTGTCCATATAAAACTGTTTTGACCACTTCAAATTCATCAAACATAAAATGGTCTTGTTTTAGAACTGCCATTCTTTCGCCTGGTGTAATAAAAACAGAACCACTATTTGCTTCAATATCTCCAGCCAATATTTTTAAAAATGTAGATTTTCCGGTACCATTAGCACCAATCAAACCATAACAATTTCCTTTTGTAAAATTGACATTGACATCTTTAAAAAGTACCCTACCTCCATATTGTAAGGTAATATCTTGTGCACTAATCATAATTTTCTCCTTTTTATTCTACTGCTAAATCTTCGCCATTTTCTCCTTTTGGTGTTTCCACAATTACAGAACTTTCAATTTGTCTTTCAAAATCAACAGCACTATCCAAAGTTTCTTTTGGAATCTCTATTTTTTTTGTTTCGTTAACATCACTACATTTGACAATTAAACGATATTCATTGACAGTTGTTTTTGCCAATGCAGCTTCTTCTTCACTATTGCTAAAGGTGCTGACTACATTGCTCATTAAGGTTTCTAAGGTATTAGATAAATCAACTGTATAATCCATAAGGGTATGTGTTTGTTTATGAACACTTACTGTGATAGTAGCATCTGTTACTCCTGCATAGTATTCTTTTGTCAAGCCTGCCATTCCCATCATTTGCAAAGATTTTGTATCTTCTACCACTTCATACAAAACACTTGCGGGTAATGTTCCTTGAAAAACACTAAATGTATCATCACCATCTGTTTCCTGCCAATTTGTAGCATTTTTTAAAAATAAAATTGCATTTTGTTTTGTGTCATACATTCTTAAAGATTCAAGTATAATGTCTGGTTCAGAAGATTGTTTCATCCACTGTCCTGCATATTCCATATAGGTTGTAGCAATTCCATCTGTTTCCTCCACATAGGTTACAACTGTATTATTATTAGAAGATTTACTTTCAATCTTCATGTTTAGAGGATTATAAATTGCTGCAACTTGTGTTTCTGTAGAAGTATTAGAATTAGAGCCGGCTGTTGTCATATCTGATTGTGTCGTTATGTTGCTTTTCATACTTTTTACTTGTTCTAAATTTGTTAAAACTTGTGTCATAGTTTCTTCTGGTGTTTCTGTAATCGCTTGGTCACCACAGGCGGAAAAAGCAAAAGCCATAACACCAACAAAAATTAGCATCATCACTTTTTTATAAAAATTCATAGTGTTCCTCCTTTATTCTTTGTATATTATGCTTCATTTCCATTATTTTATAGGAAAGCCTATGATAATTCAAGCTATTTTAATAGATTTAAAAAAAATATAAGATTTCTCCTACCTTTCTTGAAAGAAAGGTAGCAAAGAACTTTGTGCAAAACTTTGTTTTTCTGCCGTAAGTTGGAGTTGAATAGTTGTTTTAGCTGAACGGCAATGGAACACCATCAGTTAAAATTTAAAATCTGTTCCATTTGTAAAAGAAAAAGGGTTCATTTTGTTCCGTTCCCGAAAGATTAAACTTTTTGCAAAAAAATCTTTATATGTTTGCCTCACAAATATGTGCACTTTTACAAAAATTAGACCTTGATAATCTCTAAAAAAGATTGTATAATAAATAATGATATAAAAAAGAGCAATTAAAGAAACGTCGAGGGGGGTTTCTGACGCATGGCAGGAATGGAGGCATTTTCTTTCTAGCAGTTTTTAGGCTATCCTCCTGTTTATTTCTATATGTTTTAAAAAAGTTTGCAGGTGGCTTAGGCTATCTGTTTTTTGGTATATCAAAAAACAAATTGCAGGCTCTTATTTAAAACGAAGGAGGAAAAAAATTTATGATTTACATTGTGATATTTGCGATTTACATTAGCATTATGATAGCAATAGGTATGTATTTCTCAAATAAAAACGAAAATATGTCTGATTATATTTTAGGCGGACGTTCTTTAAATGTTTGGGTTGCCTCGTTAAGTGCACAGGCTTCTGACATGAGTGGTTGGCTTTTGACAGGACTGCCCGGACTTGCTTATCTTTCTGTTGCAGGAACACATGAAGCAATTTGGACAGCTTTAGGGCTTGCACTTGGCACTTACTTTAACTGGAAAATTGTGGCAAAAAGATTGCGCCAATATACAGAAATTGCGGGCAATTCTTTAACCATGCCAGATTATTTTGAACAAAGATTTCGAGATAGTTCCAGAACATTACGAATTATTACAGCTTTGTTTATTTTAGTATTCTTTTTGGTTTATACATCTTCTGCCTTTGTAACGGCAGCAAAGCTATTTCAAACAGTTTTTGGAATCCCTTATTTAACAGGGCTTTTAGTGGGTGCTGTTATCGTTGTGCTTTATACCTGTTTAGGTGGATTTAAGGCAGTTTGCTGGACAGATTTATTTCAAGGTCTTTTAATGTTTTTTGCTATTATTATTATACCGATTGCAGCAGTAAAATCCGTTGGCAGTTTTAATGCTACAATGGAAATTGTCAATCAATCTCGTGCCGGATTATTAAACATTATACCAAATGGACAAAGTATTTCATGGTTTGTAGTCATTGCCGGAATTGGTTGGGGTGCTGGCTATTTTGGACAACCTCATATTTTAGCTAGATTTATGGCAATTCGTAGTTCCAAAGAAGTTGCACCTGCTCGTTTGATTGCTATGATATGGGTAATTATTTCCTTATCTGCTGCTATTTTAGTAGGTATTTTTGGAATTGCTTATCTTAATCCACCATTGGCAGAAGGTGCGCATGAAACAGTATTTATGACTATGGCAATGCGCTTATTTCATCCTGTGATTGCGGCAATCTTGCTTTCTGCTATTTTAGCTGCTACCATGAGCACAGCAGACTCTCAACTTTTGGTAACATCTTCTTCTATTTCAGAAGATATTTATAAGGCTTTTATCAAGCCATCTGCAACAGATGCAGAACTTTTAAAATTAAGCAAAATTACAGTAGTTGTTGTTGCAGCCATTGCGGTTGTCATTGGCTTAGACCCTAACAGTAGTATTTTTGGTTTAGTTAGTTATGCTTGGGCTGGATTTGGTTCTGCTTTTGGCCCTACTGTATTACTTTCTCTTTATTGGAGACGTATGACAAGAAAAGGAGCGATTGCTGGTGTTATTACAGGTGGTGTTGTAGCCATTGTATGGGGATTATTAAGCGGTGGTATTTTTGAATTATACGAAATTATCCCTGGTATGCTAAGCTCCATCCTAGCAATTATTATCTTTAGTTTGATGGATGCTCCACCATCAAAAGAAATGACAGATGAATTTGATTCTTTAAAACATTCTACAATATAAATGTAAAAGGTGATTTTATGATTACAATTATTTCAGACAACATCATAGCACAACAAAAACAACAGCTTTTTTTATCCATTGTAAAGCAACTGGTGGAAGAAAGCAGAAAAGAAAAAGGTTGCATTTCCTATACCTTACACCAAAATACAGAAAATCCGCTTCACTTTTGTATTATGGAGCAATGGGAAGATGAAAATGCAATACAACAGCATAATCAAACAAACCATTTTAAAACATTAGTGCCACAGATGAAAGATTGTAGAGAAAAACAAACAAAAGCAAATCATTTTCGTGTGATAGATATTTGAGGGATAAAATTATGAAAAATTTATTAGTTGCGCAATCAGGAGGGCCTACTTCTGCCATTAATGCTACCCTTTGTGGTGTGATTGAAAAAGGATTGATTAACACAAACATTGAAAAGATATATGGTGCTCGCAATGGTATCCTTGGCATTTTATCAGAAAAATTAATAGAGCTAAAGCCAACATTGTTTAATCCGGAAGCACTACAGTTGCTTTGTCAAACACCTTCTTCTGCTTTGGGTTCTTGTCGCATGAAGCTATCCGATTGGAAAGATAGCAGCTTAGAATATGAAAAAATCATATCTGTACTAAAAAAATATAATATCGGATATTTTGTGTATATTGGCGGCAATGATTCTATGGACACAGTGGAAAAAATATCTTCTTATTGTAAGGCAAAAAATATCAATGATATTAAAATTATTGGTGCACCTAAAACCATTGATAATGATTTACCACAAACAGACCATTGTCCAGGTTTTGGTTCTGCAGCAAAATATATTGCAACTACTTTTGCAGAAATTGCTTGTGACTGCCGTGTTTATGCAAGACCTTCTGTTACCATTGTGGAAGTTATGGGAAGGGATACCGGCTGGTTGACAGCAGCTTCTGCACTTGCCAGATGCAACGGACATACTGCACCAGATTTAATTTATCTTTCAGAAGTACCTTTTGACATAGAACAATTTTTGGAAGATGTGCAGGCAAAACTTTCTGAAAAAATGGCTATTGTTATTGCTATCAGTGAAGGCTTAAAAAATGAAGAAGGGTATTATATTGCAGATGCCATGCAAAGCAAGCAAACAGATGATTTTGGACATAAAATATTAGCTGGCACAGGGCGCTTTTTAGAGGAAATTGTGCGCCATGAAATTGGCTGCAAAGTACGTAGCATTGAGTTAAATGTTATGCAAAGATGTGCTTCTCATATTGCAAGTGCTTCTGATATTTATGAAGCACGTCTTTTAGGAAATGCTGCTGCCGATAGAGCAATCAATGGTTTTTCTGGTGAAATGGCTTGTATCAAACGTATTAGTAATACACCATATCAAATAGAAATTACATTTTCTCCTATTGGTGAAATTGCAAATCATGTTAAATTTGTACCAAGAGAATGGATTTCCGAAGAAGGAAATGATATTACGCAAGAGTTAATGAATTATATATTACCTCTTGTGCAGGGAGAATTTCCTGTTACGTATTGTAATGGCGTCCCTGTACATTTTAAACTTATATAAAAAAGTTAGGAGTGATTTTATTATGTTATTAAAAAAAGCAATTTGTTTTACAATGGCTTTGACAATGCTTTCTGTCAGTGCTTATGCACGTCCTAGTGACAATTATGTTTTTACTTCTCAAAGCAGTGGCGGAGAAACAAAAACAATTTCTGCTTCTCCATCTAATTATGGAAAGATTGTAACATCTTACTTGTATGTAAATGACAAAAATACTTTTACTGTGGTTGATGCTAGTAAAGATACGATTAATGTAGATACCTATGACAGTGAAAGCTATGAATTAAAAGATAGCAAAAAAATCAATATGGAATTGCCTTTATTTGGTGGATTCTATTGTGGAGAAAAATATAATTTTATTGTATTTGGACAAAGCAATCCTACAGAAAGCGACAGAGTTATTACCTTCAAAACCGTAAAATATTCAAAAGACTGGAAAAAACTTGGTGCCGCAGATTATAAAGGCAATAATACTTTACAGCCCTTTGAAGCAGGTTCCTTGCGTATGGTAGAACATGATGGATATCTTTATGTTCGTACTGCACACAAGATGTATAAATCCAGTGATGGATATAATCATCAATCAAACCTTACTTTTAGTGTAGACGTTGAAAGAATGGATATGGCGGATGAATACAGCGAAATTATGAATGCAAATTATGGTTATGTCAGCCATTCTTTTGACCAATTTGTTACAATAGATAATGACAAATTGATTGCACTTGACTTGGGTGACGCTTATCCTCGTTCTGTTGTTTTGATAAAATACAATGATTCCTTGACAGATGGAAAATTTACAGCTTCTAATGGTTATTGTTCTGCCATTGATATGCTTGAAATTCCAGGAAAAACAGGAGATAATGATACAGGCGTTACACTTGGTGGCTTAGAAGCTTCTAAAAACAATTATATTGTTGCTATCAGCTCGATTGACCAAAAAAATAAATCAAAGGAAAGAGATGTTGTTTTATTGATAACAGGTAAAAGCGACAGTTCTCCAGTAAAACAAATTCAAATTACAGATTATACCAAAAATCAAAATGGTTTATCCGCAAGCAAGCCTTATCTTGTAAAACTTCCTGATGGAAATTATGAACTCTTGTGGGAAGAATTTTCAGAAGGTAGTAGTAATGGAGTATGTTATGTAAAAATAGATGAAAATGGAAAAATGTTGACAGATATAGCTGTACTTGATGACGCAAAACTTTCTTCTGACTGTCAACCAATCTGTATGAACAATCAAATTGTATGGTATATCAATGCTGGAACAGAAAGAACATTCTACAAATTAGATATTTAACAAAGAAACCCGCTTTCTCCCTAGGGAGAAAGCGGGTTTCTTCTTTTTTATTTCACAACATACACTGTAATATTTTTGATACCCCAATTTAATGCTTCTGTTCTGGTTTCATAGCATAAGTCAATTTTATTTCCTTTAATTGCGCCACCTGTGTCAGCAGCCACGCCATAACCATAACCTGGTATATACAACTTTGTACCGAATGGTATCACACTTGGGTCTACAGCAATTGTACCTCTTGCTGCTTTTGTGCCCGTATAAGTAATTCCTGTACAACCCGGGTCACCGGGTGTATAACCTGTTGCTATCACATTGAGAGAAGTATTTCCAACTACAGAAGCAGGAACAGTTGCTGGCTTTTTGTCTTTTTCCGGCTTCTTTTGTAGTTCTGGTGTTTTTACAGATTCCTGTTTCATTTCTACAACGGGTATTTCTTTTTTGGTACCTCTTTCAATAATTTTATTTTTTGCCTCTTTGGTGACCAATTCTTCTACAATTTCAGAAGAAATCAGTTCTGTTCCAGAGTAATTTTCTTTTGTAATAATGGATAATACCCCATTTTCCCCTTCTTGCAATACATTCTCTTTGCCTTCCTCTAAATTAGGATTTTCTCTAATTTCAGTATCAAAAGCAATTGTTTCTGTTTTTGTTGACTTCTTTTCTGTGATAGAGGTTAAATCAATGACCATGTTTTTTGTTAGTTCTGTGTTCTTTGTGATGTCCCCTTGCAACACATAATCCGCAGAAATCACATCGCCTAACGTATTCATTAAATCGCCTACTGTCGTTACTTCTGTATTTACCATACGAGGAACACCGTCCAAGTTGATAATAACAGTTTTCGTGTAAGCAAAAGCAGTACTACTACCAATAGCCAGCATAAATACTACAATAGCCATTACTCTAATCAGTCTTTTTGTCATTTTCTCCTCCTCGAATGTCCCTGATATTTGATAGGAAGGGATATTCTATTCGTTTCATTTGACATACTTTTTGATCAATGCCATACAGTATTCACAACTATCTTTAGTTGTACCTATCTTTACTGCAAAAATAAAGATATACCACAACGATATATCCTTATCCTATTACATTTATTATATTAACATATATGTAATAAATATTCAACAATTTTTATAAAAAAAATAGATTTTCACCATTTTTTAATGTTATGTTCGCAACCTCTGAGGGAGAAAGTCCTTTTATTTCAGCCAATTTTTTTACAACAAATTCCAAGTTTCGGGAATCATTGCGCTTTCCCCGGTAAGGAACAGGTGCTAAATAGGGGCAATCCGTTTCTATCAAAATACGCTCTAATGGTATTTTTTTTGCTACTTCCACCAATTTTTTGGCATTTGGAAAGGTCAAAACTCCTCCCATTCCAATATAAAAACCCATTTTAATATATTCCTCTGCCATTTCGGGACTTCCAGAATAACAATGAATCACACCTTTGTTTACACCGCTTTTGCAAATGATGTCGAAACAATCTTGTGCTGCTTCTCTCGAATGAATTATTACAGGAGTGTGAAATAATTTTGCTATTTCTAATTGTTTTTCAAACCAATATTTTTGGGTTTCTTTGGAAAATGTATCATAATGATAATCTAAACCAACTTCTCCTATTGCAACACACTTTTTATGCATGGTTAATTGACGGATTTCTTCTAAAACAGCGTCACTGATGTCATACAGTTCATGGGGGTGTATACCTGCGGCAAAGTAAATATAATCATATTGTTCTGCAAGTTCTTTTCCGATATAAGAACTTTTTAAGTCAGAACCACTATTGATTACAACATCAATGCCATATGTAGGGAGGCACGTCAACAGTGCCTCCCTATCTTTATCAAACTGCTTATCATCATAATGCGCATGAGATTCAAAATACATTAGCTGATGTCTGCTCCACTTGGAATGTCTTTGTCTAATGTCAATAAAGAAAGCTTGTCTGCACCGTCATCTGCACACAATAACATTCCATAAGACATTTCGCCCATCATTTTTCGAGGTTTCAAATTGTAAGCAACAACAACTTTTTTGCCTACCATTTCCTCTGGACTATACCATTTTGAAATGCCGGAAAAAATCACCCTTACTTCATCTCCAATTTTTACCTCGTTACGCAATAATTTATCTGATTTTTTAACTTTTTCGCTTGCAATAATTTCTCCTACTTTTAACTGTACTTTAAAAAAGTCATCAATGCTAATTTCTTTTTCCTCTTTTTCTTCCTTTTCTTCTTTTTTTCCTTGGTTTGCAATGGAAGTTGCTTGAGATGCTTTGATGGCTGATTCCAGTTCTTCTAATTCTTTTTTCATGTCGATTCTTGGGAAAATAACATTTCCTTTTTGAACAGAAAGTGTTTTAGGAAGTTTTCCCCATTCTTTGGCACTTTCCCATGTACCTTCTTTTATTCCTAATTGTTTCCATATCAAGGTAGGAGTGTTTGGCATAAATGGCTGCAATAAAACAGAAATAATACGGATACTTTCTGCTACATGATACAATGCATTTGCTAACATTGCGTGTTTTGCTTCTTCTTTAATGAGTATCCAGGGCTGCGTTTCATCAATATATTTATTGGTTCTACGGATTAAATTCCAAAGCTCAATTAAAGCATCGCTAAACATCATTTTATCCATAGAATTTTCTATTTTAGGCACAGTATTTTTTGCTGTTTCTACTAAATCTGCATCAAATTCTGTTGGTTCTTGTGCCTCTGGTAAAGTACCATTAAAATATTTTTGTATCATACCAACGGTTCTAGATACAAGATTGCCTAAATCGTTTGCTAAATCGGAATTAATTCTTTGTATCAATGCCTCATTATTAAAATTGCCATCTTGTCCAAAAGCAATTTCTCTTAATAGGAAATAACGGATAGCATCTACACCATATTTTTCTACTAAAACATTAGGGTCAACAACATTTCCGACGGATTTTGACATTTTGCCGCCATTGATGACAAGCCAACCATGTCCAAAAATTTGCTTTGGTAAAGGTAAATCTAAAGCCATAAGCATAGCAGGCCATATAATAGAGTGGAAACGTACAATTTCTTTTCCCACTACATGGACATCAGCAGGCCAATATTTTTGAAATAAACTGTCATCTTCTGTATCATAGCCAAGTGCACTAATATAGTTGGAAAGCGCATCTACCCAAACATATACTACGTGACCTGGGTCAAATTCTACAGGAATTCCCCATTTAAAAGAAGTTCTGCTTACTGCTAAATCTTCCAAACCGGGCTTTAAAAAGTTATTTATCATTTCGTTTTGTCTGGTGTTAGGCTGCAAAAATTCCGGATTTTCTTCCATATATTTGATAATTCTATCTTGATATTTGGAAAGACGGAAAAAATAACTTTCTTCTTTTACCTTTTCCACTTCACGACCACAATCGGGACACTTGCCATCTACTAGCTGATGCTCTGTAAAAAAGGATTCGCAAGGGGTACAGTACCAACCTTCATAGGTGCTTTTATAAATGTCACCTTGGTCGTAAAGGCGTTTAAAAATGCGTTGCACTGTTTTAACATGGTAATCGTCTGTTGTTCTGATAAATTTGTCATAAGAAATATCAAGTGTTTTCCAAAGCTCCTTGATGCCAACAACAACTTTATCAATGTATTCTTTTGGCGTTAAACCTTGCCCTTTTGCAATTCTTTCTAATTTTTGCCCGTGTTCATCTGTTCCTGTCAAAAACATGACATCATATCCGCGTAATCTTTTATATCTTGCCATGGTATCTGTTGCAACAGTACAGTAAGAATGTCCAATGTGTAATTTATCACTAGGATAATAGATTGGTGTGGTAATATAAAATTTCTCCAAAATAATCCCTCCTAAAATTTCTCTTTTTATTATAGCCGGTTTGGGAAAAAAAAGCAATTTTTATCTTACATAAAATTTAAGGAGTTTGCTCGTTTGATGGTTTGATGGTAAATTTCAATAATTCTTTTTGTATGTTGTACCACTCGACTATTTTTTTGCGCAATTCGTCAAATTCTTTTAACTATTCCGGGGAAAGATTTTCCCGAAAAGCTTGTTCTGCATGGATATAGGAGATTTTTTCTTGATAGGATTCTATGATAAATTCTTTGAGTGCTGGATTTACGGTGACATACTCCCACCGCCTATGCTAACGCATAGAGGCGGGGGCTTCTCGTTCGATAGTACCAATGTACTAAGCATAAGCGAGCTAACCCCGTGTGTCCCACGGTTTTCACGAATTACTTTCCATTCGTACCTTGGACATTTTACGCACAGAAGGAAGCTTGGTTTTCGCATATTTGGTTTCTCTGTGCAACCCTATATATCCAGTTGTCAATGTACTTGTCAATATATTTATTATATTCTATTTATTTTTATAAGGCAACAAAAAATTTATATTTTTTATGCTGATAAGAAAAGACGCAATTCATCCCCCGCCTATAGAGGCGGAGAAATTCTTGCTAAATTTGGTTAAAAATTTGTGTCGAATTAGATTGTGACTTGAGTGATATTTTAAAAATAGAGCCTATAGAAGAACAAAAAAATAAAGGCTCACTAAATTAAGCCAAAAAACTCATGGGGAACTTTTTGGGGAAACTTTTTTCACTTGTGAAAAGTTTCCCCAGGTCTACGCTTCGCTCTGGTCGGTTCTAAACGAACGTCCACCGGACGTTCAGAACCCCTTCAAAAACACGCTTGGAAACAAGTTAGAACCTTGAGAGCTCTGCTCTCAAATTCTCGCAAGCTTTTTGAAAAAAGCTTGACCAAAAACTTTAGGGGAAAACTTCGTTTTCCCAGCCATTAACGGAACAAAGTGGAATAATGACAGCAAAAACGCTAGTTTTTGCACAAAAGTTCTTTCGTTTCCTTTCTTTCAAGAAAGGAAGTGGGTTTTAAACATTAGCCCCGAAAGAACGACAAATTGCCGCCAATCCACCTTGATAACCTGCTGCAACAGCATTAAATTTCCATTCCCCATTTTTAAAATAAATTTCAGCAACAACAAGAGCTGTTTCAATGGAAAATTCTTCTTCCAAGTCAAAACGTAAAACCGTTTCCCCAACCATATCAGACTCATCTGCTACCCTAGCAATACGAATATAAGCATTCGAAACTTGTCCAAAATTTTGGTGTCTTGCTTCTGCTTCATGAATAGTAACGCAAATTGCAATTTTTTTAATCTCCTTTGGCATTTTCGACAAGTTAATCATAATAACTTCGTCGTCGCCTTCTCCTTCCCCTGTAAGGTTATCGCCTGTATGCACAACTGCACCATCACGACCATTCAAGTTATTATAAAAAACAAAATCCTCATCACGCAATAATTTTCCATTTTCTCCAAGCATAAAGGCAGAGGCATCCAAGTCAAAATCATAACCGCCATCATAACGGTTTGTATCCCAACCTAACCCCACAAGCGCATATTGTAAAGATTTATCTAAAGAAATTCTTTGCCCTTTTTGTAAGTTAATTGGCATATCATATCATCCTTTCTATATTAAGCATATAATTTTAATAAAGACTGTAATCTACTTGCTTCTTTTATACCTTGACCGATTGCATTAAATTTCCATTCCCCATCTTTACGATAGATTTCGCCTACAACAAGCCCTGTCATTTCATTATAATTTTCAGACAAATTAAAACGGCAAATTTCATTTGCTTTTTCCATATCCGCTAAATGAATATATGCATTGCGAATCATACCAAAATGTTGATTTTTACTTTTGGCATCATAAAGATTGACCACAAAAACTAATTTATGCACATCAGCAGGTATTTTAGACAAGTTCACTAAAATCTGCTCATCATCACCTTCACCAGCACCTGTTAAGTTATCTCCTTGGTGGATAATTGCACCACTAGAATGACGAAGGTTTCCGAAATAAACACAATTTTGTTTTACATCATTACTAATTAATTTTCCATTTGCGCCGCAAAGAATGACAGAGGCATCACAATCAATAGTTTTACTTTTTCCACCCAAAAGAGAACCTAAAAATCCTCCAGAACTTTGTGGAGCCTCAGCCCAGCCCAGCCCCACAAGCACTTGATTCAAACCTGCTCCGCCTTTTGTCAGGTTAATCTTTTGTCCTTTTTGCAAATTAATTGCCATAAACATCCTCCTTTTAAAAACAAATTTTTATATCATTTTGACTATTTTTTTTGCAAATTTCTACATTAATTTTATAAAATATACTATCACTTGTCAATCTATTCCTTTTGTTTCCCAAATTAAAAAAGGATTTATGTTGTTATCATAAATCCTTTCCATCATTATATTGTTTGATTCCTTTTTCCAAACGAAATTTAAAATAATCTAAAACATGTTCTTGAATTTGTTGCCATTCTTCATAAGGAATTTTTACAAGTTTATTTTTATAGTTTAAGGTAACACCTTCCGTTTCGTCTACAGGAACAATATATCATAATCTTCTTCTAAATAAATATGTAACATAAATAAATCCTCCTTATTCTTGGATTATTTTTTCTCATTATATCTCAAATTGAAACATAATTCAATACTTATAATAGCTTATAGAAAAAAATACCCTTATCATTTTTATGATAAGGGTTTCGCACAACCACAAACAATAAAATTTTATCTTACCATTTAATTGGTTTTCCTGCTTTTTTCCATTGTCTAAACTCAGATGCTGCTGTAAACAATGCGTCAGTAGAGGAGTTCAAGCCTGTTTCGCAGGAGTCTTGAATAACACCGATAATAAAACCAACACCAACTACTTGCATTGCGATGTCGCCAGAGATACCAAACAAAGAACAAGCTAAAGGAATTAAAAGTAAAGAACCACCAGCAACACCAGATGCACCACAGGCAGAAACTGCTGCCACAACGCTTAATATAATTGCTGTTGGAATATCTACAGAAATACCCAAAGTATGTACAGTTGCTAAAGTCATAACTGTAATAGTAATTGCGGCACCAGCCATATTGATAGTTGCGCCCAAAGGAATGGATACAGAATAATTATCTTCATCTAATCCTAAAGATTCGCAAAGTGCCATATTAACAGGAATATTTGCCGCAGAGCTTCTTGTAAAGAATGCAGTAATGAAACTTTCTCTCAAGCATTTGAATACCAATGGATATGGATTTGTGCCCATTGTAATAAATACAATAATAGGATTTACGATAAAAGCAACTACTGCCATAGAGCCAACTAAAACGCCTAACAATTTGCCATAGTCTGCAAAAATACCAATACCATTCGTAGAAACAGTAGTAAATACTAAGCCAAGAATACCAAATGGAGCCATACTGATAACCCATCTAACAGCTTGTGAAACTGCTTCTGAAAAATCTAAAAGACCTTGTTTTGTTGTTTCGGAGGCTGGTTTTAAAGCCAAGCCAAAGATAACAGCCCATGCCAAAATACCAATATAGTTTGCATTTACAATGGAACCAATTGGATTTGCCACGATATTTAATAACAAAGTTTTTAAAACTTCCCCAATACCACCAGGTGCTGCGCTGCCTGTTGCTGCTTCTGGTAGAGTCAAAGTAACTGGAAACAAAAAGCTTGCAATAACAGCAACAACTGCTGCTGCAAAAGTACCTACTAAGTAAAGAATGATAACGGTACCCATATTACTTGCGCCGCCTTCTTTATGTTGTGCCAAAGCACTCATAACTAAGAAAAATACTAAAATAGGTGCAACTGCTTTTAATGCGCTTACAAAAAGGTCGCCTAAAATGCCGATAGGGCCTGCACTAGGAACGGCAACACCAAGAATAGCACCAATCACCATACCAGCAATAATACGCTTTACTAAACTAATTTTATTCCACTTTTCGAGTATATTCATGTTATACCTCCTATTAAAAATTAAAATGGGTTGTACGATAAGGTATGTAACAAATTTTTTATTTTAACAGATAGATACAGCAAAATAGTATAATAGTAAAATATAATTACATAGAAGCACTGTATTTGATTCTGTTGTATATTTTTTTACAAAGCCCTCCTTTATATGATAAAATAATTTGTTACACCATCAAATCTTAATCAAAATTTAAGATTTATTTTCTTAATTATATATGATGTTTTTATACAAAGTCAATAGAAAAAACAAAAAATGAGATACAATTTTTCCCTTTTTTAGCACATATGTCTTTCTATTAAAGATATTTATAAAAATTTACAAAAAACTTGCATAAAAAAGAAATGTTTTTTGTTTTTTCTTTTGATTTTCCTATCAAAAACTACCAACAGGCTACAATCTTCAAAGTATTGTTGTGAAACAACTTACTTTCTTGAAAGAAAGGTAGCAAAGAACTTTTGTGCAAAACTTCGTTTTGCTGCCGTGCGATGGACTTGAATGGTTGTTGTAGCTGAACGACAACGGAGCACCAGAGGTTAAAAATTAGAATCTATTCCGTTCGCAAAAGATAAAGTTTAGGGTCAAGCCCTTTTTTAAGGTCTTGCGAGAGTTTGAGTTGCAAAACGTCCAGTGGACGTTTGTTCTGCAACGACCGGAATGAAATGGAGACCAGAGCTCTCAAGGTTTTTTACGTTTGCAAGCGTGTTTTTGAAGTGGTTTCTGAATGTCCGGTGGACGTTCGTTTAGAACTAACCCGAGCGAAGCGTAGACTTTGGAGGAACTTTTCACAAGTGAAAAAGTTCCTCCAAAAACTTCTAACTTTCATTACGTTTAATAGAATCCACTTTTTTGCAAAACTTCATTTTGCTGCTGTGTGTTGGAGTAGAATGGCTGCTTAAGTTGAACGACAATGGAGCAGCAGCAGTTAAAAATGAGAATTTATCCCGTTTGCAAAAGAAAAAGGGGTTACTCAAAGTCTTTATGCTTTTTTCAATAACTTATCTGCAACATATAATCCATTTGCTGCTGCTTGGGAAAGGGAACGAGTAAAACCTGCACCATCTCCTACTGCATAAATATCCTTACAGCCTTCTAATTCAAAATCAGTTGCATTTGGTCTTGCAGAATAATATTTACATTCAATGCCATAAAGTAAAGTATCAAAATTAGCAGTACCTGGTGCAATCACATCTAAAGCATGAAGCGTTTCTATAATATTATCTAATTGCCGTTTTGGAATACAAAGACTTAAATCTCCTGCTACCGCATTCATGGTAGGGCGTGTTGTAGATTGTGCAATTCGTTTGGCATCAGAACGACGACCTCTTTCTAAATCTCCCAGACGCTGCACTAATACACTACCGCCACTAATTAAATTTGCTAAACTTGCAACATATCTTGCATATTCAATCGGATTTTTAAAAGGCTCTGTAAATTTAATTGTAGAAAGTAAAGCAAAATTAGAATTTTCTGTCTTTCTTTCTAAATCTCTATAAGAATGTCCGTTGACTGTCAACACACCATCTGTATTTTCTGTAACAACATTTCCTCTTTCATTAAAGCAAAACATTCTTGTTATATCACCATAGCGTTTACTCCGATACCAAATTTTTGGCTCATATATTTTTTTAGAAAAATGTTCCCATATTATGGAAGGTAGTTCTACACGAACACCAATGTCTACTTGATTATTTTTTAATGGAATTTTATTTTCTACACACCAATTAGAAAAGAAACGACTTCCTGCCCTTCCTACTGCAAACACAATAACATCTGCTTTGATAACTGTTTCCTTTGCCTGATAAACTGTTGTAATTTCCTTTGTATCTTTGTTGATATATGCTGCAAATGTGTCAGTTGCAATATCGCATTTTTGTTTTAATGCCTCAATCATTTTCCGCATAGTTTCAAAATTACTGTCTGTACCAAGATGTTTTAATTGCGCTTGACTCATATGCAAATCGTGCTGCAAACAAATCTTTTTTAACTCATTGTCTGGCTGAAAACGCTCTGTTGTAGCACCAAAATGAACTAACATTTTGTCTGCTTGCTCAATATAATCAATCACAACAGAAGGCTCTAAAAATTCTGTCAACCACCCACCATATTCTGTAGAAATAACATATTTTCCATCAGAAAAAGCACCTGCGCCTGCCATACCTTCCATAATAGCGCAAGATTGACATTTAATACATTTTTCTGTTTTTTTTGCTACAATCGGACAAACTCTTTTTTCAATCGAATGTCCTTTTTCAATGATAACAACATTTAAATTTGGTTTTTTTTCGGTCAAACGGTAGGCTGTCATAATTCCACCAATACCGCCACCAATAATTGCCACATCATAATGTTTTTTTAATTCCATCGTAAAACCCCCTTTGACAGCCAAAAATTTTTATTGTAAACAATGAAAAAGAGCATAACATATTGCTATGCCCTTTTTTATAAAATTATTTTTCTTTTAAATACGTATTAATGTCAGAAATCAATTTATCTGCGTCCATACCATGCACCATACTTGCTTCTGCTAAAGATTCTCCTGCAGAAGAAGGGCAACCTACACAGTGCATTCCATTTTGCATTAAAATTGCTGCAATTCCTTTGTCTATCATCAACGCTTCACCAATCAATGTATCTTTTGTTACTTCTGCCATGTCTTATTTCCTCCTTAAATAATTTGATATTATTCTTTCTTTTTATTATATCTTATATACCATAAAAAAGAAAGAGATTTATTCTATAAGTTTAAAGCCTTTATAATAGCGGAAAATAACTTTTCCAAGAAATTTATCTTGTTCCACATAAGTATTGTTCCAAAATCTAGCATCTTCAGAGTCATTTCGATTATCCCCCATAACAAAATAACAGCCTTCTGGTATTTCATATGGACCAAAATCACCAATGGCTTTTTCTTTTAAATAAGGTTCGGCTAAAGGCTGTCGGCTATCATTCAAATAAACTCTGCCTTTTTTAATTTCTAATTTTTCTCCAGGCAAACCGATGACTCTTTTGACATACAATGTTTTTCCAGTAGGGTCATCAGGAAAATGAAATACAACAACATCTCCTCTTTTTGGGTTACTAAAAAGATATGATAAACGAAACGCAACAATACGGTCGTTTGTCATAATGGTATTTTCCATAGAACCAGAAGGCACTTCTGCATTTACAATAATAAAAGTATTAATGCCAGCAGCTAAAATCAATGCTAATAGAATGGTTTTTACCCAACTGACAATTTCTTTTCCAATTTCTGTTTTATTTAATTTCATATGCTATTTTAAAAAAAGAATCTTTATTCTTTTTTTTCTTCCTCCTCGTCATCTTCCCAGTCTGCATCACCGAAAGCATTTTTTAAAAATGTTTCCATGTCATCAATCTGTTGTAATTGTGATTCTACATTTTCCATGCCTTTGTCCACTTTTTTTAAATAATAACTTGCTTCTTCTCCTATTTCTTCTTCTTTTGCCTGTTTTATTTCTTGTTCTGCCTCTGCAATAGCATTTTCAATGGCTTCTTTTACAGTTTCGCCTTTTCCTTCTGTTGCCTTTTTTATTTCTCTTTCTTTTTTCATTTCCTCTTTTAATTCTTTTTTTCTTTCCAAAAATTCATCTAAAAAATCTACTTTTTCTTTGACATGTTCCTGGATATATTCTGCAGTATCTGTCCAATTAGAAAACAGCTTTGTTACAATTCCTTTTTGTTCTTCTGTTTCTTCTATTTCTTCTATTTCTTTTTGCTCAACTTCTTTTTCTTCTTTTTCCAACTCCTCTTTTTCTTCTTCTTCCAATTCTTCTTCAAATTTCTGCAAAGTTTCATCTTGTTTTTTTGCTTTTTTTTCTTTTAATTTTTCTTTATAAGTTTTTGCATCATCTACAATGACAGCCGCTTTTTCGGACACTTTTTCCGCTGCACTTTTTACTTTTGGTTCTAATTTTTCTGCTTGTTTTCCAACAGCGTTTGCAAAGGTATTGATGGCACTTCCTGTTTTATCAAATATTTGATTGACAACATCACCAACCCCTTTTTTATCTACCTTTGGTGTGCCATTTAAAGCCAGAAGTAATTTTTCTGCTTCTGCTGCGGTAATAATGCCTTTTTCTAACATACTTAGGATAGACATTCTTTCTTTTTTCATAGTAATAACCTCCTGCTTTGGTTTTATTATATGATATAATCTTTTGGGCGTTTTTGTGATTTTCCAAAATAATATAAAATACTATTTACAATTCTTTCAGAAGCCCTTCCATCTCCAAAAGGATTTTTAGCTTGTGCCATTTGCTGATATACTTTTTTATCATGCAGCAAAGTATTTGCCATTTGATAGATATTTTCTTCTTCTGTACCTGCTAATTTTAAAGTACCTGCATCAATTCCTTCTGGACGTTCTGTCACATTTCTAAGAACAAGCACGGGTTTTCCCATAGAGGGTACTTCTTCTTGCAATCCACCACTGTCTGTCATAACAAAATAGGAGCGACTCATTAAATTATGCATATCTTTTAAATCTAATGGCTCAAGCAAATGAATCCGCTTATGATTTCCCAAGATAGCATGAACAGGCTCCGAAACTGCCGGATTTTTATGAACTGCATAAACCACTTCTACATCTTCCTGCTCTTGCACAATTTTAAGGACAGCATTACAAATATTTTCCAAAGGTTTTACAATATTTTCCCTTCTATGTGCTGTCATGGCAATCACTTTTTTGTGGGCAAAATCAATTTGATTTAGTTCTTCCACAGTAAAATGATAATTTTGTTCTATTGTTGTTTGCAAAACATCAATGACTGTATTGCCTGTCACAAAGATATTATTTTGATTGATATTTTCTTGTAAAAGATGTTGTTTTGCTAATGCTGTAGGTGCAAAATGCAAATCTGTTAATTGACTGGTTAAACAACGATTCATTTCCTCTGGAAAAGGTTGGTATTTGTCATAGGTACGTAAGCCTGCCTCTACATGTCCTACTTTAATCTGATTATAATAGGCTCCCAATGCACCGGAAAAGGTTGTTGTAGTATCTCCATGCACTAATACCAAATCGGGTTTTGCTTCTGCCATCACTTGGCTTAAGCCATTTAACGCTTTTGTTGTAATCATTGCCAATGTCTGCCTTGGTTGCATAATATTCAAATCATATTGTGGGTGCAAATCAAATATTTCAAGCACTTGGTCAAGCATTTCTCTATGCTGCGCTGTCACACAAACAATACTTTGTATCTGCTCTGTTTGTTCTAGCTTTTTAATCAGTGGTGCCATTTTAATTGCTTCTGGTCTTGTACCAAAAACGCTCATTACTTTTATGGTATCCATGTTTTTCTCCTTATTCTACAATATTGGTTAAAGTACCGATTCCTTCAATTTCGCATTTTACTTCATCACCTGCTTTTAAAAAGTTTGGAGGAACAAAACCCATACCAACGCCTGCTGGAGTACCCATTGCAATGATGGTACCTGCTTGTAGTGTCATTCCCTGAGAAAGCTCGCTAATAACATGTGCAATTCCAAAAATTAATAAATCTGTTGTACTATTTTGTCTTAATTCCCCATTGACATAGGATTTAATTGCCAATGCTGGAGGATTTTGAAATTCGTCTTTTGTAACAATACAAGGGCCAATCGGTGTAAAACCATCCAAACTTTTTCCAAAGTACCACTGTTTATGAGAAGTTTGTAAATTTCTTGCGCTAACATCATTTAAAATAGTATAACCAAATACATATTCAAAAGCCTCTTTTTCTGAAACATTTTTTGCATCTTTTCCAATAATTACTGCCAACTCTACTTCATAATCCAAACTTTCTACAATGTCAAAATGTCCTTGTATCGGTTCTTTATCTGCAACTGCTTCATTGACTCTTTTAGAAAAATAAATTGCTTTAGGACGTTCTCCACCAAATGCTTCCTCTTTATATCTTGCAGATTCTTCTGCATGTGCCATATAGTTAATACCAAGACAAATAACATCTTGTTTTGGGCGAGGAATGGGTGATTTTATTTGCACTTTATCAAAATCAATTCCTTGTGTTGTTAGGGAAAGGATTTCTTTTTGTTTTTTTTCTGACCAGTTTTTTATTAATGTTTGCATATCTTTTTCTGCAAGAGGTATTAATGTATTATCCTTTGATAAAGCTCCTATTTGTTCTTTTCCTTCATACACATATGTAAAAAGTTTCATGTGTAAAACCCCTTTCTGTATTTTTTGATTCTTTTTCCTTATATTAGCATAAAAACAGGTATTTAGAAAGTCTTTTATACAAGATAAATTTTATGTATTTTTATACTATTCTAGTAAAACTATACAAGAATAAAATACTATACAAAAACTACCTATTTTTTGATACCATTTTTATAATTATGCACAAATTACGAATAAATACAACTAATTTTACAAAAAGCATTGATTATTTGAAAGGAGTTGTGTATAATAAGCTACTGTGAAATGTTGATAGAAACAACGGTAAAATGAAGGAGGAACTACTTTATGAAAGAAAAAATTGTACTTGCTTATTCTGGAGGTCTAGATACCAGTGTTATCATTCCTTGGTTAAAAGAAAATTATGATGCAGAAGTAATTGCTGTTTGTGGAAATGTGGGTCAAGGAAAAGAAACAGAAGGCTTGGAAGAAAGAGCCCTTAAAACAGGAGCAAGCAAGTTATATATTGAAGATATTACAGAGGAATTTATTACAGATGCTATTTATCCTTGTATCAAGGCAAATGCTGTTTATGAAGGGAAATATCTTTTAGGTACTTCTATGGCGCGCCCTATTATTGCCAAAAGATTAGTTGAAATTGCAAAAAAGGAAGGCGCAACTGCAATTTGTCATGGTGCAACAGGAAAAGGTAATGACCAAGTTCGTTTTGAATTAACAATTAAAGCACTTGCTCCAGAATTAAAAATTATTGCACCTTGGCGTCTGGATAGCTGGAAAATGGATAGCCGTGAAGCAGAAATTGCTTATCTGGAAGAAAGAGGAATTCCTGTACCAGTCAAAAAAGATGACAGTTACAGCCGTGACAGAAATATTTGGCATTTAAGCCATGAAGGCTTAGAATTAGAGGATCCTGCCAATGAACCAAATTACAAACGTTTGTTACAACTTGGTGTTTCTCCAGAAGATGCGCCAGATGTACCAGAATATGTAACATTGAATTTTGAAAAAGGAATTTGTACCACAGTTAATGGTGAAAAACTTTCTCCTGTAGCTCTTTTGACAAAATTAAATGAAATTGGCGGTAAAAATGGTGTTGGTATTGCTGATATTTGTGAAAACCGTGTTGTTGGCATGAAATCTCGTGGTGTATATGAAACACCTGGTGGTACTATTTTATACTATGCGCACAGAGAATTAGAATATCTTTGCACAGACAAAAAAACACAGGCTTTTAATGAAATTGCAAGCAATAAATTTACAGAATTAGTATATAGTGGAGAATGGTATACACCATTACGAGAAGCACTTTCTTCTTATTTTGACAGCGTAAACGAAACGGTAACAGGACAAGTAAAATTAAAATTGTATAAAGGTAACATTATGCCTGCTGGTTCTACTTCTCCTTATTCTTTATACAATGAATCTATGGCTAGCTTTACAACAGGCGAATTGTATAACCATAAAGATGCAGATGGATTTATTAATCTTTTTGGATTGCCTTTAAAAGTGCGTGCAATGATGATGCAAGCAAATCAAAATAAATAATTATAAAATGCCATAAAAACCTTGAGGTTGCATTTCCTTAAGGTTTTTATTTTAGAAAAAGAAAGGAGTATTTTTATGAAACTTTGGGGTGGCAGATTTACAAAATCTACAAACAGTTTTACAGACCATTTTCATTCTTCTATTTCCTTTGACCAGCGTCTTTATAAAGAGGATATTACTGGAAGCATTGCCCATGCTGCTATGTTGGGAAAACAAGGAATTATACCAAAAGAAGATGCAGAATTGATACAAAAAACACTAAAAGAAATTTTAGCTGATATTGAAGCTGGAAAAGTTGCCTTTGATGAAAAAGCAGAAGATATTCACATGAATATTGAAACGATTTTAATTGAACGAATTGGAGATGTTGGCAAACGCCTTCATACTGGAAGAAGTCGCAACGACCAGGTAGCATTAGATATTCGTATGTACATTAAAACAGAAATCAAGGAAATACAAACCCTTTTAAAAAATACCATGATGATATTAAATCAAATTGCAGCCAAAAACACAGAAACTATTATGCCGGGTTATACACATTTACAGCGAGCGCAGCCAATTACATTTTCGCATCATATTCTTGCTTATGTGGAAATGTTTAAAAGGGATTATGAACGTTTAACAGATACATACAAGCGTACCAACTATATGCCACTTGGCTCTGGTGCATTGGCTTCTACAACTTACCCACTTGATAGAGATTTTGTTGCAAAACAGCTAGGCTTTGACAATATCACATTAAATAGTATGGATGGTGTGAGCGATAGAGATTTTTGTATTGAACTTGTTTCTGCGCTTTCTATTCTAATGATGCATTTAAGCCGTTTTTGTGAAGAAGTTATTCTTTGGAGCAGTCATGAATTTCATTTTATTGAATTAGATGATGCCTATTCTACAGGCTCTAGCATTATGCCACAGAAAAAAAATCCAGATATGGCAGAATTGATTCGCGGAAAAACTGGACGTGTTTATGGCAATTTGATGGGACTTTTTACAATGATGAAAGGACTTCCACTTGCTTACAATAAAGATATGCAGGAAGACAAAGAAGCTGTTTTTTCTGCAGTTGATACAATTAAAATGTGCTTACCAGTGTTTACTGCTATGATGGAAACAATGACAATTTGTAAACAGAATATGTATCATGCTACAAAAGGCGGTTTTACCAATGCAACCGATGCAGCTGATTGGCTTGTAAAAAATGGGGTACCTTTTAGGGATGCTCATGCGATTATAGGACAACTTGTACTCTATTGTATCAATCACAATACAAACTTAGATGATTTGACCTTACAAGAATATCAAGCCATTTCACCGGTATTTAATGAAACGGTATATGATGCAATTAGGGTAGAAAAATGTGTTGCTGCTCGAAATGTAAAAGGTGGCCCTTCTCAAGAATATGTTCAAAAACTAATTGCTATCAATGATGATTATTTAAAAACAATATAAATAAAAGGCACTGGAATACAGTGCCTTAATTCGTTAAAAAAGACTTTTTTTGAAAAAACTTTAATTTTTGTGAACGGAACAGATTCTAAATTTTAACCGTTGGTGCTCCGTTGTCGTTCATCTACAACCAACGTTCAATGTCACTGTACAGCAGCAAAACGAAGTTTTGCACAAAGTTCTTTGCTTACTTTCTTTCAAGAAAGTAAGTGGAGTTTGAGGCAACGTTTCAAGGTCTTTTGCTTAGTTTCGTTTTATATATAAAAGTGGATAAGGATTCCCCTGTTCATCCGTTTCTGTTCTTTGGAAAGTTTGAAATCCCATATATTCATAAAAGCTCTTTGCAAGTGGGTTTTGTTCATTGACAGTTAAAAAATTGACATCATATTGTTCTATTCCATACTGCATCAATTTTTTCCCAAAACCTTTTCCTCTTTGTTCTCCTGCAATAAACAACATTTCCAGTTTTTGCCTTCAATTCCCATAAAAGCAATAGGAATATTTTTTTCATTTTTTATAAGAATTAAATAAGATATTTCCTTTAAGGCTTGTGGAACATATTTTTTAATCGTCTTAATCTCGCTATCGGATAAAAAGAAATGGGTTGCTTTTACAGATGTTTCCCATACTTCTATTGTTGTATCAATGCTGGAGTTTTTTGCTTTATTTCAATCATTTCCATATTTTTATAAATTCCTTTTTCTGTTATTCTTCTATATTTTCACTCTCTATTTCTTCCATTTCATTTTCTTCTATTTCTTCAGGCATTTCCTCCATTTCTTCTGCATCGACTGCAATCACTTCCCCATCGACAGGCAAATGATAATATTTTCTTACTTCCATTTCAATTTCTTTACATTGTTCTGGATGTTCTTTTAAATAAACTTTTGCATTTTCTCTGCCTTGTCCAATGCGTGTTTCCTTATAAGAATACCATGCACCACTTTTATTAACCACATCAATTTCTGCTGCTAAGTCTAAAATGTCGCCTTCTTTTGAAACGCCTTGCCCATACATAATATCAAATTCTGCTGTTTTAAAAGGAGGAGCCACTTTATTTTTTGCAATTTTTACTTTGGTACGATTTCCAATGACAGAATCACCTTGTTTCAGTGCATCTGACTTTCTAATATCAATCCGGACAGAAGCATAAAATTTTAAAGCTCTACCACCAGTTGTTGTTTCTGGATTTCCAAAAGTCATACCAATTTTTTCACGAAGCTGATTGATAAAGACAACAGAACATTTTGATTTATTTGTAATACCTGTTAATTTTCTCAAAGCTTGTGACATTAATCTTGCTTGCAGACCCATGTGAGAATCGCCCATTTCCCCCTGAATTTCTGCACGTGGTACTAATGCTGCAACAGAGTCTACGATAACAATATCAATCGCACCACTTCTTACCATTGTTTCTGCTATTTCAAGTGCTTGTTCTCCGTCATCTGGCTGTGAAATATATAAATTGTCAATATCCACACCAAGTGCTTTTGCATAAACTGGATCCATTGCATGTTCTGCGTCAATGTAGCCTGCAATTCCGCCCTGTTTTTGTACTTCTGCCACCATATGCAAAGCAATGGTTGTTTTACCAGAAGATTCTGGGCCATAAACTTCTATAATTCTTCCCTTTGGAATACCGCCAACGCCTAGAGCAATGTCAAGACTTAAAGAACCAGTAGGAATGACTTCCACATTCATTTTTGAGGAGCTGTCACCTAATTTCATGACAGCACCTTTTCCAAATTGCTTTTCGATGTAGGCGAGAGCTGCCTCGAGAGCCTTTTGTTTATCTTCCGGTTTTACTTCTTCAAATTTTTTAGCACCTTTTTTGTCTGCCATAATGATAGAATCCCCTTTCTATTATATCGAACTTATGTTCTATTATAAATCAAAATTTATTTTTCGTCAACTATTGTTTTTATTCTGTCACGGAAATCAATTTTTGTTCGCCGTAGGCGATTTAAAGTTTTTTGCCAAGCTTTTTTTCAAAAAAGCTTGCAGGTTCGGGCAGAGCTCGACAGTCATTTTAAAAAAAATACCACAAAATATTAAAATTTTTTAAAAATTGATTTCCCTGTTATTCTGTAGGGCAACCACATAAAAAATATAACAATTTGAATTTAAAAATAAAAAAATGGCTTATTATGAACTTAGCAAAAGTCAGACCTTCTTGGGGAAACTTTTTTCACTTGTGAAAAGTTTCCCCAGCAGGTGTTGCCTGCTGTCTACGCTTCGCTCTGGTCGGTTCTAAACGAACGTCCACCAGACGTTTAGAACCACTTCAAAAACACGCTTGCAAGCATAAAAAACCTTGAGAGCTCTGCTCTCAAACTCTCGCAAGCCCTTTAAAAAGGGCTTGAC
The DNA here is from genome assembly GCA_910587195.1 of uncultured Clostridia bacterium. Taxonomy (GTDB): domain Bacteria; phylum Bacillota; class Clostridia; order Lachnospirales; family Anaerotignaceae; genus Coprocola. Next base: position 4,722 of record CAJUKL010000024.1, on the reverse strand, counting down.
CCTAAACTTTTCTTTTTGCAAACAAAACAGAACGAATTTTTAACCTCTGGTGGTTCGTTGTCGTTCAGCCACAGCAACCATTCCACTCCAACACACAGCAGCGAAACGAAGTTTCGCACAAAGTTCTTTGCTTACTTTTTTTCAGGAAAGTAAGAGCCTTGATGAATGTTTCTTTGTTTTAGGGTTTTGTGTATGGTATTTAATACTATTCTTTTTTTGGTACTCCATAAGGGAGAAAGAAGTTTTTTAGCATTTCCATCTCCTGTTAGTCTATGAATAACAATGTCTGGACGAAGATATGCTATACAATCACAAACAACATCGACATATTCTTCTAAAGATAATGTTTTAAAGTTTCCCTGTTGATAATATGTTGCTAAATCTGTATCTTCTAATACATGAAGTAGCTGCAATTTTATACCTTGAATGGGAAATTGATTAAGATATGCAATGCTAGCTAACATATCTTGCTTTGTTTCATGAGGAAGCCCTAATATAATATGTACTACAATTTCTATATTTTTTTGTGCCAATTTGTAAACTGCATTTTCAAAAACGGTATTCTCATATCCTCGACGAATGAAATCAATGGAAAATGGTTTGATAGTTTGTAATCCCAATTCTACCCAAAGTGCTGTTTTTTGATTGAGCTCTGATAAAAGTTCTATTACATCTTCACCTAGGCAATCTGGACGTGTTGCAATCGAAATACCTACCACATCTTTACAAGTGATTGCTTGCTCATAAACAGACTTTAAAACAGGCACAGGCGCATAAGTATTGGTAAATGCTTGAAAATAGGCAATATAGCAGGGAGATTGTCCCTGCCATTTTTTTTGATTTTTTCCTTGTTCTATTTGTTCTGCAATACTTCCCTTTGCTGTAAAATCGCCTGAGCCTTCTCTGCAAAATAAGCAGCCCCTTGTATCTAGTGTTCCATCACGATTAGGACAAGTAAAACCTGCATCTAATGAAATTTTGACTGTTTTTTTTCCGAATCGTTCCTGATAAGCACGATTTAAACTGTAATATGGTTTTTCCATTTGTCATATTGGCTCCTTTCTTAAAAGGGTACGATTTTTTTTGCGTAGCATTTTACAGCTTTGTAAAATATGTTCCCATTGTATGGTGTTTGTAATGGAAAATAAATGCAGTAAAAAATCGTTTTTACAGCTTTCAATAAAACCACGCCGTAAAGCTTCCATTTTTTCCCCATTTTCTGACTGGCAGGAAGAAAGAAATAAACAAAAACTATCATCTGTCAGCGCAAAAGGAATACAGTGTTCTAATTTATTTAATGTTTCTGCTATTGTTTCCCCATTGGAGCAATATAATTGCTTTAAAAAAGAATAAAAACATTCATTATTTAAAAAAATAATATTGTAAAGCATCTGCTTAGATTTATCTAAAGTTTCTTTTATCATGGATAAAGATTGAGTTAATTCTTCTTCTGTAAGGCACAATTTTTTGCTCTCCTTTCCTTCTGTATTAAAAGGTTCAAGTATGGTTGCAACAGGCTGTGATTAATATGTGATATTTTTTATAAAAATATCAAAAAAGTTTTTGGCAAATCATTCTACTAGTTTTTTTAATTCTTTTAGCAATAACGTATTTTGTTCTGGCAAAAGAATACAAAAACGTAAAAATGTATCATCTAAAAAAGTAAAGGAGGAAGCATCTCGAATCAGTAATTTTTTTTGAATCAAAATTTCAAAAAGTTTATGTGCGTCTATTTTATCCGTCTGTAATTTTAGTAGGATAAAATTAGAATTGGAGTCATAAACAGTAATGTTTTTCCATGTCCTTAATTCTGCAATACAACGCTTTCTTTCGTTAGAAATCAAATCTTTTGTTTGTTGTATAAATTGCTGGTCAGAAAACAATAATTCTCCTGCAAAAGCAGCCACACTATTGACACTCCAAGGGTCTTGCTGCTGTTTTAAAGTTTTTAAAAAAGTTTCGTTGCTAGAAACTGCATAGCCTAAACGCAAACCGGGTGCAGCAAAAAATTTTGATGTTCCACGAATGACAAATAAATTGTCAAATTGTAAGGTAAGAGGAATGGCACAACATTCCTCTAAATCGTCACAAAATTCCATATAAGTTTCATCTATCATTACAGCAGTTTTATTTTTTTGACAATGCTGCAATATTTGTTTTAATTGTGCTGTATTTACTACTGTTCCTGTCGGATTATTAGGATTACAAAGGATAAAAAGTCCAATTTCTGGTGTTAAAGCAGTCCATAACTTTGACAAATTGATACAAAAGGATTCTTTTTCTTCCAAAGCAAAATAATGATAGTTACTGCCACAAAGTTCTGCTTCTCTTTCATATTCTGAATAAGCAGGGCCTACAATTAAAGTTTTTTGTGCCTTTGTTGTTTTGATAAAGGTAGAAATCAATTCTGTAGAACCATTTCCTACCACAATATGCTCAAAATTGGCACCAGTATAATTTGCAATGGCTTTTCTAAGTAAAGTATAATTTTTGTCGGGATAGACAGAAAGAATGTCTAAATTTTGTGTCAAACTTTTTTTTACACTTGTAGGAAATCCAAAAGGATTGATGTTTCCACTAAAATCAATAATCTCCTTTTTGGGAATATGGTATTGCTTTTCAATGGCATCTAAATCGCCACCATGTTGATGCATCATTTTTATTCCTTCTTTCTTTGCTTACTCAAATGGTTTAATAAAATTGCTTTGTTTTCTTAAACGTGGATATAATATAAAAGGAATTTGCTGTTGTTTTGGCAAAAATTCCAGTTTTAATTGTCTTGTGTTATCTTTATCTGGTGTAAAGTAAAGAATATCTCCAGCAGAAAAGGATGAAGGCAAAAAAGGAGAAGGTTTTTGACTTTTGTGTTTTAAAGGACTACCTTGAAAAAGAGGAAAACTATTTTTATGTTCTGCTGTTACACTATACATAGAAATGTCTGTAAAATCAAAGATAGAACAGATTTCTGCACAAATATCATATAGACTAGCGTTATCTAGCAGTTCAATAATTTTCCAGTATTTAGGTTGTTTTACCATTGAAATTTTGATAGGGCAGACGGGAATTTTTGTATCTATCCCTTGTTCCTGCATAATCTTTTCAAATAAATTCACTTCTGCATGGCGAATAATCGCTTCTAAAACTTGCGGAAAATCAAAACGAACTGGTAAAGGTTGTTTTTCTTCTTTTTTTCCTAAAATCGCTTCACCGATTGAGGTTAATTCAAATACAGAGCAAGGGGAATAGAGTTCTGATTGCAAAGAACATTTTGCTACAACTAAATTTGAAATGCGGTTTAATGTAGTGACAAAGTAAAAAGGCAAATAATAAATTGGTTGTATCATCTGCAAAAAATCTCCAAGCGGTGTTAAAAACCATTTGTCTAACAGAATTCCGATATAAAAGAAGGAGGAAGCAATTTCTGCTTCTTCTTCTGAAAAAGATTCTATGGAAGGAATTTCCCATATTTGAGCAATATCAATATTAACCGTTTGATAAAATTTGATAAAAATATCCTCTATATCCATATTATTTTTTAGAAAACTGTAAAACAAACTTTTTGTAAAATATCCGGGGTCTGCACCAAGCGCATCTGCAATTTCATAGCAGGCGGTATCTAAAATAACTTCAATCAAATGAGATAAAATTTCTTTTGTAGTTTTTTTTAAAAAGTCTTGTGCTTTTGGATTTGGCTGTATCCGTACAGTATGAATAGCAGACAGAGGAATTAAAAAATCCATATTATACAAAAGCAGTATTAAATAATTTAGATATTCTTCTTCTTGTCTTGAAATTTGCTGCAACAGATTTTTTTTATCCTGTTCTAAAAATTCTCCTGTTTGGGACATTTCACAATCTGGTGCACAGTATTTTAATATGATTTTTAAATCTTCTATCAGGGGGTGTTTTTCCAAAGAATATTCTAAAAGTTTATATTGGAACATTCCTGTTTTATCTAAAGTCATAACATAACTATATTCTTTTTCTTTTGGAAGTTCTTTTGAAAAATCAATACGGAAAGCAACAGAAGGTGATAACGTTGTTTCTGGAATCAAAGAAGAAACATACCACTTGCGAAATAAAGTGGGTGCAACTTCCAATAAAATAGGTTGTACTTCTGTATCCATATGATGGTAAACTTCAAAAAAACTTTTACTAAAAAGGTCTAAAAGTTGTGTATGATTTTTTTGAAAAGGTGAATGATTTTTCATAGCAATTCTCCTATTCTATTGACATAAAGTCATGTCGGTTGCCTACAGGTGTTATAATATTATAACAAAAAAAATAACATTTTAAAAGAAAAGCGAGAAAAAAAGTTTATTTTATAAAAAAAATAAAGTTTTCTTGATTCCTCAATAAATTTTTGTTTAGGGGAACAAAGTGAAAATTTTAGTCGCTGGTGGTCTGTTGTCGTTCATCTTAAGTAACCACTCCACTCCAAAGCACGGCAGCAAAACGAAGTTTTGCACAAAGTTCTTTGCTAAGCTTTCTTTCAAGAAAGCGCAGAGTGTCAATAAAGTCAAAACCTTGGGCGTTGCCCAAACCTACCAACTTTTTTAAAAAAAAGTTGGACAAAAAACTTTATCTTTTGCACACGGAACAAAGCGAAAATTTTAGTCGCTGGTGGTCTGTTATCGTTCATCTTAAGTAACCATTCCACTCCAAAGTACAGCAGCAAAACGAAGTTTTGCACAAAGTTCTTTGCTAAGCTTTCTTTCAAGA
>CAJUKL010000023.1 GCA_910587195.1 uncultured Clostridia bacterium | reverse complement strand
AAAGCTTGACCAAAAACTTTACCTTCTGCACACAGTACAGATTCTCATTTTTAACCACTGGTGCTTCATTGCCGTTCATCTACAACAACTATTCAACCCTAACATACGGCAGCGAAACGAAGTTTCGCACAAAAGTTCTTTGCTTACTTTCTTTCAAGAAAGTAAGTGAAAAAAAGTTGGACAAAAAGCTTTATCTTTTGCATACAGAACAAAACGAATTTTTGACCGCTGGTGCTCCATTGTCATTCTACTACTCTTTCAAGAAAACATTAACTTATCAAAAAAATGGCTTATTATGAACTTGACAAAAGTAAGAAATTCTTGGGGAAACTTTTTTCACTTGTGAAAAGTTTCCCCAAACCCTTTCAAAAACACGCTTCCAAGCGTAGAAAACCTTGAGAGCTCTGCTCTCAAACTCTCGCAAGCTTTTTGAAAAAAGCTTGACAAAAAACTTTACCTTCTGCACACAATACAGATTCTCATTTTTAACCACTGGTGCTTCATTGCCGTTCATCTACAACAGCTATTCAACTCTAACATACGGCAGCAAAACGAAGTTTCGCACAAAAGTTCTTTGCTTACTTTCTTTCAAGAAAGTAAGTAAAAAATGTTTGAGATTTTAGTATTTAGTGGTATAATTGCTATAATAAAAATGAAATAGCTGCAAATTGACATTATTTATGCTATAATATATCGTTAATATATTTATTTTTTAAAAATAGAAGCAGCATTTCTATTTTTCATCATGTAATCCTACTAAGATAAATATGAAATAAAAAACAAGAGTTTCTTTGGGAGGAATTGAAGTTTTTATGGACAAATTAATTGTAATGGGGCAAAAACAGTTAAAAGGAGAAGTTTGCATTAGTGGGGCAAAAAACGCAGCAGTTGCGATTATTCCAGCCGCCATTATGGCAGACGATATTAGCGTGATTGAAAATTTACCTTGTATTGAAGATGTAAGTAGTTTATGTAATACAATAAATAAAATTGGAGCAAAAAGTTCTTTTTTAAATAAACATACACTGCAAATTGATGGCAGAAATATTCATAACATTTGTGCAACTTATGAAGAAGTACAAAAAATCCGTGCTTCCTATTATCTTTTAGGTGCGCTTTTGGCACGTTTTAAAAAAGCAGAAGTTGCTATGCCAGGTGGCTGTAATTTTGGTACAAGACCGATTGACTTACATTTAAAAGGATTTCGGGCATTAGGTGCAGATGTCATTGTCGAAAATGGAATTGTAAAAGCCTATGCAGATAAATTAGTAGGTACTTCTATTTATATGGATCAGGTAAGCGTGGGCGCAACCATTAACATTATGTTAGCAGCAACAATGGCAGAAGGAAAAACCATTATTGAAAATGCTGCAAAAGAACCTCATATTGTGGATACTGCAAACTTTTTAAATTTTATGGGTGCTAATATTAAAGGTGCAGGTACAGATGTGATTCGCATTACAGGTGTCAAAAAATTACACGGCGCACAATATACCATTATACCCGACCAGATAGAAGCAGGTACTTATATGATTGCCTCCGCCATCACAGGGGGAGATATTCTTGTAAAAAATATTATACCAAAACATATGGATTCTCTTTCTGCAAAATTAGTAGAAATGAATGTGAAGGTAAAAGAGTTTGATGACGCTATCCGTGTGATAGCAGACAAACCTTTAAAAAATGTGAATGTAAAAACAATGAGTTATCCCGGCTTTCCAACAGATTTACAGCCACAAATGGCAGCATTGTTAAGTGTTTGTCAGGGAACAAACATTATTACAGAAAATGTTTGGGAAAATCGTTTTCAATATATTGATGAGCTTCGTCGCATGGGAGCAAATATCACAGTAGATGGCAGAATTGCAATTATAGAAGGGGTTTCTTATCTGACAGGTTCTCAAGTTTCTGCTACAGATTTAAGAGCAGGTGCAGCCATGATATTAGCTGGATTAGCAGCAAAAGGAGAAACACATATTGAAAATACAAAATATATTGACAGAGGTTATGAAGATGTAGAACATAAGTTTTCCGCCTTAGGTGCTAACATCAAAAGAGTACAAATATAAACAAAGGGGAGATAGTATGTCTTTAAACTTTTGTACGCTTACCAGCGGAAGTAGTGGAAACAGTGTTTTTATTGGTACAGAGTATACTAAATTATTGATAGATGCAGGATTAAGTGGAAAGCGTATTATAGAAGGTTTATCTTTTTTAGATATTCCAGGAAACAAGATAGATGCTCTTTTTGTTACACATGAACATATAGACCATACAAAAGGAGTTGGCATTCTTTCGAGAAAGTTTGATATTCCCATTTATGCCACACCCGGAACGTGGGAGGCTATGGAAGGGCAAATTGGTAAAATTGCTCCTAAAAATAGACAATATATCTATCCAGAAGAACGCTGCATTATTAATGATATTTGTATCAATCCTTTTGCTATTCCACATGATGCAAGTGAACCAGTAGGATATAATATTGAAGCAGAAAATCATAAAATTACGATTGCTACAGATTTAGGGCATATTACTAAAACCATAAAAGAAAGTATATTTGACAGTGAAATATTGCTTTTAGAAGCAAATCACGATGAGCAAATGGTAAAAAATAGTTCTTATCCCTATGAATTACAGGAACGGATATTAGGAAAGCAAGGACACCTTTCTAATAAAACAGCTGGAAATTTGTTATGTGATGTTATTTCTGAAAAATTAAGTTATGTTTTTTTGGGACATTTAAGTGAAGAAAATAATTCTCCCAATTTAGCTTATAAAACTGTAAAAAATATCCTACAAAAAGAAAAAATACAAGTAGGAAAGCAATTACAATTAGAGGTAGCACCAAGAAACAAAAATAGTTCTGTCATTACATTATAAGGAGTAAAGATGCGTATTACAATTATATCTGTAGGGAAATTAAAAGAAAGATACTGGAAAAATGCCATAGAAGAATATAGCAAACGTTTGTCAAAATACTGCAAATTAGAAATTATGGAATTACCAGATGAAAAAACACCAGAAAATAGTAGTTTAGCAGAAGAAGAACAAATTTTAAAAAAAGAAGGGCAAAGAATTATAAAAGCAATCAAACAAGATGCGCTTGTCATTGCACTTGCCATAAAAGGAAATATGTTTTCTTCTGAACAATTTGCAGCACAAATAGAAAAAGATACCACACAAGGAATTAGCCACCTTATTTTTATCATTGGTGGCTCTTTGGGTTTATCCAAAGAAGTGATGGATAGAGCAGACAGAGCAATTAGTTTTTCTGCTATGACATTTCCGCATCAAATGATGCGTGTCATTTTGTTAGAACAAATTTACAGAGCAATGCGGATTATCAAAAAAGAACCATATCATAAATAAAGGACTGATATTATGAAAAAAATAGTGAAAGATAATATTGAAATTGTAATTATAGAACAAAATGAATTATGGATAGAACAAGCATCTTCTGCAGTTAATGCGATTATGGATATAAAATATCAAAATGATTGTAGCAATATAGTAATTGATAAAAAATGTATTGCAGAAGATTTTTTTCAGTTGAGCACAGGACTTGCAGGAGAAATATTTCAAAAATTAATAAACTATCATATTAAATTAGCCATTTTTGGAGATTTTTCTATTTATACCAGCCAAGCTTTAAAAGATTTTATCTATGAAAGCAATCAAGGAAAAGATTTCTTTTTTGTAAAAACAGAAGAAGAAGCGATGGAAAAATTTAGTACTATTTGTAAATAAAAAAGGAGTTATCTATGAATTATTATGGAAATCCGATTACAAGGTTAATTGAAGAATTTTCTGGGCTACCCGGAATTGGGGGAAAGTCTGCCCAAAGATTAGCATTTTATATTATTAATATGCCAAGAGAAAAAGCATTTTCCCTTGCCTCTGCTATCACAGAGGCAAGGGAAAATGTTCGATATTGTTCTATTTGCTGCAATTTAACAGATGAGGATCCTTGTCCTATTTGCAGCAACTTAAAAAGAGACCACAAAACCATTATGGTAGTAGAGGATCCTAGAGATATGGCAGCATATGAAAAAACAAAACAATATCATGGTTTATATCATGTATTACATGGAGCTATTTCTCCTATGTTGGGAATTGGTCCCCAAGAGATTAAAATAAAAGAGTTACTTCATCGCCTTCAAAAGGAAGAAATAGAAGAAGTCATTCTTGCAACTAATCCAAATGTGGAGGGAGAAGCAACAGCAATGTATATTAGCCGTATTTTAAAACCCTTACAAATCAAAGTAACACGCATTGCAAATGGTGTGCCAGTAGGGGGAGATTTAGAATATGTAGATGAAATTACATTATCCCGAGCTTTAGAAGGCAGACGCGAAATATAACTACCTTTTTTGAAAGAAAGGTAGCAAAGAACTTTTGTGCGGTGCAAAACGTCCAGTGGACGTTTGTTCTGCACCGACCGAAACGAAGTGTAGACAACTGGCGTTTCGCCGCCGTGCAACGTAGTTGAACGACAACGGAACATCAAAGGTTAAAAATCGTTCTGTTTGCTATATTTCTTTTGCTTCTCGTATGATTTCATTGGTATAAGCATTAATTGTATAAGGTTTTTCTTTTCCTAAAACATAAATTCTATAGCAAGGTACAAGTTTTGCAACATTATCTACTTTTAAATCTTCCATTTCTTGAAAATCATAACCGAGTTCCATTTTTTGTATGGTTACAGTTTCATAAATTCCAGTTTCTTCTCTTTCTTTTTCTATCTCCACTAAAAAAGTAAGTAGGGCTTCATCAGAAAAACAAATGTCTTTTTTATCTCCTGTAAATCCTTCTGTATTATAATAATTTAAAGTAACATGGGAAATTCCTTTTTCTCCTACATATACTTCAAAACAATTTGCAAAAACATATTCTCCTTTATAAATTTGAAAAAAAGTAACTTTATAACCGTTTCTTGTTTCTTGTACGTTGCCCACTTCAAAATTTTCCATATTTTTTAGGGAATGGATAAATTCTTCTGCTTCTTTTCTTGCTTCTGCTAAAGTCACTTTTTTGTTTTCTCGTGTTCCATTTAAAAAAGATAATTGCCCTTTATTTCCTTCCATTGTCAAGGTTTTGGTTTCACTTGTAATAATTGTTTTGTTAAATTCTACTGTAATACTTGCTTCCTCTTGCGCAAAAAATTGATGTTTCATTTCATCTCTGCTATAAATGGGTGCACTTAAAGAAAGCTTTTTCATAGGAGGAAATTTTGTTAAAATATCGGTATATAAAATAATGCGGTTTTGAGAGAGAACTTGATAAATTGCTTTTTCTTGGCTAGAAGTTAATACATTTTCTTGGTATTGTTGGTAATTAAAAAATCCTAGTATCATATTCATAAGTAAAAGCATAACAAGTAGTAGATTTTTGACAGATTTCCATTCCAAAGTTCTCCCTCCTTTTTTTATGTTTTTTTATCACTTACTGTTTTTCCAATATATAATTCATTATATAATTCTGTAATCCATTTCATGGTAACAGAAAAATTAGGTTCTACAAAATAAGCTAAATACATATCTTCTACTTCTTTGACTTCTGCATTTTCATGGTTGATTTGATATTGTTCAATCGCTTGGTCGAGTGCTTCCAAAAATTCTACAGATATTTCTTTATCTTTACTATCCACTGCTTTAAAATTATGCGCATACCTTTTATATTTTCTAACAGAATTTCCTCGGATGGAAAACTCAATCGCATGAGGCATTTCAAACTCTTTTTGAATCGCTTCCGAAAATAAAATCGGATAATTGTCTACGGTATAATCAAAATAATATATCGTTTCATTTCGATTGATTTCTATGCCAGACAAATAAACATCTGTTTCTAAAGAAACATCATTATTCATAAAATTTTTACACATTTTATAACCAGTTGCAATATCTGTTGCTGCTTCTGTGTTATATCTTTCATAACTATAATATTCTAAAATTCCTTTTGGATAATATCTCACTACTACAGTTTCATCACTAAATACAAAAGTACCTGCTTCATCTACTCTGTTCCAATCAGATTCTAAGTTTTTAAAAAAACTATCTACAGAATTTTCAAGATAATAGCGGTTAATACTACCATCTTGCATAAAAGGGTTGATTTCCATAATACTTCTGTAAGGTAAACTTTTTTCCTTCCATTGTGGTACAAAAACACTATCTCGAAATAAATTAAAACCGCTTTGCTTAGTAGAAACATAGGCTAAATTATTTTCTTTTGCTTCCAACATCGCATATAATGTTGGAGCAAAGCGGGATTTTTCCATTGTGACACGCCAACTTTGTTCTAAATTGGTGTCAATAAAATAAACATTTGTCATTCCGTTGCTTGTTTTACTTGGTACAAAAGCAATACAATTAAAACTTTTAAGGGAAGGAATTAATAATTTTTTGCTGTAATTTTGAAAATATTCTACAACAGGAATGGAAAAATGATATTCCAATAACAAACATTTTTCTTCTAGGATTGCTTCCCAGTTAATTTTTTGCGTTGCAGTATCTGCTGTTCCTTGCATTAATATTTCTTGTAATAAATTATCTCCCTCGGATAAAATCGCTTCCTTTTCAATATCACTTGCATATGCTACTGCATATTTTCTGTTGCCGCTGCCTATCACAAATTTGCTAGGTAAAAGAAAGGTATTTTCTTCTGCCGTAATCTGTTTTTGACCACCCAGACCAAAAACAGTATAAAAAAAGTTATGGCTTGCAGTATCCTCAAGCCATAACAATCCCGTTTGATAAACAGCAGTTATAACCAAAATAATAATGACAAAACTTTTCATTTTGTTGATATTCATTGATTTTCACCGCTTCTATATTTCATTTTTTGCCCAATTACATTGTTAGCGATAGGTTTCTTGTGCTGCCGGGAATCGAAACTGTATTCTCCAATTCATTTTTAATCGTAATATTACGCCTTTTGACAATGGTTTCTCCACTGACTGTTTCGCATCCCTCTTTTGATGCTGTAATAGATACAACATTTTCTCCAAGGCTTAATTCAACAGTCTGGCTAAAAATACCAGAAGCACCGACTTCAATTTCAAAGAGTGCATTCTCTGTCAACTCCCCATTGGCGTCTTTTGTACTAACACTGATTTCAATGGCAGTTCCTTGATTTGCCACACCTGCGATAATTTTGGAATCATCAAAAGTGGACTGTGTTTCCTTTGACATATCAATGCCACTTGTTACGGAAAGACCAAGTTCCTGCGCCGCCGTTTCAGCATCAAGAGGCCTTGCGTAAACAAGCACTGGTGCAAAGCAAAAAAGCATTACAACAATAAACGCGATAGAAAATTTTTTCATTTCTAATTGGCCTCCTTAACTAAAATTTTTGTACCACGTACTCTACACGCCCTTATTATAACTTAATAATGTTACAATAGTGTTACAACGTGCTTACGTTTGAATTACATTAATTTGGTATCCCGCAAGGGGATTGTGGTGATATTTTTCTTTTAGAAATGAACAAGCTTGCAAACATATTAGAACCTTGAGGGCGTTGACCTCAAACTCCTACAAGCCCTTTGAAAAGGGCTTGACCCTAAACTTTTCTTTTTGCACACGGAACAGATTCTCATTTTAACCGATGGTGCTCTGTTGTTGTTCATCTAAAACAACCATTCCGCTCCAACACACATCTGCAAAACGAAGTTTTGCACAAAAGTTCTTTGCTACCTTTCTTTCAAGAAAGTAAGTCACCTTCCCAAGGCTCTTGCTGCGCTTTGGGAAACCACATTGTCATGGTAGTGCCTTTTCCATATTCGCTTTCTGCTGTTAATCGTCCTCCATGGCTTTCCATAATCTCCTTTGCAATGGCAAGCCCTAAACCAGTACCACCCATAGCTCGACTTCGTGCTTTATCAACTCTGTAAAAACGTTCAAAAATTCTCGGCAGGTCTTCTCTTTGGATTCCCATACCTGTATCTTTTACTATAATCTTATAATAATATGCATCTTCTCCTGTAGAAATACGAATTTCTGCCTTGGATAAACTATACTTAATAGCATTAGTAACAATATTATTGATAACTTGGCTGATTCTATCCCTATCTCCATATAATATAATATCTCTTTTTAAGGGTACATAATATAATTTTTGGTCTTTTGCTTCTGCATGGATTTTATTTTGTCGCACCGTTTCTTCCAAAAAGGCGTTTAATGGAATTTCTGTAATATCCAGTTGTACTTGTTTACTGTCAAAACGGGAAAGTTGTAGTAAATCCCTTACTAAAAATGCCATCCTGTCCGCTTCACTGTTGACAATGTCTAAAAATTCGGTTGCAATTTCCTTGTCTTCTAAAGCACCATCTAAAAGTGTTTCTGTATAACTTTTAATGGTTGTTAAAGGTGTTCTTAATTCGTGAGATACATTTGCAACAAATTCTTTGCGCATATCATCTAGCTTTTTCTGTTCTGTAATATCTTGTAATACAACAACAACACCTGCTATTTTTTCTGTTTCGCTGGAATAAGGCGAAAAACTGGCATTGATAAAACGATTTCCAACTGGAAAATTTACTTTTTGAGAAACTTCTGACCCCATATCTAAATAAACACCAGAATTTATATCAAACTTTTTGATGAACTGGGAAAAAGTTAAATGTAATTCATCTACTTCTAACATTTCCATGCTGGCAGTATTGACGTGAATCAATTCGCCTTCTTTATCAAAAGAAAGAACACCATCTGTCATATTATGTAGAATAATTTCCAATTTATTCTTTTCTTTTGACATATCAGCCATGTTTTTTTCTAGTTTTGTAGCCATGTTATTAAAACTTGCGGTTAATTGTCCAATTTCATCATCGCTTCGTACTTTAATTTTTTGATTTAAGCTACCTTCTGCTAAATTTTTGGCACCTTTCGTCAATTCTAAAATGGGGCCGGTTAAAGTTTGGGAAAAAACAAATCCCATAATTGCAGCTAATAAAAGGGCTAACATCACCGCAATAATAATTGTTTGTGTTGTCTGCCGCAGACTGTTTTTCATATCGGTTGCATCTAGTCTGGTAAATATAATATAAACAATTTCATCATTTGCATTTTTTACCGGAGTGGCATAGCTCATCCATTCTTTTGCCAGCCAAAACGAGTCTGTATTTTTTTTACCAGTAGAAAAAGAAGAAACCCCTGCCATTGCTGCAATAATAACAGAACTTTTATAATCTTCATAGGGAGGTTGTAAATCTGTTGTGGAAGCAATGGTTTTTCCTTTTGCATCTAATATATTTCCCTGTATGCCGATGGAGTTAGAAACTGTTTTAAATAATTCTGATTGGAAATATTCTTCTTCTCCTCCTGCAATCACTTGGTCATTTATTTTTTCGGCATAGGATACTAACTCTTGCCTTGACTTGCTGATTTCAATGTTTCTTAGACTTAATAAAATATAGGTGCCACTTACAATCATTACCAAAGGCACTAAACCCAAATACATGGTAATCAGCTTCCATTTTAAACTTTTCATTTTTATTCAATCCCTTAACAATCAAAATAATAACCTACGCCTCTTTTGGTTAATATGGTTGCTGGTTTTCCTGGGTCATCTTCAATTTTTTCTCTTAAACGTCGTACAGTTACATCAACCGTACGGACATCTCCAAAATATTCATATCCCCACACTTTTTCCAACAATGCTTCTCTTGAAAAAACTTGCCCTTTTTGTTGCGCTAAAAATTTAAGTAGTTCAAATTCCCGGTAGGTTAAATCTACTACTTTTCCATCCTTTTGTACTTCATATCTATCTAAATTGATGACAATTCTACCATATTCCTGTTGATTTCCATTAGAAGTACCTGCTTGTTTTTCCAATACTTCTAAACGTCTAAGGTTTGCTTTGACTCTTGCAACCAGTTCTCTGATACCAAAAGGTTTTGTGACGTAATCATCTGCACCTAATTCCAAACCTAATACTTTATCCACTTCTTCTGCTCTTGCTGTCAGCATAATAATTGGTGTTTGTAATTTTTCTCTGATTTTTTTACAAGTTTCGTACCCGTCCATTTTGGGCATCATAATGTCTAATAGTATAATATCAGGTTTTAGCTCAAATGTTTTACGAAGTCCTTCTTCTCCATCTCCCGCTTTGATGACTAAAAAACCTTCTTTTTTTAAATTAAAAGCAATAATATCTACAATATTTTTTTCATCATCTACAATTAGCACTTTCTTTTGCAAAGTTACACCTCCTAATTTGCTCGAAAAAATAAATTTTATTTTATTATATTATACTAAAAATAAATAAAAATGTAAAATAAAAACAATGCTTTCTTTTACCAACTTTTTTAAAAAAAAGTTGGACAAAAAACTTTACCTTTTGCAAACGGAACAGAGTGAAAGATTTTAGCCAATGGTGACCTGTTGCCGTTCATCTAAAGCAAACCATTCAACTACAATGCACAGCAGCAAAACGAAGTTTTACACAAAAGTTTTTTGCTGCCTTTCTTTTAAGAAAGTAAGTTTAGTATTCAGTTTTTAAATGCTTTTTATACGGATAAACCTTCTCATGGGGTAACCGCATAAAATTTTTTTTGCAAAAATTATGATTTTAGGAAAAAATAATAGTATTTGTTTTTTACTTTTAAAAATTTGGATAAAAAAGAGAACAAAGGAAATACTATTGACATCAACAAAAAAGGAGTCAATCAGTATGAAAACAAATTATAAAACTATTTTGATTGGTGCAGTCACTGGTTTTGCAAATGGTTTATTTGGCTCGGGAGGAGGTACGATTGTAGTGCCATGTATGGAGCGATTTTTGGGGGTAGAGGAACACAAGGCACACGCAACGGCGATTGCAATTATATTACCTTTGTCCTTGCTTTCGATTGCCTTTTATGTTTGGAAAACAGATGTTTTATGGTCTGTAGCATTATGGGCTTCTTTAGGTGGCGTTATAGGAGGTTTTATTGGTGCAAAATTATTAGATAAGGTGTCAGGAAAATGGCTGCACAGAATTTTTGGACTATTTATGATAATAGCGGCGGTGAGAATGATAGTATGATATGGATTATAGGAATTGGCATTTTATCTGGCATGATTAGTGGTATGGGAATTGGAGGAGGTACTATTCTAATTCCGGTGTTACTTTTTTTACAAGATATGACACAGCAGCAAGCACAAGGTATTAATTTAATTTATTTTGTTCCGACAGCATTAATTGCTATTTTTACACACATAAAAAATAAAAAAGTGGAATTAAAAATAGTAAAACCAATTACTCTTGTAGGTTTGTTAGGTGCAGCAGCAGGTGCATTTTTAGCAGTAAAAATGGATGCCTCCTTATTACGAAAGTTTTTTGGAGGATTTTTATTAATAATGGGATTATCAGAATTGTATAAGTCTAAAAATAAAAAGGCAGAAGGGAGCAAAAAAAGAATGAATGAAATACAATTTGCAAATGTAAAGGCAGAATTTCAAAAGGCAGATTTAGAAGGGAAAATTCGTATTTATGTTACAACGGAAGGATTAAGCACCAAACAATACAAAGAACTTTTGGGAATGTATCCTATAGGACAACTAGACGAATTAGAAAAAGCCCTAACCTAACTTACTTTCTTGAAAGAAAGTAAGCAAAGAACTTTTGTGCAAAACTTCGTTTTGCAGCTGTGTGTTGGACTTGAGTGGTTACTTTAGATGAATGACAATGAACCACCAGAGGCTAAAATTTAGAATCTGTTGCGTTAGCAAAAGAAAAAGTTTTTGGTCAAGCTTTTTTCAAAAAGCTTGTAGGAGTTTGAGGGCAACGCCCTCAAGGTTCTAATTTACTTACAAGCATGTTTTTGAAGACAAGCTGAGCGTGTTGATTTTATCAGCACGCTAAAGTTTTTTGATTATCTATTTCCATTTTTGTAATATCTGTTATAATAGAAAAAAGAAGGGAGCGTTGGAATGAAGTATATTGAGCATTTATTTGTGGGGGGTAGTGTGAAGGATTTAGATACTATTCTGTATAGTCTTCATAAAGATATTCCTGTGTTTCATTTATACTGTATTTGCTTATTTTATGGCGAAAAAAGAAATCATGTAGAAATTATGTCCGCAAAAGAAATTTGTAAAAAACGATACCTACAAAAAGATTTTGTTGTCATTGGTGTGGCTTATGGAAAAACAGAAGCTGTTGACTTATTTTGCTTTATCATACAACAGGCAGCAGAAAAAGGAAGAAATTTACAAAAAGCGGAGGAATGGATTTTATGAGGGTAATACATATGACAGCAGGTGTTTTTTGTGTACTGTCGCTTATGATAGTAGCTTTGATTTCTGCTGTTGATATAGCAGTATATGGAAATATCAATTATTTTCAAAAAGAATATCAAAAATATCGTGTGACGGAAAGTGTAAATATAGAAGAAAAAGAATTGCTTCTTGTTACAAAAGAAATGATGTCCTATTTAAGAGGAACAAGGGACGATTTACACATTAAAGCGGTAATAGACGGAAAAGAACAAGAGTTTTTTAATGAAAAAGAAATTGCACATATGGAAGATGTGCAAGTGCTTTTTATAGGCGGACAATGGTTAAGAGTAATTAGTGGAATACTTTTTGTGATAGCAAGTGCTTTTTTAATTTTTCAAAATAAAAAAGAATTTTTATTAAAAGTTTTACGTAATGGTATGATTTTTTTTATTGCAGCAATAGCAGCAATAGCAGCACTGATTTCTACAAATTTTACAAAGTATTTTGTTATATTTCATAAAATATTTTTTTCCAATAATCTTTGGATATTAAATCCGGATACGGATAGATTGATTAATATTGTACCAGAGGGTTTTTTTATAGATACTTCCATTCGGATTGCAATTTTATTTTTTGTAATGATATTAGGTGTCAGTGTTATTTGTAGTATTTTATTAAAGTTAAGGATAAAAAAGACAGGAGTATAATATGGGTGTTATACTATGGAACATATTCAAAATAATTGGTTTTCTTCTTTTGGCTATTTTGGCTTTGCTACTATTAGTGGTTATATTGGTATTGTTTTCTCCAATTTGCTATTATGTGGCGGGAAATGATACAGAAGGAATGAACGGAAGTTTTGATGTAAAATGGATTTTAGGAACTATCCATGCTTATGGAATTTACGAAAAAGGAAAATTAGAGTTCTCTCTGAAACTATTTGGATACTGTATTTATGGTGCTGATAAAAAGCAAAAACAAAAGAAAGATATGATTTCTATAAGAAGAAAACAGGAGGCACCACAAACAAAAGAACAGGAACAGCCAAAACAAGAACAAGTAGAGCAAGAAAAAATAGAGCAAGAAAAAGTAGAGCAAGAAAAAATAGAGCAACAAGAACCAAAAAAACAACAGGAAAAACAAACAATAAAAAAAGAACCAAAAAAACAGAAAAATAAAAAAGTAAAAAAACAAAAACAGAAAAAAGTAAAAAAACCAAGAAAAAAAATAGACGAAAAATATAAACAACTGATAACTTATATTTTTCAGCATAAAAAAGAATTGTTGCATGGGACTTTTGTATTTTGTAAAAGAATGTTAAAAGGAATTTTACCGAAAGATATTTGTTTAAAAGCAACCATTGGAACAAGTGACCCTGCATTAACAGGCTATCTTTTAGGAGTTGCTGGAGTGGCAAAAATGAAATTTAAAAATTTACAGATTACAGGAGATTTTACACAAAAAATAATAAAAGATGTTTTTTTAAAAGTAAAAGGTCGTATTCTATTAGGATATTTATTTTATGCAGTAATACGTTTGCTACTGATAAAGTCTGTGAGAAAAAGTATAATGATAGTATGGAAAGGATATGGTGATAATAATGGGTAAGGGATTTGATACTTCATTAAATGTATTGTTTGACAAAGTGGAGGACATTGTATCCACAAAAACAATTATAGGAGATGCAATTACATTAGGGGATTTAACTTTACTGCCTTTGATAGAAGTTTCTGTTGGGGTAGGCATGGGAACCAAAGAAGGACAAAAAGAAGATTCTGCTGGCGGTATGGGTGCTAAAATTACACCAAGTGCTGTATTAGTAATACAAAATGGAAATGTGCAAATGATTAATATTAAAAATCAAGATGCAGTTAACAAGCTGATTGATATGGCACCAGGGATTGCTTCAAAATTAAATTTCAGTGCTATTTTTGGAAAAAGAAATGAAAAAAAAGAGCCAGAAGTAAAATTTGAGGAGGAAATTGTAACAGAAGAATAGGATGTGTTGTATGAAAACATTAATAAAATATTATGACAAAGATGTTTTAAAAAATATTTCTGCACCTTTAACACTAAAGCCAGAAAAAATGATATTTTTTTATGACAATGGTATTCAGGATATGACATGGTTCCGTAGCCTAAAACAATGCTTTAAACATACCATGCCAAATATTGTAATGGAGCATATTTCTTTAGATATATTGGATATGGTGGAAATTTATACCAAAACAAAAAAGGTTTTAGAGGAAAATAAAGATTGTGCTATGGAATTTACTGGCGGTAGTGAATTGATGTTAATTGCAGGTTTTAAAGCTGGTGCAAAATATGGTGTTCCTCTTTATTATACGGATTTAGTAAAAGGGGTAATATTGGATTTGGCAGAAAATGAACCTGTGGCAAATGTAGCAAAAATTACTTTGCAACACTTTATGGATGCTAGGGGTGCTTGTTTAATGGGTCATTCTCGTAAAGTACCCTTAGAAGAACGATATGATGATATATTAGATATGTGTGATGTGTTGTTTTCTAGTTTAAATAGCTGGAAAACAACAAGCAATTTTATACAAACTGTTACAGCACGATATTCTAGCCAAGAAATGCATATAAAAAGTAAATTACAAGCAACACAAAAAAATGGCAGAAAAGTGATGCCGGATAAAAAAATTATGTATGCTTTTCAAAAATATGGTTTTATTCAAGATTTAAAAATGACACAAGAGCATATTAGTTTTTGGTTTTCATCTACAATGGATAAGCAATATGTGATTGATTATGGAATATGGCTAGAATTGTTTGTCTATATCCATGCGAAACGTACAGATGCCTTTGATGATGTTTGGCTTGGTGCGCTGATTGATTGGAATGCATATGATGTCTCTAGAATGGCGGGAAATGAAATTGATGTTGTTCTTTCTGACCAATCTATGCCTGTGTTTATTTCCTGCAAGTTGAGAAGTGCAGATACATCTGCTGTCAATGAGTTGATGATTGAAAAAAAAAGAATCGGTGGTTGGTTTTCAAAAGGAATTTTAGTTGCTTTTGGAAGGGATAAACAGGAAAAAACAGCTACATATTTAAGAGCCAAAGAATTTGGAATTGAGATATTAGATGCAAAAGACATTATGAGTCCTAATTTTGCACAAATATTAACGAAAACAGTGAAAGAGCATGACTTAAATGGTTTAAAGTGGAAAAAGGTGTAAAAACATGACAAAGAAAAAAAGATTCCTAATTACTGTCTATACAGGATTATTGATAGGTGTACTATTGGAATTAAAAGATGGTTCCATTCATATTACAAAAGTGATTTTTTATTGTGCTATCTATGTGTGTGCGTTTTTTTTGATAGAATGTTTACGTTGGATAGGAGAAAAATATAAGTAAAATTATGAAAGAGGAATGAGTGTGGATTTAGAAAGAGTAAAACAGGTTTTGTTAACAGATGATTTATCTGAAAGAATGTTCCATTTTTTATATGAAAAAGGAGGAATTAGGGGTGGAACAGAAGGAAGAAAATGTATGAACACAGTTTCTAAAATAACAGGATGGTCAAATCAATATCTTGTTTCAGAAAGTCATATTTTTCTTAATGATATTTATAATTGGCCTTGGGAAATTTATATTGGAGAACTGCTATCCTATCAAACAGAGCAAACCTTGGAAGAAGACATTTATAAAATGTTGCTGATTGTTTGGAGAATGATTACACCAATAGAAGATTTAGAGTATATGGAAAGAGGAAGCGATGAAGCTGCATTAAAAATGGATTTTGATTTTGGATTTTCTCCAGAAAAATGTACTATAGTAAAAAAAGAAGAATTTATATCTGCTCTGCAAAAACAATTTTTTGGTTCAAAAGAAAAATTTGAAGCCTATCAAAAAAATTCTAGTAGTTCTATGGTAATCCATTCTATTGCACCACAATATCGAAAACTTTTAGACCGTATGAATTATTTGCAAAAGAGTTTAGGGGAATGTAAAATTATTTGCTTCAATGATTTCGACTATGAAATTATTTGGTATTTTATTTTTAATGAAGATGGGAAAATTTATAGTATTTATATGGAAAAGTTTGCTTGGTAATTTGCAATTATTTTTTTTAGAAAAAGAATCATAAATTTTTACACAAAAATAAAAAGGAATTATATAGCATAAAAGGATTTGAAAGGAAAAAAATAACATCTTTTTTATAAGAAATGTATAAAAAATGATGCAAAAATAGTGCATTTTTTTGTATCTCACAAAAAAATAAATAAAAAAATAGCTGTCGTATTGTATAAAATCAATAAATAAAAGTGTAAAATCAATATAAAGTATGTACTAGTAAAAAATTGTGAAGTACGGTATAATAAATATAACAAAAAAAGCTCTGTCAAAGGACGATTTTTTGGTAGCTGCATAAGAAATGCTACAATAACAGAGAAGATATTTTGTGATTACAATTCAGAAAGGGGTGAAGCTGCGAAAGCAGCAAGAAGTATGATTACGACAACTAACTTAAATGAATTATTTCAAATCGTAAATGTGGAACATGGTGAACCCCATCATGTGCTGGGTATGCATGAAGTAGAACATGAAGGAGAAAAGTTTGTAGCAGTAAGAGCATTTGTGCCACAAGCAAAAGAAATTGTGGTGGTTGATGACGCAGACCAAGATAAAACCTATCCTATGATGAAAATACACGAGGACGGCTTTTTTGAAGTTATCATAGAAGATAGACAGGAATGGTTTAGATACCAGCTTTCTCTTACAGATTATGAAGGAAACCAATGGACAACGTATGATGCCTATTCTTTTGCACCTACTATATCAGAATATGATAGATACCTTTTTGGAGCAGGAAACCATTACAAAATTTTTGAAAAATTAGGCGCACATATTATGACAGTAGATGGTGTGGAAGGCGTTTCTTTTGGTGTTTGGGCACCAAATGCCAAAGCAGTTAGTGTGATTGGTAATTTTAATAGCTGGGACGGCAGAAGAAATCAAATGAGAGTTTTGGGAGAATCTGGAATCTGGGAATTGTTTATTCCTGGTTTAAAAGAGTTTGACCAATATAAGTATCAAGTAAAAGATAGATATAATAATATATGTGATAAAGCAGACCCTTACGCTTCCTTTGCACAGTTAAGACCGGATACTGCTTCTGTAATATATGATAATAGCCGTTATGTTTGGGGAGATAAGGCTTGGACAGATGATAGAAGCAGTGAACATATTTATCAAGGACCAATAAATATTTATGAAGTGCATTTTGGTAGCTGGATGAGAGTGCCAGAAGAAGGCAATCGTTCTATGACATACTTAGAAGGCGCTGAAAAATTGGTTGCTTATGTTAAAAAAATGGGCTATACCCATATTGAACTTTTACCAGTAGAAGAACATCCTTTTGATGGCAGTTGGGGCTATCAAGTAACTGGCTATTATGCACCAACAAGCCGCTTTGGTACACCAGATGAATTTAAAGCATTTATTGACGCTTGCCATAGAAATGGAATTGGGGTTATTTTAGACTGGGTACCTGCTCATTTCCCTAAAGATGCTTTTGGTTTAGCTCGCTTTGATGGTACTGCATTATATGAACATCAAGACCCAAAACAAGGAGAACATCCAGATTGGGGTACTTTGATTTTTAACTATGGTAGAAATGAAGTTCGAAATTTCTTAATTGCAAATGCAATTTATTGGATTGAAGAATTCCATTTAGATGGTTTAAGAGTAGATGCTGTTGCCTCTATGTTGTATTTGGATTATGGCAAAAATGATGGACAATGGGTGCCAAATGAACATGGCGGCAGAGAAAATTTAGAAGCAGAAGAATTTTTAAGACATATGAACTCTGTAATTACAGGTAGACACCCTGGTGTTATGATGATTGCAGAAGAATCAACTGCTTGGGCAGGTGTTACAAGAAGTGCAAACTATGGTGGTCTTGGATTTAGCTTAAAATGGAATATGGGTTGGATGAATGATTATCTTTCCTATGTAAAAAAAGACCCTATTTATCGCAAATATCACCATGACAATTTGACCTTTAGTATGGTATATGCGTATACAGAAAACTTTATTTTAGTATTGTCTCATGATGAGGTAGTGCATGGAAAATGCTCTATTATGGAAAAAATGCCTGGTGATTTATGGCAGAAATTTGCAAACCTTCGTGTGACTTATGGCTTTATGTATAGCCATCCTGGTAAAAAATTGCTGTTTATGGGTAGTGAATTTGGTCAGTTTGCAGAGTGGAGTGAAGCAAGAAGCCTTGACTGGCATTTGTTGGAATATGAAACTCACCAAAAATTACATCAATATATGAATGATTTGAACCATTTATATTTACAAGAACCTGCACTCTGGGAAAAAGATTTTGACCCAAGCGGCTTTGAATGGATTGAATGTAATGATAGAGATAGAAGTATTGTTTCTTTTATCAGAAGGGGAAATGACCACACCAAAGAATTGATTATTGTATGTAACTTTACACCAGAAACACATTTTGGTTTTAGATTAGGTGTTCCTGTAGCTGGTACCTATGAGGAAATTTTTAACAGCGATGATGAAAAATATGGTGGCAGCGGTGTTATTAACAGAAAACCTCTTGTAAGTGACAGAATTGACTGGAATGGCAGACAAAGCAGCATTGAACTGAAAGTGCCTCCTCTTGGTGTAACAATTCTTAGAAGAACAGAACAAAATGATGCATACTAAAAATTTGTAAAGTTTTTATAGGAAAAGACGGTTTTTTATTGACGTGAATTGTTTTTTTGTGTATAATTTAATAATGTGCTATATAAAAAAGATGTTGCTTTTTTTATATGGCTTGTAACAAAGGAATCTCACACCTGGGAGGGAGGGAAATTCATGTCAGAGGTAAAGGTAAAAGAAAATGAATCCTTGGATAGTGCTCTTCGTCGTTTTAAAAGAAGCTGTGCAAAAGACGGCATTATGGGAGAAGTACGTAAAAGAGAACATTACGATAAACCCAGCGTTAAGCGTAAAAAGAAATCTGAAGCCGCTAGAAAACGCAAATTCAAATAATGTTTTATTGACAAAGGGATGAGTTGTATGGCATTAAAAGAGCAGCTTTTTGAAGACTTGAAAAATGCTATGAAAGAAAAAGATACAATACGAAAAGATACAGTACAGTTGATTCGTTCAGCGATTCTACAGTTTGAAAAAGACAATAAAGTAGAACTTGATGACAAAGGTATTATTGATGTGATTGCAAAACAATTAAAAAGTCGTAGGGATTCTTTACCAGACTTTATTAAAAGTGGTCGTCAGGATTTGATTGATAAGTTGAACAAAGAAATTGAGATATTGTTGAATTACCTTCCAGAGCAGTTAAGTGAGAGTGCAATTCAAAAGGTAGTAGAAGATACAATAGCTGAACTTGGTGCAACATCTTTAAAAGATTTAGGAAAAGTAATGAAAGCCATTACACCCAAAGTGAAAGGTGTTGCAGATGGAAAAGTAGTAAGCAGCATTGTAAAAAATATTTTAACAAAATAAAGAAAAGCCAGGAAAGCCAGTGTTGTTATGACACTGGCTTTCCTTTTGTATAAAATTTGGAGGAAATAAGATGTATTTTAGTATTCATACAAAAAAGGAAAGCATTACTTGGAAAACAGAAAAAATAGAAAAATGTATTGATAAAACAAAAATGTTTTTAAAAGAAGAAAAAGGCTGTTATAAAGGAATTGATTTCTTTTGTTTGTTGGGATTAATGAAAGTAAAAAGTTGGGATTCATGGAACAATAAAGATTATAATTGTCAGGAAACGAATTATATTTCTATTATAACATCAGAAGATAAAAATGGAAAAATTCCAAAGCAAAGCATAGAAATAATAAAAAAATTATCAGAACTTTTATCAGAAAAAGTACTTTTAGAGGACTAAAGTTTTAAAAATTTTTTTTGTTTTAAAAGAAAAACAAAAAATTTGAAGAAAAAGTGAAATATACACTGGCTTATTTTAATCACTTGATTCATTATTTTTTTGTTATCTATTGCATAAGTATATAAAAATGATATTTTATAGGGGGGATTCGATTGCTTGGTGGAAAAATAAAAAGAAACGTAGTAAATGCATTGGAACTGCCAAAAGAGGTTATATTAAATCTTCCTTTTATTTCATTGACAGGAAAAGAAGAACTGACCATTGAAAATTATAAAGGAATTATAGAATATGGCGATGAAATTATGCGTGTTGGCACTGCTTCTGGAGTGTTGCGTATTGAAGGGAAAGAATTACTTTTAAAACAACTCACATCAGAATGTATTGTTGTGACAGGAAGCATTAAAGGAATTTCATTTTTAACATAAGGCGGTGAAGGAATGTTTTTAGCATTATGGTATTATTTGCAAGGATATGTTATGATAACAGTATCTGGTTTTTCTGTGGAGCGTTTTGTAAATATGGCGACCTTTCGAGGCATTTATTTATGGAATATACAGCCAAAAGGTAGTGCAGTACAAATGAATGTTTCTATCAAAGGATATTCTCTTTTAAAAGAATGTGCAGAAAAAACAGGATGTCAGTATGACATTGTTTGCCAGTATGGTTTGCCGGCTTTTTTTAAAAAATATAAAAAAAGAAAAATATTAGCCTTTGGTATGCTTTTTTTTGTGGCAGCATTATATACCCTGTCTTCTTTTTTGTGGACGGTGGAAGTAGAGGGAAATGAGAGGATTCAAACAGAAGATTTACTTGCTGCTTGCGAAAAAATGGGAATGTCACCTGGAACATTAAAATGGACAATTAGTACAGATAATATTACAGAGGGCTTGCTGGAAACATTTGCGGATATTTCTTGGGTCAGTGTTTCTATGAAGGGAACCAATGCATTGATAAAGCTTGTGGAAACAATACCACAGCCTGAAATGATTGATAAAACTACACCAAGTAATTTGATTGCAAAAAAAGATAGTGTGATACAAAGTATTACAGTAGAAGTAGGTACTCCTATGGTGCAATCTGGAGATGTTGTAAAAAAAGGTGCTTTGCTGATAAGTAGTGAAGTGATTATTGCAGCAGGAGAAGAAGCAGAAGTAGGCAGAGAATATGTTCATGCAAGGGGAACGATATTGGGAAAAGTATGGTATACTTTAGAGGAAAAAGTTGCTTTACAAAATACAGAAAAAAAATATATTGGGGAGGAAAAAAAAGATAAAAGTTTATTGATAGGTGATGTAGTTCTTAATATAATACAGCCCAATATAGAGGGAACTTATGAAAAACAAAAAACGGGTGGAAATCAATTTGCAATAGGAGATTTTCAACTGCCTTTAGCTTGGGTGGAAGAAACTTATAAACAATATGAAACAGTAGTAAAACAAAAAACGGAAGAAGAAGCAAAAAAAGAAGTAGAAGAATTATTAAAGAAAAAAGCAACGGAAATGGTAGAGGGAGAGATTGAAAATATTGAAATTACATATCATATAGAACAAGATAACGTAATTGGTACAGCAACTATAACCGCATTGGAAGAAATTAGTGAAGAACAAAAGGATTCTTTTTTTAAAGAGGAATAAAAAGAAAAGTTTTTTTTATGATAAGGAGGAACTATGGGAGAAATAGAAAAAAAGATACAAATAGAAAATCAAAATATTAGCATGGTGTTTGGAGAATTTGACAGCAATATCAAAAAAATAGAACAAGCATGTCATGTGCAGATTATAAATAGGGGAGATGATATTAAAATTATAGGAGAAGAAAAAGGAGTAATTCATGCGGAAAATGTTTTACATTCTTTAGAGGTGTTGACAAAAAAAGGGGAAGCAATTACAGAACAAAATATATTATATTTATTGCAAGCAAAAGATGAATTTAAGGAAATTGAGAAAGTGTATGATGATTTTATTTGTATGGCAATGAATGGACGTCCAGTAAAACCAAAAACTTTGGGACAAAAAAAATATATTGATTTGATTAAAAAAAATACAGTTATCTTTGGAATTGGACCAGCAGGAACAGGAAAAACTTATCTTGCTATGGCTATGGCTATTACAGCTTTTAAAAATGAAGAAGTAAATAGAATTATATTGACAAGACCAGCTATTGAAGCAGGGGAAAAATTGGGATTTTTACCCGGAGATTTACAACAAAAAGTTGACCCTTATTTAAGACCATTATATGATGCGCTGCATGAAATTATGGGAGCAGACGCTTTTATGAAAAATATGGAAAAAGGGTTGATAGAAGTAGCACCGCTTGCCTATATGAGAGGACGAACATTAGATAATGCTTTTATTGTATTAGATGAGGCACAAAATACAACGCCAGAACAAATGAAAATGTTTTTAACAAGAATTGGTTATGGTTCTAAAGCGGTGATTACAGGCGATTTGACACAGATTGACTTGACAGAGGGAAAACGTTCTGGACTATTGGAGTCTACAAAAATATTGTCAGGTATTGAAGACATTGGTATCATTACATTGACCAATAAAGATGTGGTAAGGCATCCACTCGTACAAAAAATTATACAGGCTTATGAAAAATTTGAAAATAAAAAACGGAAGTGAGAATTATGGAAAATGATAAAAAAAGTTTTTCAGATAGAAAGTATTTTTCTATTGTATTATTAGGGATTGGGTTTTTACTTACGGTTATTTGTATTGCTACAGGGTCTTATATACAAACAATGGAAAGTGTACAAATTGGCTCTGTGGCAACCAAAAAATATGTTGCATTAAAAGATGAAGTAGATGTGATTGCAACGGAAAAGAAAAAGACAGAAGCAGCTGCAACGGTAGGCCCTTTATATAAACATGATTTAGAAGTAGAACAACAATCTATTTCTGAAATAGAAGATTTTTTTAAAAGATTAGATGAAATGCAGGGAACATTACGTGCAGGAGAAAGCCTCTCAAATGCAATTAAAAATACTTCACTTAAATTGCCAGTGGTTTTATCTGTAAGACAATACAGTGCTTATCAGGCACTGAGTCAGCAGGACAAGCTCGCTTTTCAAAAAACTTGTCTTACGATTGCCAATAGTATCTATGAGCAAGGAATTACTTCAGAATCACTGGAAAAAAATAAAGAACAAGTTAGTATGAATTTGTATCAAACAGAATGGAATGCAGAATTACAGGAAATGGGAAGGGCTGTCCTAAACAGTGCCTTAAAAGCAAATTTAATATTGGATACAGATGCGATAGCTTTAGCAAAACAAAAAAAACAAGATGAAGTGGAAGATATTATCATAAAGAAGAATCAAAAGATTGTTGATGAAGGGGAAATTATTACAGCCGAAATTTATGATAAGTTAAATGCTATGAATTTAATTAATACGGAAAATGCAACAAAAACAATGTTGCCAGTTTTAAGCAGTATTATCGTGGTATTACTTATTTTTGGTAGTGTCTTTTTGTTTTTTTATTCCAGCAACAAAAAGTGGCATAGTCTGAAAAAAAATGAAATGATGATGCTTTTTACAATTTATATTGCTATGGTATTGTTATTGCGGGTAATGAGTGAAGTGCCATATTTTACTTTGATTCCTTTGGTGGTATTTCCTATGTTAATTTCTTTGCTGATTAGCAGAAGGGTAGCATTGCTTTTAAATTGTTTTGTCAGTATTATAGGTTGCTTTGTGTTTAATGGAGATGTGGAATTTTTGCTCTATTTTTTGTTGACGGGAGAATTTGCAGCACTGATTACAAGATATGCGGAAAAAAGAAAATATGTTTTTCCGGTGGCTGTTTGTGTGGCAGCAGTAAATTTTGTTTCTATGATAGCAGTAGGACTATTTTTTGAAAAAGGATATTCTCAAGGTTTACTCTTTTCTAGTGCTTATGGTGCAGCCATTGGATTGGTTACAGTAATATTAGTAATTGGTAGCTTACCTTTTTGGGAGGCAACTTTTGAGGCAAATACTTCCCTGCGTTTGCTAGAATTGACAAACCCTAATAATGAATTATTAAGAAGATTGATGATTGAAGCACCTGGAACCTATCATCATAGCTTGATTGTGGCAAATTTAGCAGAAACGGCTGCTTATGAAATTGATGCAAATGTAGCATTAGCAAGAGTAGGTGCGTATTATCATGATATTGGAAAGCTGAAATATCCTTTGTATTTTAGTGAAAATCAAGCGGGTGAAAATCCCCATGACCAGATGGAACCTTATAGCAGTACGCAAATTATTACAGCTCATACAACGGCAGGCGTTCAAATGGCAAAAGAAAAAGGATTACCTAAAGTAATTATTAATATGATACAGGAACATCATGGAACTTCTCTTGTAAAATTCTTTTATTATAAAGCCTTAAAACAATATGGTGCAGATGAAGTGAAAGAAGAAGATTATCGCTATAATGGCCCTATTCCGCAAAGCAGAGAGTCTGCTATTATAATGATAGCGGATACTGTGGAAGCTGCCGTTAGAAGTATGCTAGGACAGGGGAAAACGTTAGATGAAGTGGAAGGTTTTATTAAAACTTTGATAAAAGATAAATTAGATGATGGACAGCTTGACCAAAGTGGTCTAGCAATTTCGGATTTAGAAACAATCAGAAAGTCATTTATTGAAGTGTTTAAGGGAATGTATCATAATAGAGTTGCATATCCCAAAAAAGAAGAAATGGATGAAGCAAAAAAACAACGAAAAGTGGAGGAAGTAAAACAATGACAATTGACATTGATAACAGAACAAATTTTGTATGGGGAGAAAAATGGGAGGAGATTATTAAAAAGGCAGTATGGACAAGCCTGGAAGTAGAAAAGTTTTTAACAGAATGTGAAATTAGTGTTTCGATTGTTACAAATGAAGAAATACAAGCTATCAATCGAGAGTTTAGAAACATAGATAAAGCAACAGATGTTCTTTCTTTTCCGCAACTGACGTTTGAAGAAGGCGAAATTGCAGATGTAAATGAAAAAAATGAAATTGTATTGGGTGATATTATTATATCTATAGATAAGGCACAACAACAAGCAGAAGAATATGAACATTCATTGGAAAGAGAAGTTGCTTTTTTAACCATACATAGTATGCTTCATTTGATGGGCTATGACCATATGGAACCAGAAGAAGAAAAAGAAATGATACAAAAACAGAAATTGATATTGCAAAAAACGGGCTTTGTATTGTAAAACATATTTAAGGAGAAAAAAATGACAAACAGAGAATTGATAGAACAGGCAAAAAAAGCAATGGAGTATGCTTATGTACCTTATTCTCACTTTAAAGTAGGGGCAGCACTATTAACAAAAGATGGAATGGTGTTTTATGGCTGCAATATAGAAAATGCAAGTTATGGTGCAACTTGTTGCGCAGAAAGAACTGCTCTTTTTAAGGCAGTATCAGAAGGTGTAAAAAATTTTGAAAAAATTGCTATTGTGTCTGACAGTGGAAATATAACACCACCTTGTGGTATTTGCCGTCAAGTGCTTTTGGAATTTATGCCAGAAGGAATGGTAGTATTAGAAAACGAATTAGGTGAAATAAAAACATATTCTGTTAAGGAATTACTTCCCATTGGTTTTACATTATAGGAGAGTAAAAAATGAAAATAAAAAAAGATGGCTGGCTGCATCGCTTGTTGGAGGGAGAAACACAAAAAATAGAATTATTGGTTTCTCTTTCCCCACAAAAAGTGATTGAAAAATTATGTTTTTGGGGGAAATCGCAGGGGGGAGTGAGTGATGTATGCAGCGTTCGTTTGGAAAATGGACAGGAAATAGTAACAGCAGTATTTTCAAAGGGAAATGTAACCATGTTGGCTGTTGCAAAACCAGAACAAAAAGGAACAGTTGTATATCTTTCTGGAAGTATGGCAGGAGCTTATTTTCCACTCCATTATAGAGAAATTAAAAAATGTTTGGAAGAAATAACAGATTTATTGTTGTCTGTTACTTAAAAAAAGGGGAAATCTATATGTATAGTGATATTTATGTTACATTATCTGTAGAAGAAAGCATAAAGGTATTACAGGAATGGGTAGAAACAAAAGGAAATTTTATTAGAAAAATAGGAAAGAATATCATTGACAAATGTACAATTGATTTTGGAGAGGGAAAAAAAGCGGTTATTGTTGTAATAGAATATTATACTTGGCGGAATAGTAATCAAATGACAGCAACAGTAGTAATTGATAATGCAGAAGGAAATACAAAAATACATATTACTGTAGGAGGAAGTAGTCAAGGACTTATTTTTAGTTATGATTATGGCGCAGGAGAATCATTAGAGGAAAATTTGAAATCTCTTTTTCAGTGTTACAAAATAGAAATGAGGTGAAACTATGGCTGAAAAAAATTGGGAAACATTAGAAGGTGCTTGCTATTATTGCAAAAAATGTCGACTATGGGAAACAAGAAATCATGTTGTGATAGGAAAAGGAAATAAAAATGCAGATATTATGTTTATTGGAGAAGGGCCTGGACAACAGGAAGATTTGCAAGGAATTCCATTTGTTGGTCCTGCTGGTCAATTATTAGATAAAATGTTAAAGGCGATTGATTTAACAATAGATGATGTATATATTGCAAATGTTGTAAAATGTAGACCACCCGGAAACAGGGACCCACAGGAAGATGAACAGGAGGCTTGCTTGAATTATTTACGCTATCAACTTATGCTGGTGAAACCTAAAATTATTGTTTGCTTGGGAAGAATTGCTGGTACAGCTATTATTTCTCCAACTTTTCGCATTACCAAACAAAGAGGACAGTGGTTAGAGCGAAAAGGTTATTGGATTACTTCTACTTTTCATCCTTCCGCGCTGTTGAGAGATGAAACAAAAAAACGCCCCGCTTGGGAGGATTTTCAAGCGATAAAACAAAAATTGATAGAACTACAATAAAATTTTGCTCTATTCTATCATCCGTTAAAAATGCATAAGGATTTAAAGGAGGAATTAAATTGAAATCAGGTTTTATTTCATTAGTGGGCAGACCAAATGTTGGAAAGTCAACACTAATGAATCATTTGATAGGAGAAAAAATTGCAATTATTTCAAATAAACCACAAACAACAAGAAATAAAATTACAAGTATTTTAACAAAAGAAGATTTCCAATGTATCTTTATTGATACCCCTGGAATCCATAAGCCAAAACATAAATTAGGCGAATATATGGTAAAAGCAGCAGAAAATGCTTTGAATGAAATAGATGTTGTTTTGATGCTTATTGAACCAACAGAAAAAGTTCTAGAAAAAGATAAGTATGTAATAGAGCGACTAAAAAATGTAAAAACACCTGTTATTTTAGTGATTAATAAAATTGATACCATAGAAAAAGAAAAATTATTGCAGGTGATTGACAATTATAGACAACTCTATCCTTTTGCAGAAGTTGTTCCGATTTCTGCTATCAAAGGACAAAATACGGCCGAGCTTTTAAAAGTGATTCAGCAATATTTATCAGAAGGGCCTCAATATTTTCCGGAAGATATGGTGACAGACCAGCCAGAAAGACAAATTGTTTCTGAAATTATTCGGGAAAAAGCATTACATTTACTGGAAGATGAAATTCCACATGGCATTGCAGTAGAAGTTACAGCAATGAAAAAAAGAGAAAATAAAAATCTAGTGGATGTGCAAGCAACTATTTATTGTGAAAAAGAATCTCACAAGGGGATTGTGATAGGAAAACAGGGAAGTATGTTAAAAAAGATTGGTTCCCGTTCTAGAACAGATGTAGAACGTTTACTAGGTTCTCCTATCTATTTACAGCTTTGGGTAAAAGTAAAAAAAGATTGGAGAGATAGTGACTTTTTGTTAAAAAATTTTGGATATGACAGCAAAAAAATATAAAATCCTTACATTCTGTTATTTCTATGCTGCCTCTTACCTTTTTATTTTTTAAAAAAAGATTGTCGTTTTTTGCCAGTATAGAGCATGGAGATTTGCAAAGAATAATGTTATAGACACACAATAGAAAAGAGGTACGCAATTATGGAATTTTTTTATTGGAAAAAGTTTGCAGAAAGCGGAAATGTGTTAGACTACTTAAATTATAAACAAGTACAAAAATCAAAAAAACATAAAAGTGTAGAAACGCAGGTGCTGAATTGGGAACAACGGTCATAAGAGGCATCGTTTTAAAGGAAATGCCAAAAGGAGAAACAAGTAAACAGATGATTGTCCTTGCAAAAGGATTAGGAAAAATATGGATAACTGCAAAGGGCGCAAGAAAACAAAAAAGTAAATTGTTAGCAGGTACGCAATTATTTTGTTATGGTGATTTTCAAGTTTCTGAAAGCAAAAAATATTATTATGTGGAACAAATTGATTTATTAGAAAGTTTTTTTGAAATTCGATTGGATATAAACAAATTTACGCAGGCTGTTTATCTTTTGGATTTTGTGGAAAAAACAACCATGATGGGCATAGAACATGATGATATTTTATTGCTATTACTTAAAACATTACAAGTATTGTCAAAGGGAAAAGGCAGTCCGGAATTGGTAAGCCGCATTTTTGAAATGAAATTTTTACAACTGACAGGATTTATGCCCGATTTGACAGAAAAATGTGTTGTTTGCGGAAAAAAAGCACAATATTTTTCCGCGGTGGCAGGGGGAATGGTGTGCCAGGAGCACAAAAATGAAGGTAAAAAATTATCAGCAGGTGCAAAAAATGCTTTATCTTTTGTGTTTTCTCAACCGATTAAAAATTCTTTTCAATTTTCTGTTTCAGAAGAAGTAAATAGAGAATTGTATAAAATATTAGAAGAATATATTGCAGTACATATTCATATTCCTTTGCAAACAAGAAATTTTGATAAAAAATTAAATTTTAGCCCTCCTTCAAATAAGGGTTTTTAGTTTAACTTTTTGTCACATTCGGGACAATATTTAGGCAAGTTTGTATTAGTAGGAAGAACATGCCCACAACCGGGACATTGATAAAAAGCTAGGGACTGTACAATATTTAAACCAAGACTCATGAATCCAATGGCTGCTAATACTGTTCTTTTAGTACCTTCCTCCAGTTGTGTTGCAATAAAAATAAGAATAATGCTGATAAGACCACCATAGCGCAATAAATAATAACTTATTTATAATTTATAATATCCCTCCTTGCTGAAAAAATAAAGATAAGATTAATGATAGCACAATAGAGTATATTTTTCTAGTACAATAAGGGTAACCGCATAAAAATAAAAAAAGAATTGACTTTAGTAAAAAGTCGTGATAGAGTATAGAAAACTTAAAAAGCTGCGTTGAAAAAGAGGAGTACCTGTATGATACTTTACAGAGAACATTGTGATTGGCTGAAAACAATGTAGTAGAAAACAGAGAAGGGCACTTTGGAGCAGAACAACAAAAAGAGGACTATTTTTTAGTCAAAAAGGGTGGAACCGCGGATTACTTTCGTCCCTTACAGTATTGTAAGGCACGAAAGTTTTTTTATTTTTAGAAAGGAGTTTTAAAAAATGGAAGTTACAATGGAAAAAATCGTAGCATTAGCAAAAAACAGAGGCTTTGTTTATCCGGGCTCTGAAATTTATGGTGGTTTGGCAAATACCTGGGATTATGGTCCTATTGGTGTGGAATTAAAAAATAATGTTAAAAAGGCATGGTGGCGTAAGTTTATACAAGAAAGTCCTTATAACGTTGGGGTAGACTGTGCTATTTTGATGAATCCACAAACTTGGGTAGCCTCAGGTCATGTAGGCGGTTTTAGTGACCCTTTGATGGATTGCAAAGAATGTAAAGAAAGATTCCGTGCTGACAAAATTATTGAAGAATATAGAAAAGAAAAAGGCATGGAAGAAGTTAGCATTGACGCTTGGAGCAATGAGGAAATGAAAAAATTTATTGAAGAACAAAAAATTACTTGCCCAAGCTGTGGCGCACACAATTTTACAGATATTCGCCAATTTAATTTGATGTTTAAAACCTTTCAAGGGGTAACAGAAGATGCAAAAAATACGGTGTATTTAAGACCAGAAACAGCACAAGGTATCTTTGTTAATTTTAAAAATGTGCAAAGAACAACTAGAAAAAAATTGCCTTTCGGAATTGGTCAAGTTGGAAAATCTTTTAGAAATGAAATTACACCAGGTAATTTTACTTTCCGTACAAGAGAATTTGAACAGATGGAATTAGAATTTTTCTGTAAGCCTGGAACAGATTTAGAATGGTTTGAATATTGGAGAAAATATTGTAAAGAATGGTTATTAAACTTAAACATAAAAGAGCAAAATATTCGCTTGCGTGACCATGAAAAAGAAGAACTTTCTCACTACAGTAATGCAACAACAGATATTGAATTTTTATTCCCCTTTGGTTGGGGAGAACTTTGGGGCATTGCAGACAGAACAGATTTTGACTTGACTTGTCATCAAAATGTATCCGGAGAAGATATGACCTATTTTGACCAAGAAGAAGATAAAAAATATATTCCATATTGCATTGAGCCATCTTTGGGTGCTGACAGAATGACATTAGCATTTTTATGCAATGCTTATGATGAGGAAACTTTGGAAGATGGGGATGTTAGAACTGTATTGCATTTTCACCCTGCGATTGCACCAGTAAAAGCAGCAATATTGCCTCTTTCTAAAAAATTATCTGAACAGGCGTTGGAAGTGTATCATATGCTTTTAAAAGATTTCCATTGTGACTATGATGATGCTGGTAGCATTGGAAAACGTTATAGAAGACAGGATGAAATTGGTACTCCTTTCTGCATTACCTTTGATTTTGATTCTTTGGAAGATAAAGCAGTAACTATAAGAGATAGAGATACGATGAAACAAGATAGAGTTGCGATTGATAAATTAACAGAATATTTAAAACAAAAAATGGAGTTCTAAAAAGGCTTGCAAAGCGAGAAAATCAAAAAAATTAAAATAAGTTGTTGTACTTTTTGCTAAAAAGTGGTATATTAGTAAAGATAAGATATGCAAAACAAAAAAAATTTATTAGTACCCTGTATTTTGTTAGACCATATCAAAAAATCAATGTAACTCACGTATGATGAATTTATTTGTTAGGAGGTATTTTTAGCATGAGCAAAAAATATGTGTACATGTTTAACGAGGGAAACGCTTCCATGAGAAACCTTTTAGGCGGTAAAGGTGCAAACTTAGCCGAAATGACAAATTTAGGATTGCCAGTTCCTCAAGGTTTTACCATTACAACAGAAGCTTGTACAGAATATAACGAAGGTGGAAAAAAATTTACACCAGAAATGATTGAGCAGATTGAAGCTGCTTTGAAAAAATTGGAAGAAATTGCAGGAAAAAAATTAGGCGACCCTGAAGACCCATTGTTGGTATCTGTACGTTCTGGTGCTAGAGCTTCTATGCCTGGTATGATGGACACTGTTTTGAACTTAGGTTTGAATGACGTTTCTGTAAAGGCTCTTGCAAAGAAAACAAACAATGAAAGATTTGCGTATGATTCTTACAGAAGATTTATTATGATGTTTGCTGATGTTGTTATCGGTGTATCAAAATCAAAATTTGAAAGATTGTTAGATGAATACAAAGAAAATGTTGGTGCAAAATATGATACTGATTTATCAGCAGACCACTTGAAAGAAATCGCAGAAAAATTTAAAGCACTTTATAAAGAAGACCAAGGCAAAGATTTCCCTCAAGACCCTAAAGAACAAATGTTAGAAGCTGCAAAAGCAGTATTCCGTTCTTGGGACAACCCTAGAGCATTTGTATACAGAAGAATGAATGATATTCCTTATAGCTGGGGTACTGCTGTAAACGTTCAAATGATGGTATTTGGTAATAAAGGTGACACTTCTGGTACTGGTGTTGCGTTTACAAGAAATGCTGCAACTGGCGAAAAAGCTATGCTTGGTGAATATCTTGTAAATGCACAGGGCGAAGACGTTGTTGCTGGCGTTCGTACACCAAAACCAATCGCACAGTTAGCACAAGATATGCCTGATGTATATAATCAATTTATGGAACTTGCAAATAAATTGGAAAACCATTACAAAGATATGCAAGATATGGAATTTACAGTTGAAGAAGGAAAATTGTATTTCTTGCAAACAAGAAATGGTAAAAGAACAGCAAATGCTGCTTTAAAAATTGCTGTTGATATGGTAAATGAAGGTCTTATCACAACAGATGAAGCTTTGATGAAAGTAGAACCAAAACAGCTTGACCAGATTTTACACCCTGCTTTTGACCAAAAAGCATTAAAAGCTGCAAAATCTATTGGAAAAGGTTTACCTGCTTCTCCTGGTGCTGCCGCTGGTAAAGTTTACTTTACAGCAGAAGATGCAAAAGCACATGCAGAAACAGGCGAAAGAGTTATCCTTGTTCGTTTGGAAACTTCTCCAGAAGATATTGAAGGTATGGTTGCTTCACAAGGTATTTTAACAGTTCGTGGTGGTATGACATCTCACGCAGCCGTTGTAGCACGTGGTATGGGTACTTGTTGTGTATCTGGCTGTGAAGAAATTCGCATGAATGAAGAAGAAAAAACATTTACTTTGGGTGGCGCAACGATTAAAGAAGGTGACTATATTTCCTTAGATGGTTCTACAGGTAATATCTATAATGAAGATATTCCAACAGTTGACCCTGAAATCTCTGGTGACTTTGCTACCTTTATGAAATGGGCAGACGAAAAGAGAAGCCTTAAAGTAAGAACAAATGCAGATACTCCAAAAGATGCAAAAGTTGCAATTGACTTTGGCGCAGAAGGTATTGGCTTGACAAGAACAGAGCATATGTTCTTTGAAGGTGAAAGAATTATGAAATTTAGAAAAATGATTCTTTCTGACAGTGTAGAAGAAAGAGTGGAAGCTCTTGCAGGCATTGAGCCATTCCAAAAAGATGACTTTAAAGGTATTTATGAGGCAATGGGAGAAAGACCTGTTACAATCCGTCTTCTTGACCCACCTCTCCATGAATTTATGCCAAACACAGAAGAAGAATTTGAAATTTTGGCAAAAGAAACAGGTAAAACTGTAGAAGAATTGAAAATTAAAGCAAGAGGTTTGCATGAATTGAACCCTATGATGGGACATCGTGGTTGCCGTCTTGCTGTAAGCTATCCTGAAATTGCTGAAATGCAGACAAAAGCAATTATTGAAGCTGCAGTTGAAGTTTCTCAAGAAAAAGGTATTGAAATTGTACCTGAAATTATGATTCCTTTGATTGGTGAAATTAAAGAATTAAAATATGTAAAAGAAGTGGTTGTAAAAACAGCAAACAAAGTTATGGAAGAAAAAGGAAAAACTCTTAAATACCTTGTTGGTACTATGATTGAAATACCTCGTGCTGCTTTGACCGCTGACCAGATTGCTTCTGAAGCAGAGTTCTTCTCCTTCGGTACAAATGACTTGACACAAATGACTTATGGTTTATCTCGTGATGATGCTGGTAAAATTTTGGCAGATTACATTGATAAAAATATTTATGAATGTGACCCAACAGCTAGATTGGATAGAACAGGTGTTGGCTTGTTAATGCAAATGGCTGTAGAAAAAGCAAAACCAGTACGCCCTGACATTCATTTAGGTATTTGTGGTGAACATGGCGGAGATCCATCTTCTGTTGAATTCTGCCATATGATTGGCTTGGATTATGTTTCCTGCTCACCATTCCGTGTACCTATCGCTAGATTGGCAGCGGCACAAGCAGAAATTAGCTTTCCAAGAAAAAAATAATTTAATCTGTAAAAATCAGTAAATTTATTATGATGAAATCTTGAAATAGAATACTTTCAAGATTTCATCTTTTTTATCATATCAAATTTTAAAAATTTTGTTACTGTTCTTTTGCCTTGACTATTTTGGATAGGTTATAATAAAATAAATAAAAAGATTCTAGAGTGAAAATTTTAGGAGGTGTTTGTTATGGCTAAAAAGCCAAATGCTGCAGATATAACAAAAGCTCTTGCTTTATTGGGCGGAGGAGCAAAAAAGGATGGAGGTGGTGGAATGTTGCAAGGTGCTCAAAATATATTTAAAAGTGGTTTAGAGTGTGGTGAAAAGTTAGCTTTAAATACTCAGCAACAAGCAAAAGAAATTGAAACTGCAAAAAACTTTTTGATTGAAGATAAAAGTGATAATAAATAGAAAAAATTATAATATTTTTTGAAAGAGTAAAAAGTATTTTTTACGAAAAAATGATATTACTGAAAAATTTGAAAATAAGATGTTTCTTTTTTTTAATTTCAGTTATTATAAGGACATAGAGTAAAAGCCTCCTGTAATAAAAAATAATATATTATAGGAGGCTTATAATTAGGGACATAATAATGAAAATATAATAATTTTTTAAAATATCAAAAAAAATAAAAAAAAGTGTTGACAAGCTATTAAAAAGGTGTATAATAGATAAATATAGTCAGCAAGAACAAGTAAAAAAATAATTTTAAAAAAATTAAAAAAATGCTTGACAATTAAAAAAATGCTGATATAATATTATTTGTCGATTTCGAAAGAAGTCGAAAAAAAGAGAGTATTGTTCCTTGAAAACTGAAC
>CAJUKL010000022.1 GCA_910587195.1 uncultured Clostridia bacterium | reverse complement strand
AAAGCTACAGACATGAAAAATGCAGAAACAACAATAGTATCGGTGTAGAAATGTGCAGCGAAAAAGACAGCAATGGACAATACTATATCAATGAGCAAACGCAGGACACAACGATTGCAGTAGTAAAAATGCTTATGGGGAAATATAGTGTCCCATTGGAAAATGTACTGCGTCATTATGATGTCACGGGGAAAATTTGTCCGGAACCTTTTGTAAGAAATGAAGTACAATGGCTGGATTTTAAAAGGAAGTTGTCTGAAAATGATGTGAAAGAAGGTGCAGAAATGATTTACAATTACATAGATGAAAATATGCCAGATTGGGC
The DNA here is from genome assembly GCA_910587195.1 of uncultured Clostridia bacterium. Lineage (GTDB taxonomy): Bacteria > Bacillota > Clostridia > Lachnospirales > Anaerotignaceae > Coprocola. The sequence continues at coordinate 34,757 of CAJUKL010000022.1, read as the reverse complement.
AAAGCCTACCGTTCAAAAACTTATTGCGAAAGGGGCATTAAAAGGGGACGAAAAAGGACAGCTTATGCTTACAGGGACGATGTTGAGGCTATTTGTGATACATGATAGAATGGGAGTTTATGATAAATAAAAAAAGGGCATTACTGCCCTTTTACTTTCCCCTCATTTATTTTGATATTATTGCTTCAAAATTTGATATGATAATAGTTTATAGATTTTGTAAGTTCGATTTATATGAATATGTACATCAACTATTTCTTTAATCTTAAAAACTCCATTCTATTTTTACATCATCATTATTCAGTACAATTTTTGATATGAGACTTTGCATAATTTGTCGCTTCTGTGTTTCATCTGCAAATTCCCATATTTGTACAGCATCAGAAATTAGTTTCTCTACTAAATCAAATGGCATTTTATTTACTTCAACAACTGGTTCAAGAGATTTTTGTAATGCAGTTTTTTCGGTATATAGTTTATTGATTTTATTTCCTAATACTTCAGGTGGAATACCATCTTGCTGATACAATTCCATTAGTTTATTTATTTGTTTATCTATTTCACGAATTCGCTTCTCAATAGCTACATTTTTTTTATTGATAGGAACAACTTTTGATTTACTAGCAATAATATCTTCTGCCGTATTTGGAGATTGAAGCAATTTATAAATTTGAGTCTCAATTTTAGCTTCCAGCACAGAGGCTTTCCATATTTTATTTTTACAGTTTGGGTCTTTTATCATACTACTTGATTGTTTTGTACGAGAGTAACAAGCATAATAACGATATCTGCCAGTATCTCGCAAATAATATCTTCCACCACAATGTCCACAAAAAAGCATACCTGTCAAAAGATGTTCTGATTGAAATGCTGTACTTCCGTATTTATGGCGACGTTTTGCTCTTAAAATTTGTGCTGTATTGAATTGTTCTTCACTAATGATTGCTTCATGTGCATTTTCCACTGATACACCTCCAAAATGTAAACAGCCAGTATATGTTTTGTTTCCTAAAACATTCCTAACAGTCGACCATGAACTATAACTGCTATATTTATTGGTATAGCCTTCTGATTGTAAACGGTCAGTGATTGTTTTCAAAGAGCCACCAGCAATATACCATTCAAATATTTTTCTTACTTGTTCTGCTTCATATGGATTAATAACAAGTTTACCATCATGATAATCATACCCTATAGGAATAAAGCCACCACCTTGATGTAATCCTGCCTTTATTCTTGCTATTTTTCCCATCCAAGTGCGTTCTTTGATTTGTTCTCGTTCTAATTGAGCAAACACGGCAAGTAAGCCTATCATTGCCTTTCCAAATGGTGTAGATGTGTCAAAACTTTCCTGCATTGATATAAAATCTACATTGTTTACTTTAAATACTTCTTCAATAAGGTAAAGTGTATCTTTTTGAGAACGGGAAAGTCTATCTAACTTATAAACAAGCACTAAATCAAATTTATCTGTTTCCGACATTAATTTTTGTATACCAGGACGATTAAGATTGCTGCCTGTATAACCTCCATCTACATAAATGTCAGCAATAATCCAATCTTTAGCCTTGCAATATGCAATCAAACGTTCTTTTTGTTCTCCAATAGAATAACCTTCTTGTGCCTGTTCTAGCGTAGAAACTCTAATGTAGAGGGCTGCACGTTTCATAGTGGCATTCCATCCAATAGATAATTCGCAAATATCCAGTTACGACAAGTACGTTGTTCTTCTGTAAATTCGCCCTCTGGATTTGGCTGATAACTTTGAAATTCTATTTGACGAGCATCCGTAATCATGAGGTGAATTTTGTCATTATCAATTTCAATATTTTGTCCCTCACATGGTACAAAAGCAACATGCGTATTATCTTCATATTTAAAACCTTTACTCAAGCCACAAAGATAATATGCCTTCACTTGATTATTTGGTGTAATATCAAGTTCCACAAGTGCTTTCTCTTTATAGTGTGTTCCTTCATAAATCTCATGAAAAGCATCTCCCATAAAACATTTTGCACAACACTTATCTATTCTCGCTCTGCGAATACCTCTCAGCCAAAAAAAGGAACATTTTTGTTTAATTTCCAGTGATACTTTCATTTTGTACTCCCTTCCGTATTTTCTTCTAATTCTATAGCATAATTGAGAAGCTTCAAACGGTTACGTCCTCCAAGTGTTTCATAAATATGTAACAGTTCTTCTGCTTCTGGAGAAAGAACTTGCTTATTATCATTATTACCATGAAATATGATACCACCATGATTTGCTTGTATCAATGGGCTGTTTGACAGCTGACCACTAATATTGTTTTCTACTGCAGCAGGAACCGTCTGAATCCCTTTTAATAGATAATCTATACTTACATTAAAATAGTCCGCAAGTTTAACAAGTGCTTCTACACTAGGAAATGAGTGCGGAAGACGTTCATATTTCCCAATTGCTGATGGTACAACACCAACAATATCTGCAAGTTCAGCTTGTGTAATATCAACATTTTTTCTCAGTTTCCTAAGACGTTCTCCAAATCCGTCCATAGCATCCATAGACATCACCGCCTTTCTTTAAAATCAATTATATATCTTTTAATTCATATTGTCAAGGAAATTTTTATGAAAAAAATATGAAAATAAGTTGACTTTTAATATTTATTATATTATAATAAGAATATAAATATAAAAAACAACTTTTAAGACTTATATAGGAGGTGAAAAAAAATGAATGCCATGAAAAAACGAAGACTATACGCAGGTTATCTTACGCAAAAAGAGGTTGCTAAAATTATAGGTGTAAAGGAATCTGCAGTAAGTAAGTGGGAACTGGGTATTTCAAAGCCAAGAGCTGATAAGTTACCACAGCTTTCAAAACTTTATGGTTGTACTATCGAGGAACTTCTAAGTGAAGATGGTACTCAGAAACAATGAGTGTGCTTTCAACAGTTTTATTTACTATTGCAACAGAACTTGCAAAGCAAGCAAAAGATAGTATGCCAGAAATACGAGATGGTGAAATAATACAACATGAATGGTATGAAGATGGCATATATTATAGAGAAACTACATTTAATGGTAAAGTTTTTCAAAACCAATATGATTTTCGAAAAAGGAAAAGTTCTCAAATAATAATAGAAAAGTAGGTGATGATATTGATTGAGATAATCAACTGAATTTGCCTATATTCTTGCTGTTACCAACTGCCGAATATCTTCCTCGTAACCTCGGTGGTATGTGTAATATGTTGTAGCTTCTGTTGTTTCAAACACGCCATCTAAAGGTTTTTCGGTACCTTGTATCACGATGGGAATTTTTGTTTTCTCATCTGATACAAGTTCTCTTTTTATGGTTCCATCATTATTATTTAATATTGTCTTTATGCAATACCATTGTGGGCACTCTCGCCAACCTTTATACTCCATTTCATTTTCTAAGCATTGACCTCTCATATCTATCAGCTCCTTTTTTTTATTTGATTTATTTTCTTTTTCTTTATGTATTTATTATAACACGCTATCGTGTTAATGTCAATACTTTTTTAGAATTTTTTTCATAAAAAATTTTTATAAATCTAAAAAAGATATAAAAAAAAAGAATACAGATTTTATCTCTGCATTCTTTTTTGCTCATAAATTTCTCATTTAAGGGCTGAGATACACCACTGTTAAAAAACTCTCCACATCAAAAAATATCGCTATGCGTTCCAGTTCTTGTTAGATATAAAAGCAATTCTTTTTCTATCACTTCATATACAAGCAACCAATCTGGAGCTATATGACATTCTCGACAACCAATATAGTCACCAATTAATTTATGGTCTTTATACTTGGATGGTAATTCTTGTTCTGATGCAAGAAGGTCGATAACTGTTTGTAGCTGTTTCATATCATATCCACGTTTCTTTATTCGCTTATAATCTTTTCTAAAAGTAGTTTGATATTTAATCGTCAGCATCTAAATCCTCCATTAGTTCGGAAACAGAAGTAAATCCTCGACTTAATCCAATCCCTTTTCTAGCATCTTCAATCGCTTTTATTGTTTCACTATTTGGTAGAGGATTTCCAACTCTAAAAGGGATAGCCTGTTCTCGTACAGCCTGTCGTAAAAACATATTGATTGCAGAGCTTAGACTAAGCCCAAAACTTTCAAACAACTCTTGTGACTCTTGTTTTAATGTCTGGTCAATTTTAATACTCGTATTTACAACTGCCATAAAACAGCCTCCTTTCATTACTTTTATTATAACCTATTGTATTTACTTTGTAAATACTTATGATATATAATTTATAAAATACTATTTTGTAGAACTGTTATCTCGTTCAATAGTTTCTGTAACTGCTCTTAACAAAAAACCATTTATGCTTTCACCTCTTGCTTCAGCATGAGTACGTATCATATTACCGTTGAGTTCAGCATCTTTTCGTATTCGAAATAATATTTTATCATATGCCTTCTTTTCAAATCTTCCTGTTGCTTCCATATGTGCTTTACTTTGTGCCATTTCTATCACCTCAATGCCGTTATTATAGCATAACAGCATTGTATGGTCAAGCTTGTGCTTCAACAAAAAGCTGTGTCATTGCCTTTATGGCATCTTTGTAACCAGCAAAACGAGCGTCATGTATTGCTGTAAGAAATAATTTTTCTGTTTCCTCATCTTTAACAAATCGTGTGATAAAATCCATTACAGATTTTGATTCCTTACCATTTTCTTCCGAAAGGGCATACAATTTTTCAAGTATTTTGGTTTCTGAATGATTTGTAGATGATTGTACAAAAGCCTTTTTTCCATAGATATTATTATTTCTGCAAATAGTTGGTAATGCTTTATATGTAACCCACTGTTTAAAAGCATTTGCCTCTAGTTTATTGGTGTGATGGGTAATAGTAGAATCAAGACCTGATTTATTGATAAGAGTTAATTTCTGTATGCCATGAACAGTTTCTACTTGACGAACACATTTTTCATCACTTTTGAGCTTCACAGCAGCCCATTGTACATTTTTTATTTCCAATACTCTGCACACATCTACTAATACCCACCATGGATTGCCATTGAAGATGGTTATTCTTACTTCTTTTCCATCATAATTTAAAACTTGTAATTTATCCATAATTTACCACTCCTTTTCCCTCTGAAACATTGGTTGTAAACTTTTTTATATATTAGAGGTATTAGAAGGGTATATATACCCTATACACCCCCTAATCTCTCTAATTTTATATTATATAGAAATAAATGTTTCATTGTTTCAATATAAGAAAAATCCTATAAAATCAATGGTTTGCACTGAAACATTAGGTGAAACATTGCTGAAACAATGAAACATTTGGGGCTGAAACATTCGCTTGATTTATTTTCTCTAAATTTGAATTTCGTGTCTAATATGTGAATAAAAAGAAATGTTTCATTGTAATGTTTCAGTTAACTTGCCTCTAAAAAGCTAACTTTATTTTGTCTAAAATCATATTGACTAAGGTATGTTTTACCATCAAACCTTGTTTCTCTATAGTACACACCATTTTCATACCATTCTTTTTGAATTTCTTCACCCTCTCTTAATTTTGGCATACTGTCCATTGCTTTTTTTTTGCAAGTTCTTCTGCAATCGCATATAGAACTGTGGATATTACTGTATATTTTCCCATATCATGTACACCTCTTTTTCATTTAATATTGACTTTAAAAAACAGGTATGATATACTTCACCTGGTTATGAGTGGGTATATCATACCTGCATGGCTTGTATTCAAATCACTGTTTGATAACGAGCCACTTTTTTTTATTTTGCTTCATAATACTGACAAGGTTCATCATTCTGTTCTCCATAAAAGCAAATGTTATCATCTTCAGAAACCTCAAATATGATTTCATTATCTGATTTTGCTTTACATTCGCAATCGCTTCCGCAAATATTCATTGGATTACAGTGTCTACACATTCTACAAGTTTTCATTTTAATCATCCTTTCTAGCCTGTCATCTTCAGCACTGGGAGGCTATCCCTCAGTGGACACCCTTTCGGGTGTTTCGACTTGTTTATGCGATATATTTTTCTACTGATTTCATATATTGTTTTGTACTTTTCAAATCCTCTATTGCTTCAGCAAGTTCCTGCTTATATTCTGCAATCATTTTGAGGTTTGCTTCTGTTTCGTTTTCTCTACTTTCCATATAAGTAATAGCTGCTTCTAATTCATCAATCTCAAATTGTTGTTTGCTCATTATATCTTTAATGCCTTCCATGTACCAGTTATTTGTATTTTTCATATCTATCGGCTCCTTTTTTTATTTGATTTATTTTCTTTTTCTTTATGTATTTATTATAACACGCTATCGTGTTAATGTCAATACTTTTTTAGAATTTTTTTCATAAAAAATTTTTATAAATATTAAAATAAAACTTAAAATATAAAAATCAGATAAATAATAAAAATAAAAACCTGTCAAGCAAGACAGGTTTATCGCCCATAAAAGCCGTTTAACAGGCTTTTATAAGTGTTAGGTAAATTTTATTATGTAAGGACTTTTTATTTGTTAGCGGACTCGTGAGGTATGTTTCCATGTGCCAATAGCCTCAATGCCAAACAGTAAAACAGCCATATCCTCCATTGCTTTATTGATGTCCCTATAAAATGTTCTCTTATCAATATTTAAGCGTTCTGCAATACTATCTATACTCAGCTTTTCCTCACCAATATATCTTAAATAAAGCGCTTTCCATCTGCGAATTTCATCAAAATTTCCTGCTTCTTGACATAAAGCCTTATATGCCGTAAGCATTTTATCCACATGGCTCATCATCAAACCTGTTTTGTTGCGTATGGAGCAAATGGAACTAACCTCTAAAGTTTCAGGTGAAACATGAGCATAATGCACTTTTAACTTGCGATAATTTTTCATTAGGAGGTTTACATCATGGTATCTGGCATCAAACTCCTCATCAAATAGTTTATCTTTTTTATCAAGAACTTCTATTGCTGCTGTACGTGCAATTTCTGCAATTTTTTCTTTGTTCATGAATACCACTTCCTTTTTTTTAATTGTGCAATTTATTGATACGAACTTTCAGAGCATCCATAAGTGCATTTTGTATATCACCTTTATTTTGCAATGCTTCTATAACTGTTTCGTCCATTCCACCTTGTACAACCAAATGGTGAATAACAACTGGATATTCTTGCCCTTGTCTATGTAATCGCTTATTTGCCTGTTCATATTGTTCTAAGCTCCATGTTAAACCAAACCAAATGGCATGATGTCCGCCCTGTTGGAGATTTAATCCATAACCACAGCTTGCAGGGTGTGCTAATAAAATATCAATTTCTCCATTGTTCCAGTCAATTTCATCTTTTGCCTGAGAATAAACTCTAACACGCAAATTATATTTTGCTAATATTTCAACTAATCTATCTCTATCATGTTGGAAGTTATAAAATACTAAAGCGTGTTGTCCATTTAGCTGTTCAATCAACTCTAAAAAGGCTTCCAATTTACAGTTGTGGACTTTGACAGGTTTTTTACTTTCATCATAAATTGTTCCATTACAAAGCTGTAAAAGTTTTCCAGTTAGCACTCCTGCGCTTTGTGCTGTAATCGTATTTTCTTCTACCTGTAGAAGCAGTTCTGTTTCTAGCTGTGTATAAGACTTCTTTGCAGATACATCAAGTGTTACTGGAATAGTATTATGTATAACATCTGGTAGTGTAAGATAATCACTAGCTTTCATACTAATGCAAATGTCACTAATAGCTTGTTTAATCATTTCAAAGCTTCCATCTTTTGGTGTATATTTATATATGATTGTTTGATTACGCTTTCCAGGAACAAAATATTTATCTCTATATGCACCTAATGTTTTGCCAAGTCTTGCACCGCCATCTAGTAAATAAATCTGTGCCCATAAATCTTCAAGACCATTGCTTGATGGTGTTCCTGTCAATTCTACAATACGTTTTATTCTACTACGCACTAGCTTTAGAGCTTTAAAACGTTTGCTTGACGCATTTTTAAAACTTGAGCTTTCATCAAGAATAACCATATCAAATGGCCAGCTGTTTTTGAAATATTCCACAAGCCATTGTACGTTCTCACGATTTATTACATAGGCATCTGCTGGTGTAGCTAATGCTTGAAGCCTTTGCTTCTCTGTTCCAAGTACAGTAACAATACGCATCATTTTCAGATGCCTCCATTTTTTTGCTTCTGTTGACCATGTAGCCTCTGCTACTTTTTTGGGAGCAATAATAAGGGGTTTTGTAACTTCCCACCGATTATATCTAAGTTCAAATAATGCTGTTAAAGTTATAATTGTTTTACCAAGCCCCATGTCTAAAAAAAGTCCAACTGCTTTGTTGTAGATAATACAATCAATACAATACTGCTGATATGGATATGGATTAAATATCATATAAGCGTACCTCCAATTTCTGTTAATAACATTTTTACTTCATCAAGTCCCTTTATAACCCGGACATCTGCACCACGTTTTTTCATTTCTCCAATTGTATACATTTGAATTTTCGAAAGATGCCCAGTTTCTGTTTTCAATTCTACAAATAGGATTTTTCCAGTTGCAGTAATAATAATCCTATCTGGCACTCCGGCAGTTCCAGGGCTTACAAATTTCATACACATACCCCCCTGTTTTTTGATACCTTCAACGAGGCACCTTTCAATTTGCTTTTCATTCATGTTTAACCTCCTGAAACATTTATTAAAATCTTTTTATATATTAGAGGGATTAGAGGTATATATAACGCTATACACCCTTTAATCTCTCTAATTTTATATTATATAGAAATAAATGTTTCATTGTTTCAATTAGCTATAAAGCCTGTAATATCAATGCTTTACACTGAAACAATTCTGAAACAATGAAACATTTGGACTGAAACATTAGATGGAATAAAAATGAGATGTTTCACTACAATATTTCAGTTTTCTCAGTAATCATAATGACTTTCGTTTAGAATTTTTCCACAGTCTTGGCATACTGTATATACATTACTACCAGAAATTCGCACAAGACCATTTTTGCTGTAAGACTCACTGGAAATTATTTTTTTATGTTTGCAAAAAAGAGATTTTATAAGTTGCTTCTCTGGAACCGTTTTTATTCCTCCTTAATTTTGGTTTCATCTACGAAGAAATCCTCTCTGATAACCACAATATCCAAAGCGTAAACCGTTTGATGTCTTTTCCCAACCTGGTAATGACCTTAAAATATCATTTATTTCAGCAGACTCTTTATATCGGAAATCTTTAGGTTGACCTCCAAAAGCTTCACACCAAATTTCTAATGCACATATTCGGTCACGTAATACAAGTTTTACATTTCTTTCAGTTGTTCCATTTAAGAACATTCTTCGTTTATCTAAAGATAATTTTTGCCAGTCTTCTGGAACTGGTTTATCCACAAAATCAATGATAATACCTTCTTTGCTACTTACTTCTCTATGTGCTTCTTGTTCTACCTTTGCATATTCCTCAATTTCACCTGTTAGAAAAAGACTTTCACCCATTCGCCATCTCATAACTGCTTCAGCCCAAATCTGGTCAATCTCATTATCTAAATGTTCCCATACTGTTTTAATACGTGGGATAACTCCGACATCAACAGGCCAGAAACGACGATTTCCTGTGCGGTCACGTAAAAATGTTGCTGTATTTGTTGTGCCAAAGAATACGCAACACCTTGGAATATCTTTTACATGACGTCCATATGCAGCTCTAAAACGGTCAGTGCGTAAACTTAGAAATTGTTTAATCCTTGCAACATCTGTTTGCCTAAACGCATCTAACTCCCCAATTTCTACTAGCCAAACACCCTGTAATAGTTCACTTGCTTCCTTTCCTTCAAACGTCCTTATGCCATCATTGAACCAGCCCTTGCTCATTTTATCAAGCAATGTTGATTTACCAATACCTTGTGGCCCTGAGAGAATAAGCATAGTATCATATTTACAACCAGGTTCCATGGCACGTGCTACTGCTGCTGTAAATGCTTTTCGTGTTACTGCTCGAACATAAGGTTTATTCTCTGCACCTAAATAATCAATAAGTAATGTATCTAACCGCAATATACCATCCCATTTTAATGATGTAAGATAATTGCGTACATCATTAAATTTATGTTTTTCGCTATGTAAAGATAATGCTCCATCAATTTTTCCATTTCCCGATATGTTATAGACTTTCTCGAAATACCAATACAAGCCTTGATTATCATTATCTGTCCATGCTCGTCTTTTCTCAAACGAACTCCACGGCAAGTTTGCAAGTACCTCACTACGTCCTGCAAATTCATTTAATGCAAATTTATCTTTTAAATTGGGGTCATTTTCAAGTATCAGCCAGATATTATCTATTGTAGTTTTAATTGTTCCTGTTTGACTGTTTAATTCTAAATCTACTGTCCATTCTAAGCTTTTATTTTCGTTTTCCGATTTCATCAAACTACTAAAATCACTTATTGCTGAATTTGCTCTTTCTTTTACCAATTGTTGAGATACACTTGTATTCTCTATGGCAAACTGGCACATTGCATTATAAGATGGCAAGCGATTTGTTGGTGTATTAGGGTCAACATTATCATCCATATCTCCAAATTTATGGATACGCACTAAATCAAAAGCGTTTACAAGTCGTCCACAACAAGGGTCAGTGGAATGGTGAGAATATAAAAATAAACCATTATCATAGACTATAGCGCCACCTGTCGTACTGCCACTAATATAAGTAAAACGATTTCGCAAATCATCTACAGGTGTATAAATTCCCTCAAGGAATGTATCTATTACACCATAAATATCATATGTTCGACAAAATGCGCCAACTACACCATGTTTGCTTAATGGGTCACTTTGCTTCATTGCCAGTTTTTTATAAATGTTATCTGAACCAGGAACTTGTGGCCATTTTGATATATCTCGCCAATCTCCTTGTTTTTTATCTATCATGTCTAATAGCCCATCTACAGATAACATAGGTTTATCTGCAAATGTAAAAATATATTCACTATCTGCACAACAACTGGCCCAGTACATCAGTCGTGTTGCCTCGAATGTTGTTGGGTCAGCAAATTCCATACCAATACTTGATGCCATATATCTTGCTACTGGCTCATATTCATCAGCTGTAGCTGTACGGTCAAGTGGCAATAGAATACGCAGTCTTGGATTTACAGGTGTGTGTTTTCGTGTAGAATAAATACAAAAACCACAACCGAGTGCGTTTACACGTTTTAATATTTCATCTGTACATCCAGGTGGTATTGCATCAAAATCAAGTGTAATAACATCCCGTCCTATTACCGTACCTGCTTTGCGACGAGGTCCAGATAGACTCCCAGCTACAAATCCACCAATATCTTTTCTTTCATCTTGTTCAGATTTTTTTAAACTAAGATATCTTTGTATTGTTTCTGCTGACCGATTTGGAATTTTAAATTTCTCATAAAATTCTGATAGCATGATAGTTTGCGGTTGCCAATTTACACTTTTTCGATTATTACCTGTAGTTATTGTAATTTGGCGGTCATATATCATTTTAGCTTCTACCTCCTTCCTAATTATTTATACTTTTTACCCGTTTCTTTATCCATAAGTACAATTCTGCCAATTACTTCAAATCCTACAAGTTCTGCTGTTTTCTTTATGACAGTAACAAGCATACTAATTGTTGCAAGCCGTTTTGCTTCTTTTCTTTGTTCTTCTAATGCAATATTGCTTAATGCTTCTCCTACTGTTGGGTCATTGTAGCCTTCTGAATTTTTGTATGTATTCATATATTTAATCCTTTCTGAAAAAATCTCCTATCCAACCATCAGCATTTAACGGCAAATCTGGTGCCCAAGGAATGGGACGTGTCATTATTTGTACAACTGTGTCGAGTTCCGCTTGTTTAGCTGGACAATCAATAACCACTTCATCATGTACATGAAATACTACAGGAAATCCAGCTTTTTCCAAATGTTCAATTGCCACTGCAAGACAGTCACGAGCAATCGCTTGAACGATATTCTCAACAAGTTTTCCTCCATAGGTTTCAATATGTGTCCATTGTTTTGTATTTTGGTCTACACCATTATATATAATTGATGGCCTGTTCCATTGGTTATGTCCTATTTCAGGCTTCGCATAATATAGCTTTCGTTGACTTGGAAGCGTAATAGTTAAAAAATCTAAATCATTCTCCATATCAAACTCTCTTGCTAATATTAATCCCCTAATACCAGCAGGTCTACCGCTTTGAATAACTGATACTGCTGCATTTTCAATACTACGCCATAAATCTACAATTCTTTTATTTGCTTCTCTCCAACGAGAAACAATATCACTTAACTCTTCCTCGGAAATACCCATTTTTAAAGCTCCCATTGATATAAGAGCACCTGAACCACCTTGATACCCTAATGCTAATTCTGCAACTTTACCTTTTTGTCGTAAAGCATATTCAGGATTACCTTTTTTAATTCTTTCTAGTGGAATGCCAAACATTTGACTTGCTGAAGCTTCATAAATTTTTCCATGTGTTCTAAATACTTCAAGCCTCCATTGTTCCCCTGCCAACCAGGATATAATTCTAGCTTCAATAGCACTGAAATCAGCATCTACTAATTTATTTCCGGTAGATGCAATAAATGATGTACGAATAAGCTGAGATAATGTATCCGGAACAGAACCATACAATAATTTTAATTTATCTATCTCTTTGTTTTTAACAGTTCTTCTTGCAAAAGAAAGTTGTTCAATATAGGTACGAGGAAGATTTTGAACTTGTACAAGTCTTCCAGCCCAACGTCCTGTTCTATTTGCTCCATAAAACTGTAATAACCCTCTGACACGCCCATCTTTGCAAACTGCAGCTTCAATAGCATCATATTTTTTTGTACTTGTTTTACCTAATTCTTGTCTGATTTCAAGCATTCTTTTAGCGGAACCAGAGAAAGCTTTCTTTTCTAACATAGATGTCACTGTTTCCTTACGTAAGTCTGCTATTGATGTATTTGTTGTTTTTTCCAACCATTTAGAAAGTTGTGTAATACTATTAGGATTTTCTAATTTTGTAATTTCTACTGCTTCCTTCATTAACTTTTCATGAGATGTGGCACCAATTTCTAAAGCACCTTGTACCATTTCCATATCAATAGCAACACCACGAGCATTTATCATAACATCTGTTTGCCACTGTTTTTGTATCTCATCAGGTACAGGAAATGCCGATAATTTTCTTTCAATTTCCATTTCAGTTACAACATCTCCCATACAATACGTTTTAAATAAATTCCATTTATCCTGGTCATGTTTTGGTAAATTTCTTGTTCGTCTACCATTTGACTGCGTAGGAGAACATGGAACACAAAAGTAACGTATTAGAGCTTTACCAACAGACAGTTTTTGTTTTTCTGCAGGAAGTCCTAGTGCCTTGCCTGTTGCATCTAGTCCAGCGGTAAATCCACAATATAATCCATGTAACATAGTGTCACGCCATTGTTCCACTGGTAAAGGAAAACCATAAAATTTTGAAAGACAACACCACTCAAATACTGCATTATAGGCATGTTTGATATATTCCGGACTTTTTACTGCACTATATAGCCAATCTGGTAACATTTCGCCTTGTGCCAAATCAACTATTTCTACTGGTTCTTTGTCTATACTATATGCAAAAAGCAGTATTTCGAAATCTGGACTTTCAACATATTTATACACCCCTGATTTTGCAATAGTAACACTACTAAATGTTTCAATATCAATAGAAATATGATGTTTCAACAGTTCCACCTCTCTTTTGATATTCTTTGGATATTTTGAGTTAGTTTTTCACATTGTTTTACTAATGCCTTTTCAGGAGTAGGTAGTGGACGTTCTATGCTGTAGAAATTAAAAAAATTAGCAAGTAATTTCTTTCTTTTAAATTCTAAATCTCCTAAGGTATCTAGTATTTCTTTTCTATATTTACTTTCATAATGCATATCTTCAATCAATTTTATACGCTGTTCCTCAGAACAATAACATTTTGCAAGGCAAAGTAGCTTATTTATATTTTTTTGATTAGCTGTACCAAAGAATTTGCCTATATTTACTTCAATATAACCATTGGGATATTCTACACGAAAATTCTTTTTATCACTCATATTACCTATCCTCCTTAGTATAAAGACGTGTAGCTTATAATATTGCCACACGTCTTTGTTGTTATTTTAGCCATAGTATGGTTGACCAGTGAGAGGATTTATTGCTTGTTTAAAGTTCATTGGATTTGCTGTATTTATGCTATATCCAAAGGTGTCAGGAGTAGTTTGTCCTGAACTAGCTCCATATAAAGGTGTAGCAGAAGATACTTCCTGCCCAACTCCAGCAAAATCAGCAGCAGCTGTTGCTCCTCCAGCAAGAGGCTCTCCATCACGCGTTTTCATTACATTTCCAAGTCCACACCCTATTCCTTTTTTTCCTGCATTATTGTATCCGAAAAAGTTAATTGTTACACGAGCATACATACCACTATAAATATCTTGTGGAAGTAGTTCAGTATTGATGTCACTTTGATGTACAACTTGGGGTTTTTGTTTGGAACTTGCTGTAATTACCCAACAGCCTTTACATTCAGCACCGTAGGGAGTGCCATTTTGTCGAACACCATCACCATCATGAACAGGAGAAGGGATAACTGGAGGACGAACACCATTCCAAATTTTACTTTGTGCATCAGTAGCAGCTGCTGCCATACTAGCGTCAATGTTCTGTTTGACAGCAACATCCGATTTTGGAATAAGGAGTGTTACAGAATATTTGGGGTCGGCATTAGGATTACTGTTATTTGCTCTTGGAGTTACAAGATTGACATATGATAAACGTACTTCGCCAGTTAAAACTTTAGTGGGAATATTGTTGTACATAATTTTATCCTCCTTAATTTCATTGATTTTCATTGACTATTCCTGCAAAATCAGTTACAGCACTATTAAATTCTTTGCGTGTATCATCTGCAGATACTAAAGTCGGTTTTCCTTGCGATTTTACTATAAAATCGCCAACAAGTTCTTTGAATTTTGTTGCACCAAGCATTTTTTCTAATTTTGTTAATGTTTTTGGAACATTATCGTATATAGCTGCTCTGTCTATACCTGATGCTTGAAGTTTTTCAAGTGCTTTATCTTGGTCAGTCCAAATACGGCTGCTTCTACCTTCAACAACTTTCCAACCTGGTATATTTGTACCACTTAATATCGTTTCAAGTGCCTTTTCTTTTACTGTTTCAAACCAAGCAACAAGTTTTTTTCCACGTTCCAAAACTTTACTGATTTCATCAGGAGTGAGGAGTGCTGAAGAATAATTTGTTGCTTCACTAAAATCATCAAAAGCACTAATTTGTTGTTCTGCTTGTGCCTTGCAAGTACCATTTGCACGACAAAAACGACACCAATCACCAGCATGATATTCTCCAAAACCCATAAATGCCATTTCAGCTTTCGTTTTTATACTTTCTCCCCATTCCAATAGTTCATTAACAGTACAATTCCAATTTTTATAAGAATTCAGTCTTGGCTGGTCAATATAAATTTCAATATTTTGCAAAACTGCACCAAAAAGTGGTTCATAAAGTTTTAATGCACCAAGTGCGTAAAGCATAAGTTGCGGATTTTTTTCTGGATTTACAGATATACCTTTACCATGTTTATAGTCTGTAATGACAAGCGTATCTCCTCCAAAAATTATGCAGTCACATCGTCCAAATGCTTCAGGGACATACATTGATATATCAACTTTGACTTCAAAAGCGATATATGGTTCATTTTCAAATTCCATTGCACGTTCTGCTAAATGTTCAACATATGTTTCTGCAGTATGTAACATTTCATCATTCCACAGTGGATTCGTTTTTAGTTTTTTAATCACTTTATTGTACTCTGCTGCTTTTACTTTTTTGAAGTGTTTTTTAGCTGTAATTTCACAAACACTATGTGCAATTGTACCTTCCTGTGCATATTCGCTTGTTTGTTTGGGAAGTTGTGCCTCAGTTCTAGGAGCAAGAGGACAATTCAACCATCTTTCTGCGCTGGAAGGGGAAAGAAGTGCGTGTATGCTCATATTTTTGCCCCCAATTCTCTTAGTGCAGTAGCAAATGCCCCTAATTGTTCAGGTTTTAAATCCACAACAGCTTGAACACCAAAGGAGTGTAACAAATTCATTAGTTCATTTACTTTGCCTGCGTCCATTAACATTGCACCAGCTGACATAATTTGTTCAACTGTATATTTAGGAGCTTGTGCAAGTGGAATGTTTGGTGCAGGAATATTTGCTGTATTTGTTGGAATTACAGGTTGAACGGGGGGAGCGCTTGCTGGTACAGATGTAGTTAATGGTGCAGATGGACTCACGGGTTCGGATGTGTTTTCTGTAATACAATTTGTTTTTACACCACTAACTGCTGTAGCAAGATTATTAATGGCATTTACCAATTCTGGGGCTTCAATCATAATTTTTACTTCTAACATTTTTATTCCTCCTTAAAAATTTGTTTTATTGAATTCCTTACGGAATTTATTCTCATGGTTATCTCCTGCTTCAAAAAATAAATAATCAGACAATGCTTTACAGTCATTTTCATACCAATCTTCAAGTGTCTGTATAACAACTTCATAATCATTCTTTGATACAGGACGAGATTGTTTCCAATAACTATCAAACTGATTTTTTTCTGTTAGCACATCAAGAATTGTATCACCAAAATCGTCATTACTTACTCGATTAAGAATCACTTCACATACAAGTCGTTTGTCTTGCACTTTATCTTCATAGCATTCTCCTGCAAGTATGCGTGCCATTGCTTCAACTTCTTCTTCTGTCCAAGTTTGAACTGGTTTTTCAGAAGAATATTTAATATGCGTTAGTGAAACAGGAATGATTGCCTGAGAGGATTTAGAAGAAATCGCTTCTTCTGCTATGTCATTGCTACAAGAGGTAGAAATTGTTGTTAGTGCTATTGCAGCAAATGTTGGCAATTTTTGTACAATGTTATTTATCTCAATCAATAGCTGAATATGAACAAAATATTTTAAACCGAAACGCCTGAAAAGGCGTCCACTGGAACCGACCACCCAGTGCTGATGATGGTAGGTCAATAAATTTAAGGAGGACAAATAAAATGGCAGAATTAAAACAAAGTAGATGGGTAAAAATCCATGAACCAGGACAAGCAAATTTTATTGAGAACGAAAACATTATGGATATTATGATTGGAGCAGATTGCTGCCAAGCAGAAGCAACTTATACCGTGCGAAGTTATAAAAAAGTAGCTTATTGGCTAGTTGAATATCTTAAAGCTGCTGAAGCACTTCAAATTATTGCTAATGAAATCATTACACAAATTCAAGAGGTTACAGATAATGCAAAACGTGAGGACAATGAAGTCGCAGCAAATGGTGATGGTTGGAATTGCGAAATTGAAAAAATGAGCGAAGGGAATTTTAAAGTTCATTTAAGATGGTCAGTAAAGGAACCAGTCACAAAAAAAGGAAAATCAAAAAATGTTACAAGTAAAAAGCGTAATCGTAAAAAAGAGGAGGAAAAATAATGCACTTAACACTAGAGGTAAAACGATACCATGAGTTCTTTTGGCTTCATGCTATTCAAGCGGTAAATATACAGGAATGTTGTATGAAATGTTTCATTGGTGAAACAGATAACAGGGTGTATTTTGGAACACTACATCAATCTAATGCACTCATTGACATTGAGGTAAGGGAACAACCAAATGCAGATGCCTATTATCTCTGTGGATTGAGTGAGGGATTTAATTGGTATCAAAATACACATGTTGCGTTTGTTCCATCTCCAGGAGAAACAGTTTTTTTAGACAACGCCAATATAAGACTTACAATCACAGAGGCTAAACGAATTGACTTTGCAGACTATAAGCCAAATCCAAAAGGACATTTTACCCGAAGACAAAGAACTTGTCGTAATTGGATTTTTGCTAACTATATCAAAGATGGAATGTTAAGGAGGTAATCTATATGGAAATGGAACAAATTATTGAACAAGCTGAACAGAATATTAAACAAGCAATTGATGATTATGGTTTGCATACGAAACAGACAGAAGTTCTTGAAGATATTACAGATAAATTCATACACGCTCTTGCAGTAGATAGTTCTTATGCTAAACAAGAACTTCGTGAGCTTTTTAGCAAATCTCCTGCTTGGGATGAAAAAATTGATGCAATCGTTATAAATGGAACACGAACACGCAACACAGATTATGTTCGTGTTCGAGATTTAGCATATAAAATTTTATATCCTGTACTTTATAGGAATGGTATTCGTAGTGCTATTGAATTTTTTGCTGACCCAGAACAGTCTGATGAGATACGACAGCAAAGTATTATGTCTATCAAGTCACTTGCTCCAAAAGCATATACCCCAACTAAAAAATTAAGCAGAGTTTTTAAGGCACTTTGTACTGCACTTGGCGTAGCAGATGAAACCGCTGGAAGTGAATTCCAACGACTTTACGCACAATTTGCTGATGAACTGAATGCGAAAAAGATTAATTTTAAATTATATGTTTCTATCAATCCAGCACACTTTTTAACTATGAGTAATCCAAAAAATGATATACGTGGGAATACTCTTACAAGTTGCCATTCGCTTAACTCAACATCATACGATTATAATAATGGTTGTTCAGGTTATGCAAGAGATGAAGTCAGTTTTATTGTTTTTACAGTGGCTGACCCAGGAAATCCTGAAACGCTGAATAATCGTAAAACGACTCGACAAATTTTTGCATACAGACCTGGAAGCGGATTATTAATGCAAAGTCGAATGTATAACACTTCTGGTGGCACTCACGGAGTACAGGAAGATTCAAAATTATATCGTGATTTAGTACAGCGTGAGATTTCATTTCTTGAAAATGCTCCAAATCTATGGAAAACATTCTCCTCTACTAGTGAAAAAAGTGATTATGTGGATATAGGAGAAGGCTTTGGAGGTTATGCAGATTGGGAATATCCAGACTTTGATGGACATATCAGTTTCCGAAACGATTGTGATGTAGAAAACGTTGCATCATTGGAAGTTGGAACATATGGTTTATGTATTGTATGTGGTAATGAGACACAAAAGGGGTTGTATTGTTACAGATGCGAAGGAAAAGAAGAATTTACCTGTGATTGTTGCTAAGATGGATGTTCAAGCCTAACAAGGGTTTATAACACAAGAGAGGAAGAAATTTATATTTGTGATGGATGTCTTGAAGAAAGCTATACATACTGCGATAGGTGCCATGAATATTACCATAATGATAACATAAATTGCGTAGCTGATGAGGATATTTGTGAAAATTGTCTTCATGAATATTATGAAACATGCGAAGATTGTGGAGATTGGCATAGACGCGAAAATATATTCATAGCTCATAATCAATACGGAGAAGAAATTTATGTTTGTGAAAATTGCGTAGATAATTATTGCTATTGCAATGAATGTGGAGAATATTTTAATGAAGATGATGTATTAACTGCACATGATGTAGATGGAGCAAGTATTTATGTTTGTGATGATTGTAGTAGTAGTTTTGTAAAATGTCCACATTGTAATGAATTAATTAAGATGCGTACTGATAAAATTTGTCCCGCTTGTGGAGCAATTTTTGAAAGCAAAAGTGAGGAGGAATAAGTATGAAATCATTAGAGGAATTTTTGATATTAACACAGAAAGAGCTTTTCAGAGCGTTACAAAACCATTACAAAGGTCATACGATTATTGGTGAAAATAGTTATATTCTTGTACAGGGCAAAGCACCAATTATGTTGATAGCACACCTTGATACAGTTCACCAAAATCCTGTTCAGCAAATATGCAAAACAGAAAATGGAAATATTCTAATGTCTCCACAAGGAATTGGTGGAGATGACCGTTGTGGTGTTTATGCTTTAGTAAAAACTTATGAGATGTCTCCTATAAAACCTTGGCTCTTGTTTACTTGTGATGAGGAGATTGGAGGTATTGGTGCAAGAATGTTTTGCACTGACCATATAGGGAATAAACTGCCAAAGGAAGTAGATAAGTTAAAACTGCTTATTGAAATTGACCGTAAAGGGAAAAATGACGCAGTTTATTATGACTGTGATAATCAGAATTTCGAAAAATACATAACAAATAAGGGCTTTAAAACAGCATATGGTTCATTTAGTGACATCTCATATATTGCACCAGAACTTGGCATTGCAGCAGTCAACCTTTCATCAGGTTATTACAATGCACATACACTTTATGAACATATTAATAGGAAATACTTAAATTCTACAATTCAAAAAGTTACTGAGATTGTTGCAGATGCTACAAAATCCAATTTTCTGAAATATGAATATGTCAAAAAAGTCCATTGTGATTGGGGTGATTGGGAATTATATGGAGGTTCTCCAAAAAAGGTAAAAATAACACAATCAAATCAACCTAAATTAAAAAACATACCAGATGGAATTCGAGAGGAATATTCAGCATTATTAGAGTTTTATACAGAAAAAGAGCTTGAAGATATTCGTGGACTATATGGAGATGGAGCCATCTTAATGCTATTTGATACTGAATTAGGAGATTATAATGGCTCATATCAAGATGAGGAGGAAAATAAAAGTGTCTAAACAAAAAAAGAGGATATATTGCAATCCAGATATTTGTCCTTATTGTTTATATATAGGCGAAGGTGACAGTTTGTGTGAAGAACTCAATGAAATTGTATTAGCAGATTGGGAACCAACAGAATATTTTATGGGCCAGGAATGCCCATATATTAACAAAGATAAAAATATTTAATATTAGAAAGGAGATTTGTAAAATGAATATTAGCAGAGAAGAAAAGAAAATTGAGGCAATTGCTCGAATGAAACTTTTGGGGATATACAGCCCTACCATAGAACAATTTGAAAAAGAGAATTTGCTTTCTGAAAGCAGGCCGCCTTTTGGAGCTTGCTTTTGGGTAGAAGGTGAGCAGCTAAAACGTGTACATAAATTTGAGGAGGAAAATAACGCTTTAGTTTATTTTGTTATTCATAGCTATACAAATTTTGGTGAAATAGAAAACTATCTGTTTGTTAGTGATTATATCGAAGAATGGAACATGGATAGAGAAGATATGCGATATGGACAGCAACTTGCATATGCTTATAATCATGATATGCCGGATTGCTCGGAATTTGGTTCTATTGGCTTTAAATTAACAGCTGCAGCAGGCTTGAAAAGAATATGGTAAATTGATACTTGAATAAGATATTTAGTACGATTTTTGGATTTTTTTTAAAATTTTTCTTCAAAATATTGTATTTATAGATTAAAAGTGATATAATAAGAATATAAAGATAAAAACATGAGTTCAATTAATCGTAAACTTAAATTAAAAACACACAATAATATAGGCAAATTTAGTAAATTATCAAGGCAAACAGAAATGGCAGACCGTCTTGACTTTGAAAGAACAAGTAATGATATATAAATTTTACAAAAGGAGTTTTGTTATGTCAATAAAAAAGTTAGACAAACAAGGACGATGGAGAAATAAAACAGTATCTTTTAGAGTTTCTCCAGAGGAAGATAAGCAAATTGAAACAGCAGTCAGATTGTCAGGTATGAGCAAACAAGATTTTATTATTTGTTGTTTGAAGAAAAGAAAAATTGAAGTAACAGGAAATCCAAAAGTGTATAAGGCACTTAAAAATGAGTTAGCAAATGTATTAAATGAACTGAATCGTATTGAAGCGGGAAATAAAGTATCTCAAGATTTGTTAGATACTATTCATTTAATTACTATTACAATGCAAGGCATGAAAAATGGAATATCAAAAAAGGAGGAAAACCAATGAGTAAAAAAGAAAAGATTGTCCCTATTACATCTGCTGCAACAGACAAAGGACAATCCGATAAAGTTAATGCTATTATAACAGAAGAACAGCAAAAAAGCAACGAGCAGAATACAAAAAAATTTGAACAGGGGGTGTTGTATACGATTACAATGGAAGAATTATATGATACAGCTTTTCCACCAAAAGTCCCTATTGTGGATGGACTGATTTATAATGGTACCTACCTTTTTGTCGGTGCTCCAAAGGTAGGCAAATCATTTTTTATGGCACAGTTAGGTTATCATGTCAGCATGGGTATTCCATTGTGGAATTACAAAGTTAATCAAGGTAGTGTATTGTATCTTGCCTTAGAAGATGATTTCAGCAGACTGCAAAAGCGACTTTCAAAAATGTTTGGTATGGAAAGCACAAGTAATTTTTATTTTGCTACCATGTCGAAATCTTTGAACGAGGGTTTGGAAGAACAACTTAGCAGATTTATGAAGGAACACGCTGACACAAAGTTAATTATGATTGACACACTTCAAAAAATAAGAGAAGTTGGAGGAGATAGATATAGCTATTCTAGCGACTATGATATTGTGACAAAATTAAAACAATTTAGCGATAAACATAATGTTTGTGTTTTAGTGGTGCATCACACAAGAAAGTTGCAGTCAGAAGACAGTTTTGAAATGATTTCTGGCACGAATGGTTTGCTTGGTGCCGCCGATGGAGCGTTCATTATGCAGAAGAAAAAACGTACAGATAATATTGCTGTGTTGGATATTGCAGGGCGTGACCAGCCAGACCAGAAATTGACGATTGAATTTGACAGAGAGCATTGTGTATGGAATTTCAAAAAAGCAGAAACAGAGTTGTGGAAAGAGCCAATCAATCCGCTTTTAGAAGCTATTAATTTATTATTAACAAAGGAAAATCCAGAATGGCAGGGAACAGCAACAGAACTGGTTGAAAAATTGCCCAATATGCAGATACAAGCAAATGTGATTACCAGAAAATTAAATGTGTTGAATAGCCGACTTTTACAAGAATATGGTATTCAGTATGAAAACAAACGTGGGCATGAGAGAAAAATTTGCCTGAAACGTGTATCAGATAGAAAAGAATAAAAAAATGCGTCGATATGCGTCGGTATTTTACAAAACGAGAGGCATATCAAAAATATCGACGCAACTGACGCAAAATGAAAAAGATGGAAGAAGGAAATGCGAGAAATTACGATAAAATCAAGGAAAACAGACAATTAGAGATTTCGATAGAAGCATATAAATTTGGATAAAAAAGTAAAAAGTGCGTCGATATGCGTCGGTATTTTACAAAACGAAAGGTATATTGAAAATATCGACGCAACTGACGCAAAACGAGAAAAATGGAAGAAGGAAATGCGAGAAATTGCGATAAAATCAAGGAAAACAGACAATTAGAGATTTCGATAGAAGCATATAAATTTGGATAAAAAAGTAAAAAGTGCGTCGATATGCGTCGGTATTTTACAAAACGAGAGGTATATAAAAAATATCGACGCAACTGACGCAAAATAAAAAAGGGGATAGCAGTATGAAACAAGTGCAGATTAGTGAAGATTTATTTCTATTACTGATTCAATACCATATTTTTGAATGTTATAATGAGGAAGAAAAAATTGTGGAAGAATTACAACAAAAATTTGATAGTATCATCAATAGAAATCTATATACAAAGTACAAAACTGCTCCAACAGAAGAAGAAAAAGAAAAGGCTAGGCAAGAGTATTTAGATAGAAAAGGGATACACTCCAGTTTTCGATGGTAGGGTTTTTCCTTTGACTACTAATGACAGAAACGTGACACGTTTCTGTTTTTGGTTGACAAGAAGGAATTGCTTTTTTAAGTGCAAGAAGCAGTAATTTGAAAATAAACATATGTTAAATATCTGTAAAAAGTGGTTTAGAAAAATGACGTAATTTTTTTAAAAATAAAATTATTTAGATTATTTTTATAAAGAAAAATTTGAAAATTTATTTAAGATTATTGAAGTAATATTTCTCTGTAATACTTAAAATTAGAAATATATTTTATTTCTATTTTTTGTGTGAAAGAGAAATTTTTTTTTGCAAAATTTTAGGAATGTAAAAAATTTTTTGGTTAAAAATTTTATCAAAAGTGGTTTTATTTTTAGTAGTAAAATTTATATATAGTATAATAAAACGACATTCCAAAAAAAGGAAAAGCCACGCCGAAGGCGTTTTACAAATTTTAAAAAAATTTGTACTAGGGGTTTGGGGGAACACCAACAAGCGTGGAAAGGGATATCCCTTTCCCCTGCTTGCGTTTGGTGCAGGCATAGTTTTGTATACAAATTTTTAATGCTTTCAATTATTTCCTAATCAATTTATTTCCTTAAAAAATAGTTAAAAGAATTTTGGCAATTTGATTAAAAATGTATTTTAAAATTACAAAAAATTTTAGTAACTACTTTTATTTTTTTGAAAAAAATTTTTATAAGTATGTGGTTTTATTATGAAATCATTTTAAACTAAAAATCAAACTACAAATTAGGAAAAAGAGAAAAATTTGTTAATCATAAATATAAAAACAAAGTAGAATTTGGTCATAATTTTTACTATTTTGATATTGACAAAATGTGCTAGGCAATATATTATTAGACCTATAATAAAATAGTTCTAAAGGGAGAGAAAAGAATGATTTCATTTCAGAGCAACATACTTTTTATCATGTCATTATCTGGAACTGTTTTATTTGCATTATACATTGTGACTTCCTTATACACACAGGCACATTTTACTGCAAAATGGCGATACAATTTATTAAAAGTATGTTTGCTTTTTTATGTGTTCCCCTTTCCAGAGTTTCGGTATTATATGCAGGACATATTACAAGCACTACATATTCCTATTCCTTATCACTGGTGGAGCAATCAAAATATTGTTGGCAATATGAAATTTATCAGAAATACCATTCATATAGGTTCTGATAAATGGATACTGTCCGATGTTGTAAAATACGCTTGGGGAATTGTGATATTTTCAGGAGTCACAGCAGTTATCATCATTATAGTACAAGCTGCAAGATATTTTATAGCAAGAAGAAATCTTACAAAAGGTATAGTATGTAAAGAGAAAAAAGAGGCATCAGCAATTTTCAAAAAAATAAAAAAGGAGTTGAATATCAAAGAAAATGTACAGTTAATTTATACTGAAAATTGTGACAGCCCTTTTACGACAGGAGTATTTTCTCCTATGGTAGTGCTTCCATACAACACAGACTATACTATAGAGCAATTAGATTTTATATTAAGGCATGAATTGACACATATTAAAAATAAAGACTTTATTGTAAAATTTATTGCGATTGCAGTTGTAGCACTTCATTGGTTTAATCCGATTTGCATTTTGCTGTATTTTGAAATAAAGAACATGAGCGAAATACATTGCGATAGCGAAACAGTGAAAAATTATGATGATGATATGACAGAAAAGTATTGTTTTTATATGGTGGATTTATCTGTCGACGATTATGTGAAAAGTAAGAAGTTGTTTTATACGGGATTGATTAGTGAATATTCTTCTATGATGAAAAGGAGGGTATTAAACTTGAAAAAAGGAAATAGAAAAAAGGGAGTTTTACCAATTATAACAGCATTTGTAATGTGCTGTTTGAGTATGAACACAGTATTTGCTTATGAAGCACCAGTTGAAACTACACTCTCAGAACCACAAGGAGAAATGGTAGAATTTTTGACAGAAGAACCTGTAACATTTAATGCATGGAATGATAAAGTAATTGTAGATAATGAAGGAAATACTTACAAAATAGGAAATCAAGAAAGGGCATCATGCAAACACAATTATGTATCTTGTACATTTGGAGACCATAAAAAACATTCTGATGATAGTTGCACAACTTATTTATATGAGGCTGATAAATGTACAAAATGTGGTAATAAAATTAATGAAGAATTAGTTGGAGAAACATCTTATAAAAAATGCCCTCACTAAAGAGAAAAGGAGCATTTGCTTATGAAAAAGAATTACGGTTTGACCAATACAGAAATGCAGATTATGGAAAAATTTTGGGAAGAAAATAAAAGATTTTCTTATAGAGAATTATCAGAATATATGAATGGTACACTTGACAAAAAGTGGAAAAAACAGACATTAAGCACTTATTTGACAAACCTTCAAAAAATGGGTTTGATTGAGGTAGATGATAGTGGTAAAAACTATATTTATTATGCTACTTGTACCAAAGAAGAAGTGGTGCAGAAATGGACAAGAAAATTAGTAAAAATATCTTTTAATAATTCTATCTTCAATTTTGTATCTGCTTTTACTGGAGGACAAAAACTAACTCGTGAAGAAGCAGAAGAATTGAAAGAACTGTTTCGCTCTGAGGATAAATAATACAGTCTTTGGGCTGATATTATAAATAAAAAAAGAAAGGAGGATATTGAAATGCGTTGGAGAGGGGGATAACAAAAGTAAAAATGTCTTATAAGATAGAATTTTTAGTTGCATGATGTGCGATAAAGTTCTATAATTATTATAATACATTTTCCTAAGTGTAACAGACAAAAAACAAAAAATCAATCTAGTTAAGGAGGAAAGTATTATGAAAAAACTTAAAAAATTTATAAGTTTATTATTACTTATTTCAATATTAACCACACAAACAGGTATTAGCATATTTGCTCAAGAAAATTCTTTAATAAATACTACTTGTAGTGACTACATAATTATTGAAGGTCAAAAATATAATTCTGATGAATTTGTGTAATATTTAAATCAATTTAATGCTGAAGAATGTAAAGTAGAAACTGAAACGGAACCCCGTATATTAGGGGGAACTGTGGGGATTTATTTTGTTCCAGGCATAGGTGAAATTGCTCTTTTAGCTACAGGCACTGTGGTATTATTGGGAACTGCTTATCATGTTGGAAATAAAATATATCATGCTGTTGTAGATTGGATTCATGAAAGTAAATCATCATCTGCTAAAGATAGAGCAGATAATGCTGCTGATAAAGTACCTAACAAATTAAAAGTAGATGATAAACATGTTGACCTTGATGATTTTGTGGATAAATATGGAAATACACCTAAGGATAAAAGTAGTGGAACATTCAGGTCAAAAACTGACAAAAGATATACAATAGAGAAAGATACAGCAGGTCATACTGGATATGATGGAACAACGAAAAAGTGGAAAATAAATTATAATGATAAAAGATTTGGCTCCTTAAATGAAGAAGGAAAAGTAATAGGAGATTGAAAGGAAGAGCTTTTTGAAAACAGTAAAATTAGAACAGTGGAATATTTGTATAGATGATAATCATAAAACAATAAAAGAAGATAATAAATTAGCTATTTTTTTTGAAGATAACCAATTTATTATACTTCTAACAGTTAATAAAGAAGGAAATATTATTATGGAAAGATGCTCTACACCTTGTCGATGTGTGATAGATCATAATCATAAAAAAATAGTAATAGAATTAAGGTGATGCTATTATGAGTAAGTATAAATTAAAGAATTGGACAATATGGATAGAAAATAAAAGTAAGGATACTTATCACTATGTTTGTGATGAAGAGAATTTAGTAATAGTAGATTCTTTTAAAGACTTTGTACTATTCATACAAGCAGACCATCAAGATAATCTAATTTTAGAAAGATTGCCTTATTATTTACAATATAAAATTAGTGTTTCGGAAAAGCATTTATATATTACTATATTGTAATATATAATTAAAAAGTAGAAGTAAGGCGAATGCTATTTATTTCTACTTTTTCCACATAATAGGGAGGAATGGCAATGAAAAAAGTATTTGTAATTATTATATCCTGTCTTATGATTATTGGAAGTTTTTCTACAATATCAGCAATGACAAGAGAAGAAGATATAAAATATCAAAAAATTATTCAACAGTTAGAGCTTATGCCAAACTTGTATAGTGGTTTTTACTTTGATAATGATATTTTACATATTATTCCTTTAAATAGTGAAAAGAGCATACATGATGTAACTGTTTTAAAAGAAAATGCCGACATTCACATCGTAATAGATGAACCTAAGATTTATTCTTTGGAAGAATTAAATCAAGCTTTTGAAATATTACATATATATAGAGATACTTTAGACATTACTGGATATTCTATCGATACTTTGAATAATGGGATAAAAGTAATGGCAAAAGAATGGAATGATGACAAAAAAAGAAAGATTCAAGAATTAGTTAACATTAAAAATATTGAATATATAATAGATTTAGGTTCTAATACAACTACACAATATACTGTTAATTTCAGTGACATCAATGGACATTGGGCAGAAAGTACCATAAATAAATGGAAGGATAAGGGAATTATAACAGGTTATCCTGATGCTACATTCAAACCAGATGACCCAGTTACTCGTGCAGAACTTGCAAAAGTATTAACAGAAGCATTTGAATTGACAGAAAAAACATCTCTTGAAAAATATGATGATATGGATAATTCTAAATGGTATTATTCTTATGTAGAATGTAGCGAAAAGTATATTCCTGTTTATCCTCTAGCAGTTGGTTATCCAAGTAATATGCCTTATGTAGAAAATGAATCACATAGTGGTAGTAATTATGGCTTTTTGCCAGATGTTGACGCAATTCGTATGCATGTAGCAGAGGCACTTGTTGAAATCAAAAAAGAAAAAGACAACATTACTGTGGAATTACCACCTACAATACAGAAAGTCGCTGATTCTGTGCGAGAAAGATTTAAAAATGACAGTGCTTATGAAATAGGACTTGCTGTATCAGGAGGGGGAATTGCTTCTAATGTAGCACGTATGTTTGAATATACTTACCTTGCTAATGAACTTGGCATTATGACAGGTGATGAAAATGGTTTTCGCCCCTATGATAAGATTACAAGAGCAGAATTGATTACTGTAATTGATAGAATGCTAAGTGAATAAAAATAAGAAATTTTTCCCTAAATTAAAACAAAAGATATGTGTTATATAATATCATTGTTGCTGAAAATGATTACCTCAAAAAAGTACAAGCAAAAATTTTGGTTTGCTTGTATTTTTTTGTTAAAAATCTCTTGACAATTTATAATTTAAGTATTATTATATACATATACTTGTTATTGTATTAAAGTTTGGAGAGAATGTTATGAAAAAATGTATAGAAAGTGAAAACGAAAAATTGCACCATAGAATGAAAAGAATTATAGGGCAGGTACAAGCGATTGATAGAATGATTGAGGAGGATATTCCTTGTGAAGATGTTTTATCACAAATTAATGCAGCAAAATCTGCTTTGCATAAGGCAGGACAAGCTATTTTAGAAAGCCATTTGAAGTATTGTATTTCGGAAGGTGTGGAAAATGGCGATGTAGAAGAAATAATGAAAAGCTTCTCAAAAGCAATGGAAAGATTTGCAAATATGAAATAAAAAAATAGAGTGATAACACTTGATTGATAACAAATTGATAACATTATTTGGAATAGACCATAGATATAGAATAATAGAAAACAAATGAAGTCAAATAAAACCAGATGTCCCATACAAAACTGTATAGAACCAAGTTTCAATTTGAGAGTGGGAATAATTAAAATTTTTTTGAAACCTGCATAAACAGCGGATTTCAGAAATTTTAAAAGGGCGTTTGATAACAATTTGATAACATTTCTAAAAAGTCATTTACTCATTAGCAAGCGAGTGGCTGGCGAGTGTCTATTAAGAAAGAATAATTGGTCTTACCAAATAATTGTAATTAATTTGGTAAGACTTTTTTTTGTTGCTAAAATTTATTTGTTATTTTTTCCCATATTAGGATAGTTGTATCGCCATTGGTTGTACTGCTCTTTTGTGATTTCACAGGAAGCTAATTTTGCCCTTTGAACTTGCCAAGCAGAAATCATATCAAACATGGAAAGGTAGGTTGTCCCTTTGCTTTTATCAAGGCGAATACAGATTTCTCCATTGATTTCATCGGCATACAAACCGTAAATATCTTCCATTGCAAAAAGTGTGTGCAGAAGTCCGATGTAGCTGTCAATATCAGGAACAGCAAGTGCTTGAGGAGATACCTCAAAAACTTCTGCAAGTGCGTTCAAATATTTTTCTTTAGGACTGCGAACACCTTTTTCATATTGAGCAATGCGGACATCTGCCTGCATATCGTTGAAGCCAAGCAATTTTCCTAAATATTTTTGTGTAAAGCCATGAAGTAGTCTAAAATGATGTATTCTTTCTCCTATTGCCATTATTCTATCTCCTAACAAATGTTGATAATTCAGTATAACACAAAAGTATGGGAATAATCAATAAAAAAATAATACAAAAAAGTATAGAAATTTTTAAAAACCACTTTACAAATACAAAAAAGTATAGTATCATATCGTTATACAAATTAGTATAGTGAGTAGTAGTGAAAGGATGGATAGTAATGGAAAAAATGTTTTTAAAAGTATCTGATGTGATGAAAGTGTTAGATGTTTCGGAGTCCTATGCTTATAAGCTAAACAAAGAACTAGAAAACAAAGGTTGTTTTGTGATAGCAGGGCGTATTGACCGCAAATTTTTCTATGAGCATTTTTACGGAACACAAAAAGGAAGTGATTAAATGTCAGTTTATAAAAACGAAAAAAATAATACTTGGTACGTCATGGTTCGTTACAATGATTGGAAGGGCGAACGCAAACAAAAGTGTCAAAGAGGTTTTGCCACAAAACAAGAAGCACAGAATTGGGAGCGTCAGTTTCAGTTACAAAAGAAGGCTGATGTGATGATGGATAAGCCACTCTCATTTTACGCTTTTGAAATGTTGTATTGGTGTGGTATTCGAGAGGGAGAATTACTTGCTTTAACGCCTGCTAACTTTGATTTTGAAAGTAGGACAGTGACAATTAACAAGTCTTATCAAAGGCTAAAAGGAAAAGATGTTGTGACTGTTCCGAAAACGAAAAAAAGTAACAGAATAATTAAAATACCACAATTTTTAGCAGATGAAATGAAAGACTGTTTTAAATTATTTTATAGCTTGAAAGCAAATGACAGAATTTTTCCAGTCACGAAACATTATTCACATCATGAAATGGATAGAAGTTCTAAAGCTGCTGGAGTAAAAAGAATACCTATCCATTCTCTCAGACAACTAAAAGTCAAGCCTAAGACAAAAATTTTATTATCTTTTTTGCAAAAAATCTTCTGTTTTCCATTTAACCTCTATGCGATTTTCTTTAAAAACATAGATTTTATCAATAAAAATGTCAACTAATTCTTTAGTAAGAGAATGAAAGTCCTGTTTTACTATTTTTTCTATCTGATTTTGAAAGGAATCTTTTTTTTGACTGTATTGTAATTGAAAATCAATTTCTTCCAGTTTATTTTGTATTGGTTCTAACTCTCTTGTAAGGTCTAAGTTTATTTTACTAAACTGTTCTTCTGTTAGCTTTCTTTCGATATATTGCTCATAAAATAGTTTCTTTTTTTGTTGATATAGCTTTACTTGATTTTGCAGTTCTATTTTTTGTTTTGTTTGTATTTCAATACTGTCCGTTTGTGTTGTGTCCTTTAGCATTTCAATTTGTTTTGAAATCATTTGAAACACAATTTCTTCTAATTCTTTTTCTAGTATTGCTAAATTATGGCAAGGAAAAGCAGCATCTACTTCAGAGTTTCTGCATACAAATACAGCACTTTTTTTCGGTCGTCTATCCAAATTGTGGTGACAATAACCACAATATACTTTCCCTTTTAAGAGATACTCTCTATGATTTCTATTTTTTATTTTAATATGAGGTAATTGTTTTTGTACTTGCTCAAAAATTTCTTTTTCAATGATTGCTTCATGATGGTTCGGAATTTTTATCCAATCTTTTTCTTTTTATAGCTTTTTCACCTAATTCTTTTATGACAGATTTTCTCATCACATAAGTACCTGTATATTGTTCATTTAAAAGTATATTCTTTATTGTTGTTGCAGACCAAATATAAGGACTATATAATGCTATTTTTTGCCTTCTTTTTTCTCCCTTGTATATTTCAGGTGTTACTATTTTTATATAATACAATTTTTTTATTATTTGTGTATAGTTATTACCTTGTAATGCAAGTTGAAATATTAATCTAACGGTATTTGCTGCTGGTTCATCAATTTTTAATGTATTATCTTCTTTTTTATAACCATAACAGCAATTTTTTTGAATATATTCTCCTTTCTGCATTTTAGAATACTTTGCACTTTTTGATTTTTCTGATAAATCTCTGCTGTAGTATTTATTTTTCAGAAATTGTATGCTAACAGGTATTCCTCCAGTATTATTTTTTATTTTATCACTATCATAATTTTCGTTGATGGAAATAAAGCGAACATGATATAAAGGAAAAACTTGTTCTAAAAAATAACCTGTTTGAATGAGATTTCTGACAAATCTTGAGAAATCTTTTACGATAATACAATTTATTTGATATGCTCTAACAAGTTCCAAAAGTTCTTGCATTGTAGGACGTTCAAAATTTGTACCACTATAACCATTATCTACAAACTCCAATATTTCGCTGTTTTGTATTTCCATATTTTCTGCATATTTTGTCAGTAACAGCCTTTGATGTTCAATGCTGTTACTTTCTACCCTTTTGTCATTTATAGAAAGGCGAATATAAAGAGCAATCACATAATCACTCAATGTCATTCACCTCTATTTCATTCAACAATTCATCAAAATAAAATATGACATCTACAGCACCAGTTGGAGAAACTTCTACTCTTTTTATGAGTTTATTTGCAAACTCTTTTGTGATTTCTGAAATTTGTGTCGATTGAAAGACTTCTTTTAATTTCAAAATATGTTCTATTTTTTGGCTGTTATATTGTTGTATTTCTTCTAAACAAGTGATTTTAGACAACAAATTTTCAATTTCACTTTGATATTGCATACGACATTGTTGTACTTTTTCAAAAGTTTCTTTTGAAATAATTGCTTCATGCGTATTTTTTACAATAATCCAATCTTTTTTATCTGTTCTTACTTGCTTCTTTCCAATTTTAGTTAATTTTTCCTGTACCATATCACCTGTATAGGTTTCATTCTCAATAATATGAATAATCGTAAATGTATTCCAATAGCTTTGTCCAATCAACTTTTTATTTGAAATCAATCCTTTCTCTTTGCTATAAAAACTAGGAGTTAAAACGCCAGCTTCATTTAGCATAAGTGCTATTTTTTCTAAAGAAACATCTTCTAACACCCATTGAAAAATTTGCTTTACAATAGGAGCTGTTTCCTCATCAACCATTAGTTTGTGACAATCATCAGGTGATTTTTTATAACCATAAGGTGGTCTTGCTCCTATAAATTTGCCTGCTTTCTTATCTCTTGTAGCTTGTTCTTTTATTTTTTTACCAGTATCCAATGCGTAAGATTCATTTATCATGTTCAGCACAGGAAGTAATATATTGTTAGTATCTTCTTTTTCCGTATCAAAATTTTCATTTAAAGCAATAAAACGTACTTTATAGGCTGGAAAATAACTTTGTATGTAATAGCCTGTGTCAATGTAATTTCTTCCCAAGCGGGAAAGGTCTTTTACAATGAAACATTGTATTTTACCTGTTTCTATGTTTTGCAACATTTCCTGAAATGCAGGGCGTTCAAACAAAACACCTGTATAACCATCAACTTTTTCAGAAACAATTTCGATGTCAGAATGTTTTTTTACAAACTCTCTAATTAACATTTTTTGATTAGAAATGCTGTTACTTTCATTATCTTTTTCATTGGTGTAGGAAAGTCTTGTATAACTGATTGCTTTATATTTTGGCATAAAAAAATCACTCCTTAAAAATTTACAAACTTCTCCCGTAAATTCAAGAGTGATACCATTTCTCTTTATTCAGTTTATACCTTTTATCTTTTTCCGTTATTAGTATATCACACTTTTTACAAGAAGTCTACTATAAATTTGATTACAATAACATTCCTTTCAAACAGTCCTCCAATGATAAACCATTCTCTGAAAATTTAGATATGACAACATATTTCCCGCATTTAAAACAGTAAGGATTTTTGATTTGCCTCACATAATCTTTTATTCTTTCTTCTTTGGGCAAATCTGTATTGATAACAACATCTCTAATATCCACTAATTTATCTTTATCAATCACTTTTTGCTTGTTTTTCCTATTTTTATTCCTCCTCTTTTTTTAAAACAAAAGATAAAGCACTTTTTTTTAAATGCTCTATCTTTTATATTAAAATTTCTATCAGACTACAATAATGCAGTCTGACAGAAATATATTTTAATGTATTTTAAAAATCTTTTCTTTTGTATTGTATTCTAATATAACAGGATTATATTGCTCGCTCATTCCCCAGTACGGAATATACAAACTGCTTCTAAAAGCTATCACAAATACCGCCGATACGTGTATCATACAGTTGACAAGTCTGCACACAATATTCGCAGTATCCCTCATTTACTATGTAAGGTACATAACAGTGACTTTCTAAAATTTATGAAATCGCTCCAACACTTTTTTGTATTATCATGGCAATTCTTCATAATTTTAAAAACTGTTTGTATACTGATATGAATTTGTCAAGGTACAGTAAAAAGGTATCACGAAAAACCTTCTTACTACATAGGTAACTTCTAAGGTGAAATTAGGGGTATTTTTATAAATTTCTTTTAATTTTTTCTAAAACAGCCATAATAGATTCTTTTACTGAAGTCATATGACATTTTTCTATCTGTGCAATTTCCGTATAGCTATAACCACAAATACGATTTAAGTAAAATCTTCTTTGTTGTGTTTGTGTGCAAGTGCTTACAATTTTTTGGATTTCTTTTAACTAATTTCAGCAAGAATTCCCCCACCTCTTAGGTGGGGGATGAATTGC
>CAJUKL010000021.1:31410-35206 GCA_910587195.1 uncultured Clostridia bacterium | reverse complement strand
TTGTTTGTATCCTCGTCTGATGGTTTGTTTGTATCCTCGTCTGATGGTTTGTTTGTATCCTCGTCTGATGGTTTGTTTGCATCTTCGCCAGAAGGTTTGTTTGTGTCCTTATCTGATGGTTTGCTTGTATCTTCATCGGAAGGTTCGCTTGGAGCAGGTGACTCACTTGGAACTTCTTCAGATGGTTTACCTGGAGTAGATGATTCGCTTGAAACTTTATCAGAAGATTCACTTGAAACTGATTCATTTTCCAAAGATTTCAAGATTTCTGCAATTTCTTCCTCTGTCATATCATCCGTCAACTGTATAAATGGAATACAAACTTCTTGAGGACGAGAGGCAAACATACGCATTTTAGCCTTTGCTGGTTCAGTTACAGTAGGTGTATCATCTTGTGGTTCATAAGTAATCGTAAATGGATAAATTTTTGGACATACTCCAGCCGTTGATACTACAATCGCAATAGGGGTTGAAACGCCCTCACTTAAAATCAATCCTTTACCATCCACTGGAACTGCATCTTCATCATAGATAACACATTCATAGTTAGCAGTTGATTTTGTTAAGATAGCTGCATCTTTATAAGGAACAACAATATCTTTTTCACTTGGGTTAATTTTTATAGATGCATCACTGTTTTTATCTTTGATGATAATTTCAGTTAAAGCACCAGTATTTGAATAAAAACTATATGAACTGTCGCTTAGTTTGAATTTTGAAAAATTGCCGCTTAACTGTGCACTAGAAACTACACGAGAATTGATTGTATCTTTTACTGGATTGATACCAAAAGCGGCAATCAATTCTTTTACACTATCAAAATATAGATTTCTTACAGAGTTTCGGCTATTAAGTCCTAACAATTCTTTCATTGTTTTTTCTATAGCTGTTCCGTCTTTTTTTGTACCAATTTTTAAACGAATGTTTTCAGGGTCAAGATATTTTGCTTTTAATTCTTCTTCCGTTGTAGGATAATTACTCTTTGCCGTAACATAATTAAAGCTAAAGTTATATCCTAAGTCTCTATCCCCATATATATAGATGTTTTGGCTTTTAACAAAATCATCTGTAATGGTAGCTTCTCCCGTATAATCATACAAGAATAGTTTCGGAACAGAATTCATATGAGCAACTATATATACAAGCTCTGGCTTTTCTGATACTGTATATATATCTTTGCCATCTTGTAAAGTTGTGTGTCCTGATTCTGTGCCATATCCAAATATCTTTGTTTCTTTCTCATTTTTAAATTCAAATTTAAAAGGAGTATTGTCATTTGTCAAATTCAAAGTAAATTCATCTTCACTAACTTTAGTTGGTACTAATTTAATAGAAGAATCACTTTTCTTATAAAATTCAACTGTTCCCTGTATTGCTTCTCCTTCTGGAATATCTTTCTTTTTAGTAAAGGTCTTTGTAACAAATGTATCTCCAGAAGTCTCTTTATAACTTATACTTACTTCATATTTATTTGGAACTGCTTTTTTGCTTCTATCAAAGGAATCAGATGTAATTTGAATAGATAGATTCATAAAAATTCCTTTTTGACCATTATATTCATCAATTGTTGGACGATAGAACGAATCACTATAATAATAATCATTATCATGATACGTTATAAGGCTTGAATAATTCTGAATAATATTATCTATCTCATCATCAACAGGTTCTCCTGTATCTTTTGTAACAGGAACAAATACATTTAACCATTGACTTCCTGAAATCAATTCAGGCTCTCCAAATTTTATATTATATGAAGGAACCGTAGGAGTAGTAGACTTTCTTATGCTTACTGTGCAAACTTTTTGTTTTACCGTTCCACCAGAAAAGTTAAAAGTAAATTCTAAAGAATCTCCAGCTACAATAGTATCTGCAAAAGCCTTTGTTACTGCAATATGAATAGTACCGTTGTCTTGTAGGGTTTCTGTATAATGTTCGTCCTTCGTAAACGCAATAGTTGTACCATTCTTTTTACATTCAATACCTTCAAATGTTTCTGTAGGTTTCATATACTTAATATAAAAGTATATGTCACTAGGACTTGGCAAGCTCACAGCCCCTACATTTGTTGTACCGCTTGAACTTCTCGTAACAATAATGTCTGCTGCTCTTGTTACATTAAGTTTATAAACAGATTTATTTTCTGCATCCTCTTTTGAAGCAACCACAATAGTAACTTCTGCACTTGTTGTATAATTCAAAGGAATTCTGTAAGAATCATCTATTGGAGTAACAGTTGTTTCTTCTCCATTTACTAAATGGTAAGAAACTGTTATTGTGGAATCCTCTTTATTTGATTCCATCTTTAAGCTAAATTGAGTGGTTGAAACAGATGCCTGACCATCAATTGCTTTTGGAACATAACCACGAAAATCTAATGTATTTGAAAGACCAAAAATATTTAACCACTGTAATACTGGTGTATCAGGTAATACTTTGACAACATTATATTTTTCTTCATTGATTAAACCTGTAATCATTGTTGTTTCCAAAGGCTCTATATTTTCATAAATCGTTTCTGTTGTTTCTGGTCCTAAAGTTCCATCTTTCATAACAGGATAAGATTTATTATCTTTGTAGCTGATAATATAGTAACGTCGTCCAATTTCTAAGCCGGTAACACAAGCATTACCAGCAGTTCCTTCGGAACCTTCTTCTAAAATAACCGTAAGATCTGGTTCTTCTGGTTCTTCTACTTTTACAACTTTGTATCTTTCTAAATTGGTTAAACCTGTAATTATTGTTGTTTCTAATGATTCTAAAGCATCATAATCAAAGGTTGTACCCGCTGCACCTAAGGTGCCATCTGCTTTGACTGCATAAGATTTATCATCTTTGTAGCTGATGATATAGTAACGTTGTCCTTCCTCTAAGTCTGTAACACTTTTATTGCCTGCAGTTCCTTCAGAACCTTCTTCTAAAATAACCGTAAAATCTGGTTCTTCTACTTTTACAACCTTGTATTTTTCTCCATTGGTTAAGCCTGTAATTTTTTTTGTTGTTAATGGCTCTAAAACATCATAATCAAAGGTTGTACCCGCTGCACCTAAGGTGCCATCTGCTTTGACTGCATAAGATTTATTATCTTTGTAGCTGATAATATAGTAACATTGTCCTTCCGTTAAACCAGTAACACAAGCATTGCCTGCGGTTCCTTCGGAACCTTCTTCCAAGATAACAAAGCTATCTTCAGGTTTTACAGTAAGAAATGCAGTTCTACTATCAGCTGGTTCTCTTACCCTGCCAGGTTTTTCTGTCCAAACTTTAGCGGAAAATTTTACTCCATTGTCGCTTAATCCTGGTATAAAAGAATAACTATCTGTTGTTGCTCCGGAAACTGCTTTACCATCACGATACCATTGATAATGATATTCGGAAGCAGGTTTTACATTTACTTGAAATACAACTTTTTCTCCGGCAGTAACAAAAACATCATTAGGCCCTTCTATCGTAAATGGAGGATGAGAAAGGTCATCCACTGTAAAGCTTAAAAAGATGTCCTTCATTGCTTTATATTCATTATCTGCAGCAACATTTTTTAATCTCCAGTTTTCTTCCTTTGCCTTGTCACTTAAAGAAATTTGATAGTCGTTAGAATCGCCTTTCTCTGAAATAAAGAATTGAATTTCCTTTTTGTCATCGGATATCGTTACATCATCAATTATGCCATTTAAGCTACCAGAATGATAAACAAACACATTATTTAATGTAGATGGATTTTTTCCGTTGACAAAAAATTCAATAGGTTCATCAAATATCATATCAACCACAATGCTGTCTACTCCTTGAGATAACT
>CAJUKL010000021.1:0-31310 GCA_910587195.1 uncultured Clostridia bacterium | reverse complement strand
TACGAACAACATAAGATTGATTATCTTTATATTGAATAATGTAATAACGTTGTCCAACTTCTAAGCCTGTAATACGAGCATCGCCTGCGATTCCTTCAGAGCCTTCTTTCAAAATAACATAGTTTGGTTTAGATTTTATGGTAAGGAACGCATCTTTACTGAAAACTGGTTCTCTTACCCTGCCAGGTTTTTCTGCCCAAACTTTAACAAAAAATTTTGCTCCATTATCACTTAATCCTGGTGTAAAAGAATAACTGTCTGATGTTGCTCCGGAAATTTCTTTATCATCACGGTACCATTGATAATGAAGTCCAGAAGCAGGTTCTGCATTTGCCTGAAATACAGCTTTTTTTCCGGCAATAACTGAAACATCATTAGGGCCTTTTACCGTAAATGGAGGATGAGAAAGGTCATCCACTGTAAAGCTTAAAAAGATGCCCTTCATTGCTTTATACTCATTATCCGCATTAATATTTTTTAATCTCCAGTTTTGTTCCTTTGTCTTTTCACTTAAAGAAATCTGATAGTCGTTAGAATCACCTTTTTTTGGAATAAAGAATTGAATTTCCTTTTTGTCATCGGATATTGTTACATTATTGATTACGCCATTTAAGCTGCCAGAATGATAAGCGAAAACATTATTTAATGTAGATGGATTTTTTCCGTTGACAAAAAATTCGATAGGTTCATCAAATATCATATCAACCACAATGCTGTCTACTCCTTGAGATAACTCTACATAAGAATAGTCTAAGGCATCTTTTTCTTTTTCTAAAACTTTTACAACCTTGTAGGTTTGATTATTGACTAAGTCAATAATCGAATCTGTTGCAATAGATTCGAGATTTTCATATAAGACTTCTCCTGTAATTACTGCGCCTAAGGTTCCATCTTTACGAACAACATAAGATTGATTATCTTTATATTGAATAATGTAATAACGTTGTCCGATTTCTAAACCTGTAATGCTAGCGTTGCCTGCTATACCTTCTGAACCTTTTGCTAAAAGAACTTTTTCTTTTGGTTTTAAGGCGTTAGATTTTACTGTTAAGACTGCTGTTTTTGTTGCCGTTTCTTTGACAACATGATTAGAACCTTCTGTCCAAACTTTAACGGTAAATTTATCACCGTTGTTGCTCAAAGCAGTAATAAAAGAATAGCTGTCAGATTTTGCTCCCCTGATTTCTGTATCATTGCGATACCATTGATAATACAACTTAGAAGAAGCTTTTGCATCTACTTTAAAAACAGCTTTTTCTCCTGCATAAACAGTAACATTCTCAGGGCCATTCAGGGTTAAAGAACCGTTACCACCTGTAAAACCTGAATTTTGTTGGTTGCCTGATGCATGGGAAGAACTACTTCCTTTGTTTGTATTATGCGTACCTGTGTTAAAAATATTATTATTGACAGTAGTTGTAATATTATCTGCAACATCTACTATAGTTGGCTCTTGTGCAATCGAAACATTTTGGGAAGTAACGAAAACGCTTTCTAAACTTCCTGTTCCTCCAATTGTTGCTTGCGCATTGATTTCCATAGAAGATACCGTTGTTGTAGAGGACAGATTTACTTTTGCTTCTACAGCTTTTTCTGTAATAACAATATTTTCTGTTTTTCCTCCTAAGATATCTACTTTTGCATTTGGAGAATCAACTACGACAGAAGGGAAATTACCTTCTAAAGAAACTCTTGCAATACTTGGAATTGCAATAACAATTCCTTCAAATCCATCCCCTGTCAAAGTATCTGTCTGCAATTTTGTTTCGGAACGTACTTCTGTCATATTAATATTTGTGCTGCCTGATGCTACAACCCTAACAGGTGTATTATCTGGCACCTCAACTCGAAGGCTGCCAAGTTGGGTATCAACAAACAAAATACTGTTCATACCACCACCAGAAACAATTGTTTGTCCTTTTACTGTTACATGATCCAGGGTTACCTCTCCTGTGCCGACGCCTTCAGAAATATACAAATCTCCCTCTACCACAGCATTTTTAAGTTCAATACCAGGTGATACAATGGATAGATTCCCTTTTATTGTCTGACCATTCCAGTCATAGGTACCAGCTTTTTCATAAACTGTTCCAGAAACAGTAGTTAGAAGATTCGTTGCTTCGCCGAAGGTAATCGGATTTTGAGGGCGAAATGTTTCATCAGCATATCCATTTAAATACCCCTTTGCTGTCAGAGCATTGACGCAACCTTTCGCATAGTCTTCAATTTGAGCATCGTCCTTAAATTTTGTTTTTTCGTCGTCTGTCAAATTACACTTTAATATTTTGGCAATCATAACAGCTGCATCCTGACGGGTCAGCGTTTCATCTGGTTTTTCTGTTGCAAGCGTTGAAATATTTTCTGCAAACCAAGCTTGTAGAGTTATTTTCCCAGATTGTACTTTCGGCTGTTTGTCATAGTGAAACAGTTTTGATGCCATTTTTACAAACTCTGCATAAGTAATTGGACTCTTTGTGTCATAGTTAACGACATTTTCATCTTGTTCTGTCAATATTTCTGTAGATAATTGAGCAGATTCTTCTGCAAAAGCAGTAAGAGCAGATGAAAAACATAAAATCAGAGTCATAAAAAACGACAATAGACGAAAATATGTTTTTTTACACATCTTAAACCCCTCCTTTATTAAAATAATATTACCGATAAAATAAAAATACCCCTCCTCCCATTATGTTGCATATAAGTATGTTTTTTGATATAAATTTAGTTCTATTGTAACACCAAATATAGGAAAATTCAATTACTTAATACGTCACGAAAAGCAATTTTTAGAGGCAATTTTTAGCTAAATTGTATAATTGGGTTTTGTTTTAATTATTATGGAAGTAATATTTAGTGAATAAATATATGTCAAGAGCAATTATTATTGCATAAATATTTATATTTGGCTGTTTTGCAAAATTTATGTTGTAGTGGTCAAACATTTTTGTAACTAGATGACATAAGCAAACGTGACATACTCCCCCACCTAAAGAGGTTGGGGCTTCTGATTTAACAAATGTTTCCCACTCAATACATCTAATGATGTAAGTATCAATGGGCTATGTGTGTCCCACGGTTTTTGTAATATAATATTCTAAGATATTACTAACTTCATACCTTGATTTCTAATATTTATACTTGCATTGTAATCACGATTGATAGTAATACCACAGCAATCACAATGATATATTCTATCATTTAGTGATAAATCTTCCTTAAATGTTTCTTTTTTTACTCCTGTTAATCTTTTAAATTCTTCCTCTTTAAATTTTACTATTTTTTCATATTTCATTTGTTAATCCCTTTTTGCAATAAATATGTCATATTTTTCTAAGTTTCGAAAGATATCTATTAAAAAAAGTATTGACAAAAAGTATCTAAAATGCTATATTAAAATTAATAGTGTGTTACTGTTTTAGCAGGCATTAACTATCCAAAGGTATTTTTATGCTATTTGGGTGTTAGTGTCTTTTTTTGTACTAATTTTTTGTTTTCCTAGGTTCAAATAGAATTTTAGTACAAAAAAGACACACAACACAAAAGAAGAATCTTTCTTCTCTGTATTATAAAATTATGATTTTATAGAAAAAGGAGTGATCGTATGAAAGACAAAATTTTTGGAGTATTACAAAGAGTTGGACGTTCTTTTATGTTACCAATCGCTATATTGCCGGTTGCTGGTTTATTTTTAGGTATTGGTGGCTCTTTTACAAATGCTAATATGATTGAAGCCTATGGCTTAAGCGGCATTTTAGGAGAAGGTACCTTTTTATATGCAATCCTTTCTGTGTTAAATAAATGTGGCGATATTGTATTTGGTAATTTACCAATTCTGTTTGCAATGGGTGTTGCCATTGGTATGGCAAAAAAAGAAAAAGAAGTTGCAGCATTAGCAGCAGCCATTGCTTTCTTTATTATGCATTCCGCTATCGGTGCAATGCTTACAGTGACCAATGCAGCACAAAGCCTTCCAAACGGCTCCATCAGTTCTGTTGTTGGTATTGAATCCTTACAAATGGGCGTATTTGGTGGTATTATTGTTGGTTTAGGTGTTGCAGCACTTCATAACCGTTTTTATAAAATAGAGCTACCACAAGTATTATCTTTCTTTGGTGGCACAAGATTTGTTCCCATTATTTGTTCTATTGTTTATTTGATTGTTGGTATTATTATGTTTTACATATGGCCTGTAATACAACAAGGTATTTATGCCGTTGGTGATGTTGTAAGAAGTTCGGGCTATGCAGGTACTTTAATTTATGGTATTATGGAAAGGGCTTTAATTCCATTTGGTTTACATCATGTATTTTACTTACCATTCTGGCAGACGGCTGTGGGCGGTACTGCAACCATTGATGGAAATTTAATTGAAGGTGCGCAAAACATTTTCTTTGCACAATTAGCAAGTGCTAATACAACTATTTTTGATGTAGAAGCAACAAGATTTATGGCTGGTAAATTCCCACTGATGATATTTGGTTTACCAGGTGCAGCACTTGCAATGTATAAAACAGCAAAACCAGAAAAGAAACAAATTGCAGGTGGTTTATTGCTTTCCGCAGCATTAACTTCTATGTTGACTGGTATTACAGAACCTTTGGAATTTACATTCTTATTTATTGCACCTATTTTATATGCAATTCACTGTTTCTTTGCAGGTTGTGCATATATGTTTATGCATATTTTTAAAGTTGGCGTTGGTATGACATTTTCCGGCGGTTTAATCGACTTAACTTTATTTGGTATTATGCAAGGTAATACAAAAACAAACTGGATATGGGTTGTACTTGTTGGTATTGTTTATTTTATTGTATATTTCCTTGTATTTACCATACTGATTAAAAAATTTAACTTTAAAACACCTGGTCGAGAAGATGATGACGTTGAAACAAAATTATATACAAGAGCAGACGTCAATGCAGCAAAAGCAGGTGGTGCAGCAGGTACAGCAGCTGGTGGTGTAGATGTTGTTTCTCAACTGATTTGTCAAGGACTTGGCGGAAAGAAAAATATTTCAGATGTAGACTGTTGTGCAACAAGATTAAGATGTACTGTAATTGATTCTGCAAAAGTACAAGATGCATTGTTAAAACAATCCGGTGCAGCAGGTATTATTCATAAAGGGCTCGGTGTGCAAGTTATCTATGGCCCAAAAGTTACAGTTATTAAATCAAACTTAGAAGATTATTTAGCAAGCCCCGCAAGTGATGTAGAAGCACCACTTCCCACTGTAACACCAGTGGAAACACCAAAACAAGAACAAAAGAAACAAGGAAATAAAAAAGAAGAATTTAGCAGTTATGTAGAAGGACGTATGGCAGACATTAGCGAAGCACCTGATGAAGCCTTTGCAGGCAAACTGATGGGAGATGGTGTTGTAATGTTTCCAAAAGGAAATGTAATTTATGCCCCAGCAGATGCTACTGTAGAAACAGTATTCCCTACAAAACATGCGATTGGGTTAAAGACAAAGGAGGGTACAGAAATTTTACTTCATGTTGGTATTGATACTGTAAAATTAGATGGAAAAGGCTTTACCGTATTTGTAAAAGATGGAGATAGTGTAAAAAAAGGTGATACATTAATGGAAGTTGATTTAGAATATATTGCAAACAATGCAGCTTCTACCGCTATCCCTATGGTATTTACCAATTTGGAAGAGGGACAAAAAATCATTTGGAAAGACCAAAACAAAACAGAGTATCAAGCAAAAGAAGATATGATTTTTGTACAATAGACAAAAAGGAAGCAGGGGGAGCATGTTTAAAATTTTAAAAGTTTTAAATAATAATGGTATTTTAGTGATGGA
Source organism: uncultured Clostridia bacterium (assembly GCA_910587195.1). Taxonomy (GTDB): domain Bacteria; phylum Bacillota; class Clostridia; order Lachnospirales; family Anaerotignaceae; genus Coprocola. Next base: position 25,501 of record CAJUKL010000021.1, on the reverse strand, counting down.
TTTAGATAGAAAACAAGAGTTTATCTTTCTGGGTAAAGGGGTCGGTTTTGGAAAAAAGGTAAATCAAAATGTTAAAAAAATTGAAAATGCAAAAGCCTACCTTTTTACGGAAGAACAGTCACGGCAGGATTCGATTCATACCATTAAAAGCATTTCCCCTGTTTTTATTGAAATTGCAGGTGGTATTATAGAAGAAGCAGAAAAAGAGTTTGGCGAGGTAGATAATAATATTTTATTACCTTTGGCAGACCATATGGCTTTTGCTATCAAGCGTATGGAAGAAGGAATTGAATTAAAAAATCCTTTTTCCAAAGAAATTAAAGTATTATTTGAAGAAGAATACCATGTAGCAGAAAAAGGTAGAGAATTATTAAAAGAAAAAATTGGCATAGAAATCAATGATGATGAAGTTGGTTATATTACCCTTCATGTGCATACCGCATTGACAAGGGAGCATGTGGTACAAAGTATGGACATTGCCCGTATGATTCAAGAAGGAGTACAAACGATTGAACAGGAGTTAGGCGAACGACTAGATGCAGATACTATTTCTTATACACGTCTTCTGACGCATATGAAATTTATGATATTACGGGTTATCAATGGGGAAAAGTTACGTTTGGATATGACAGATTATGTATTAGAAAATTTTTCTGATTCCTTTGACTTAGCAAAAAGAATTTGCCAAGAATTTGAAAAAAATATTCAAAAACCTTTTCCCAACATTGAAATAAGTTATTTTGCAATCCACATTGAACGAGTAAAAAGTATAGATGAATAAGCTTTCTTGAAAGAAAGCTTAGCAAAGAACTTTGATGATTGTACTTTGGACTTGAGTGATTATTTTAGTTGAACAACAACAGAAGTCCATCGACTAAAAATTAGAATTTGTTCCGTTTGCAAAAGATAATATTTGAGGTTCAACTTTTGAAACTCCTAACCTTTACCAAGTTTATAATAGACCACTTTTTTGACAAGCTAACTGCTGATATGAAAAATCAGCAGTTTTTTTATGCAAAATTCTTGACAAATGAAAAAAATTACGTTATTATAGTTATTGACCGATAGTCATTAACTATAAGGAGGAATTAAAAATTGACCAGACCTGTTAAAAAAACACCAGAACAATGGAAAAAAGAAATATTAGACGCTGCCCAACAATTATTTATTTCTAAAGGATATGAAGAAACTTCTATTTCTGATATTATGGAAATGGTAGGCGGTGCAAAAGGAATGTTTTATCGTTGTTTTCAGAGTAAAGAAGAAATGATGTATGTTTTGGGAAAGCAAATGTTTTTGGAAAATAATCCTTTTGAGATAGTCAAAGGTCGCACAGATTTAAATGCTTTACAAAAAGTAAAAGAATTGCTTTTTATCAATCAATCTGATGCTAAAAGAAATCAGATAAATTTACAAGCAATTCCTATTCTTAAAGACTCCCATATTTTAGCAGCAGCAGTAACTGCAAATAAACAAGTTTTAACACCATTATGGTTTGAATTATTAGAAGAAGGTAAAAAAGATGGCTCAATTCAAACAGAATATGCAAAAGAACTTTCTGAACTTCTTCCGCTTATCAACTTTTGGTTAATGCCATCTGTCTATCCTGCCACACTAGAAGAAATGTATCATAAATACTTTTTTATTATGGAAGTCCTTTCTAAAATGGGCTTGCCACTTTTAGACAAAGAAACAAAAGCACTTGCACAGAAGTTCCTTTCAGATATTGCAGAAAAAGGAGGAAAAACACAATGAATTTATTTACCAAAAATTTTATCCTTCTTGTTTTGGGACAAGTATTTTCCCTGTTTGGAAATTTTATTTTGAAACTTGCCTTGTCTATGTATATATTAGAGTTAAGTGGTTCTGCTGCAATCTTTGCTGGAATAGTATCGATTGCTACCATACCCACAATTTTAATATCACCCCTTGGAGGGATTCTTGCAGACCGTATCAATCGAAAATATATTATGATTGCTTTGGATAATTTAACGGGGATTTCTGTTTTAGGTGTAGCTATTTTTTTGTCCGAACAAAATGCTCTTATTGTAATCAGTATGTTACTTCTTTTATTATCTTTATTAGGAGCATTTGAAACACCTACCGTACAAGCCTGTATTCCTTCTATGCTGACAGGTGATAACATTACAAAAGGAAATGCTGTTATTAATCAAGTAGCTTCTCTTTCTTATTTGCTTGCGCCAATGTTAGGTGGCATTTTATATTCTATGTTTTCTTTAAAACCTCTTATGTATGCAAGTACCATTTGCTTTTTTGTTACTGCTTTTTTAGAATGTTTTATTACATTAAAAATTGCCTATTTCCTTCTACACAAACGCAAATTTTGTCTGAAATTTTAAGCTTGTGTAATATTTGATAAGTTTTATTTTGTTCCTCCTGTAGATAAGGATAAGGAGGAACAATTTCATAAGCCACATGATACAACGATAATTTTTGTAAGGTATCCTTTATCCAATATGCATTGCCTTTTCCCATAAAATTTTTTTTATGTTTTAATTTTTGATTTGCTTCTAAATAATTGATGTTACATATTTTAGAAAACGCTTTTAATTCTGCATGGTTATATTTGCTGCCTTTTATAATAAGATAGATTGCATATACTGTTTTATCGTATAACATAGGGATATACGATGTTGCTGGAGTATTATTATCTTGTGTCATAAAAATCTCCTTTCTATGATGTCGACATTTTTTTACAAAAAAATATATCATTTCATTATATGTTACTATCTAAAAGAAAGTATTTAATGACAGAAAAATATTCTCTAATATAATAATTGGGAAGCATATAAAAAGTAACTGGTGCACCTAATCCTTGCGCATTAAAACCAATTTTTTCTGCAAGTAGCCCTGCACGGAACGTATGAAAATAATTTGTAACATAAACAATACGATACGCTTTATCTTTATAAATAGCGTCCAATATTTGCTTGGAATATGTAAAATTTTGTCTTGTATTATGTGCCTTGTCTTCTATCAATATCACATCAGGTGGTACTCCCTTATTGACAAGATATTCTTTCATTGCTTCTGCTTCTGTTCTATCTTCCTGTGGTCCTTGTGAACCAGTTACAACAATGTAAGACACTTTATTATTGTCCCAGTATTGTTTTGCGGTGTCAAGACGTTGTGCAAGTGCAGGACTTACTGTCCAGCCATGCAGCGCAGCTCCCAATACAATCATAGCATCTGCATCTTTGTCTGGCGTTTTTGCGCCATTTTGTATAATGATAGTGGTAATGATAAAGAAACTGATAAAAAAAAGAGAAAATCCTATTTTGGCAATTCTCATAAAAATTTTCCCAAATCCAGAACGTCCCCAATGATTTAATTTTTCATAAAAGCAGCCATAAATTAAAAAAATACAGCCTAACCCACCCGGAAAAAGTGTCCCAAAATTAAAATTGGATACAAGTGAAATAGACAAACAGTCTAAAATACCAGCAGCCCCTAATAATTTAAAAAAAAGAGGTTTTCGTAGTTTTTTTTTCATTCGTATCTTATCCTTTCCTTGTTATTGTGTTATGCTATTTTAGCATAAAATAAAACAAAATTGCAATTCTAAAACTACCACCACTTTTTTTATAACATAGCAATGCTTTCATGAATAATATTTAATACGTGTTTTAATTTTTTAGTTTCTATTTGACCAGGTGCAGAACTTTTTTCACCCACGCCAAAGGTAATGGCTGAGCCAAATACTTCTCCTGCCATACGTGAAATACTGCCCAACCCACCCATTGACATTGTAATAAAAGGTCTATCACCATAGTGCTGCATTTTTTCTGTTGCAGAAAGAAGTGTTAAAACATCTTTTGTATTGTGGGGCATAACAGCAATTTTTGTCATATCACTTCCTAGCTCCTGCATATGGCAAAGGCGCATAATAATTTCTTGTTCTTCTGGTGTTTTTTGAAAATCATGGCTAGATAATATAGTATAAACAGAGCACTCTCGTGCTTTTTGTAATAGAGAGAGCACAATGGCATCACCTGCAAATAATTCTATATCAATAATATCAAGCTGCTGTGATGGAAGAATGGAGTCAAGTAAGGCTGCATATTCTTCTACAGAAATATCTTTTGCTCCACCCTCCCTTGCTGTACGAAAAGTAAAAATGATGGGAATTTCTTTTGTTACTTTTTTAATTTCTTTTAGCATTTGTATAATTTTTTGCACATCAAGGCAATGTTCATACCAATCTACGCGCCATTCCAATAAATCTATATTTAATAAAATTGCTTTTTCAATTTCTTCTAAAATATCATTTTTTGTAATTCCAACAATAGGAACACAAATTTTAGGCATTCCTTCCCCTATCGTTACATTTTTTATGGTTATACTTTTCATTTTTTATACTCCTCATATTTTTTTTGTAAATGTAGATTTTTTTTCTTTGCTGTCTGCTTGATAATTGTTAAATGTTGTAGCATCTGTTTTTATTTCCGTTTTTATATCTGTTTCTATGTCTATTTCTGGCTCCATTTCTGGCATATCTATCCATTTTTCTATGGTGCTAAATATTTCTTGATATACTTCATTTCCATTTTTGTTTCTTTTTTGTTCTGTTTTTTGTTCTGTTTTTTGTTCTGTTTTTTGTTCTGTTGTTTGCTCTATTTGCCATTTTAATTTTTTATAATCATCACAATCCATAAATGATTTATGTTCTTCTTGGAACGCTGCTGCTAAATATTCTGTCATTTCTTGGTCTGTTTTTTCCATAGACATGGCAAACTGCATTTTTTGAGAAAATAATCTTTGCACATCTTCTTTTGTTTTACAATTTTTTAATTGTTCCTTAAAGTTTTTTCTTTCCTGTTGTACTGCTTCAGCTTTTTTATATAAATCAGGAGCATGTTCTCTTAAAAGACGCAATTCTTTATCAGAAAGTTTTTTTCCAAATTTTAATTTAGAGCGAATATCTGATATTTTTTTAGCAATTTCTTTTTGTTTTTGTTCTTTGGCAATTCTTGCTTTTTCGGGGTCTTGCTGATTAAGATTCCAAATGGTTTGCATTTTAACATTGTTTAAATAGCTGTTAATATCTGTTATTCCTTGTATCATACTATCACACCTCTCTGTTTACTTTTGGATTTCTTAAAAAAAGATTAAAAAATCAGTCTATTTTATTATCTTTTCGGCAAAAAAAGGGATTTTCTTAAGAGCCGTTTTTTGTGTTTTCTAATTTTGTTTGTTATAATGATAAAAATAAAAAAGGAGAAAAATAAAAAATGTATCAGAAGCTAGAAGATTATTTATCAGGATATTTTTATGCAGATTATTGGTATGATGAAGGTGTAGACATTGCACAGAATATCATTTCTAATTTTACAAAACAGGATTGGGAGCAATTACAAAATCAATTATCAAAGCAAACGGTAGAATGGAAAAAAAGATTAGCCTATTGTCTTTATGATACTACCAATCCATACCAATTTTTAACCTTGGTAAAATTACTTGATACAGAAGAAAAAGAACTTTTAGAAATTACCCTAGATTCTTTAAGGGATTTTATCAATCAGGAAACAGTAAGGTTTTTACAGCAAAATACAAATGTTATCAGTCAAATCAAAAAATTATACAATGATAATACCAGCAAAATTATACATATTATGCTTACCGATTTCATTCATAAAATGTATCAATTTATAGAACAGGAATGATATTTTTTACTATTATAGTAGCTTTATCAATATTAACTACATCATATACAGAAGTGTATGTGGTTTTGTCTGCAAAAAATCTGAAACTGTCTGCACTGCAATTTTAGCCGCTTTTTTTTGTGGGAAATGAAATTCCCCTGTGGAAATGCAACAGAAAGCAATGCTTTTTAGCCCATTACTGACCGCAAGTTCCATACATGACCAATAACAGTCCGAAAGCTGTTTGCAATGCTGTTGTGTAAGTTGCCCATGCACAATGGGCCCAACTGTATGCAGAACATAACGACAGGGAAGATTAAAAGCAGGTGTAATTTTTGCTTTCCCTGTTGGCTCATCATATCCTTGCGCCGTCATCAGCTCATCACAAGCCAAGCGCAACCAAGCGCAACTGAATACCACTAACACTGTAAATGATATTATCCACGCAGGAATGGCAAGGCACAAAACATCCTCTTAAGCCACTATTAGCAGCGTTTACAATCACATTTACTTTTAGTGTGCTGACACTCCCATGCCTAAAGGCATGGGGTTCTTAATTACATAAACTTCTAAATATACTCGAAAGCATATAAAACTAATCTACTTCATTAAGACTTTCACTATCAAAGATACCATTGTATCCATTAACGATAGTATAAGGCTCGCGTCAAAACCTTTTATTTTCATAGTTTTATTATACCATTTCTTGTTCATACAAGCAATATTAACATATACTAATCAAATATTGAAATAAAAAAAATGCTTTCATCCCCCCCTAAAGGAGTGGGATGAAAGCATTTAGCTTGTAAAAGAATAACTTACGATGCTATAAATAGATTTCCCATATCATTAACATCTACTGTTAATGTAGTATCTGGTTCCAAATCTTCTTGTATGATTTTTTTAGCAATCAATGTTTCAACATATCTTTGCAAATATCTTTTTAAAGGTCTTGCACCATATACGGGGTCATAGCCACGTTCGATTATCACTTGTTTTGCCTGTTCTGTTACAACACATTGTAGTTGTTTTTCTGCCATTCTTTTATTTAAGTCTTTTAATAACAAATCTACAATATTACCAATGTTTTGTTTGGTTAATGGTTTATAAAATACAATTTCATCTAATCTGTTTAAAAATTCAGGTCTAAACGATTGACGCAACAATTCCTGCACTTTTTGTCTAGCATTTTCTGTAATTTCTCCCTTTTCATCAATTCCATCTAATAGATAAGGAGAGCCTAAATTGGACGTCAATATAATAATGGTATTTTTAAAGTCTACTGTTCTGCCTTGTGAATCGGTAATATGCCCATCATCCAATACTTGCAACAAAATATTAAAAACATCTGGGTGCGCTTTTTCCACTTCATCAAACAGAATAACAGAATACGGTTTTCTGCGTACTGCCTCTGTTAATTGTCCACCTTCTTCATAGCCCACATATCCTGGAGGTGCGCCTATCAAACGAGATACAGAAAATTTTTCCATATACTCTGTCATATCAATGCGAACTATATTTTTTTCATCATCAAACAAACATTCTGCTAATGATTTTGCTAATTCTGTTTTTCCCACACCAGTTGGACCCAAAAACAAAAAGGAACCAATCGGTCTATTGGGGTTTTGAATTCCTGCCCTGCTTCGCATAATGGATTCTGACACTTTTGTAACAGCTTCCTCCTGTCCAATGACTCTTAAATGCAAAATATCCTCTAAATGAATCAATTTTTCTTTTTCGCCTTCCATCAGTTTGGATACAGGAATTCCTGTCCATCTTTCAATAATTCTTGCAATTTCTTCTTCTGTTACCTTGTCACGAAGTAAAGAATTTTTCATGCCATTTTGTTCTGCTTCTTTTTCTTTTTGTTCTAAATCTTTTTGAAGTTGTGGCAAAATACCATATTTTAATTCAGCAGCCTTATTTAAGTCATATTTTCTTTCAGCAGCTTCAATTTTAGCATTTGTTGCCTCAATTTGTTCTCTTAACTTTTGTACGCTATTAATCTCTGCTTTTTCATTTTCCCATTTTGCTTTTAACTGATTCAATTCTTCTCTAGTTTCTGCCAGTTCTTTTTGAATTTCCTCCAAATGCTCTAAAGAAAGTTTATCATTTTCTTTTTTAAGTGCAGCTTCTTCAATTTCATATTGAATAATCTTTCTTTGTATCACATCTAGTTCTGTTGGCATAGAATCAATTTCTGTTCGAATCATAGCGCAAGCCTCATCAATTAAGTCTATCGCTTTATCTGGTAAAAATCTGTCTGAAATATAACGATTGGAAAGGGTTGCAGCTGCAATAATGGCTTGGTCTTGAATTTTAACTCCATGATATACTTCATATCTTTCTTTTAAACCTCTTAAAATGGTAATGGTATCTTCCACAGTTGGTTCACTGACAAGCACAGGCTGAAATCTTCTTTCCAGAGCAGGGTCTTTTTCAATGTATTGTTTATATTCATTTAAGGTTGTTGCACCAATACAATGCAGTTCTCCCCTTGCAAGCATTGGTTTTAACAAATTTCCAGCGTCCATTGCGCCTTCTGTTTTGCCTGCTCCCACAATCGTATGCAATTCATCAATAAACAATATAATTTTTCCGTCACTTTTTTTGACTTCATTTAAAACTGCTTTTAATCTTTCTTCAAATTCACCTCGAAATTTTGCCCCTGCAATTAAAGAACCCATATCCAGTGAAAAAATTGTTTTTTCTTTTAAACTGTTAGGAACATCTTCTTTTACAATTCTTTGTGCCAGCCCTTCTGCAATAGCTGTTTTGCCAACGCCTGGCTCGCCGATAAGCACAGGATTGTTTTTTGTTTTTCTGGATAAAATACGAATCACATTTCTAATTTCGTCATCTCTACCAATCACAGGGTCTAGTTTTTGATTTCGTGCTTTTTCTACTAAATCTGTACCATATTTTTTAAGTGCATCATACGTAGATTCAGGACTATCGCTGGTTACTCTTGTATTTCCTCTTACTTTTACCAATGCTTTTGTAAAATTTGTTTTATCAATATGATATTCTTCAAACACTTTTTTCATCACACTGTTTGCGCTGGTTATTAAAGATAAAAAGAGATGTTCTACAGATACATATTCATCTTTCATGCTGTCTGCCAACTTTTCAGACTTTGTAAAAATTTTGTCCACATCAGAAGCAATATAGAGTTTCCCAGCTTCTCTGCTGCCAGAAACATGTGGTAATTTTGCAACTTCTTCTTTTATACGGTTTACTAATCCATTTAGATTCACACCAATTTGAATTAAAAGTTGTGGAATCAAACCATCTTCCTGTGTCAATAGATTATAAACCAAATGTTGTTGTTCAATTTGTGGATTTTGATATTCATTTGCGATTGTCTGCATATTTTGAATTGCTTCCATTGATTTTTGTGTATATTTTTGTAAATTCATAATGCTCCTCCTTGTTTTTGCTTATTTCTATTTTTACTTTATAGACTACCAAAAATAGCATGGATTATTTTTCATAAAAAAGACTTCCTTTTTCTTTTTTCTATAGTATACACTATTAGCACTCACTTGTAAAGAGTGCTAACAAAATTTTTATAAAAAAATATGTTCTAAGCAAAAAAGCATCTTCAGATTAATGTCATTACAGTTCATAGTTCCTCCTAATAAAAAAGTGAATGAAATCATTCATCCACACTATTAACCAGTTGTTTTTACTGAACAGCCTAATGCTAACGCATAGAGGTGGGGGCTTCTCATTCGATTCGATAGTACCAATGTACTAAGCATAAGCGAGCTAACCCCGTGTGTCCCACGGTTTTCACGAATTACTTTCCATTCGTACCTTGGACATTTTACGCACAGAAGGAAGCTTGGTTTTCGCATATTTGGTTTCTCTGTGCAACCCTATATATCCAGTTGTCAATGTACTTGTCAATATATTTATTATATTCTATTTATTTTTATAAGACAACAAAAAATTTATATTTTTTATGCTGATAAGAAAAGACGCAATTCATCCCCCACCTATAGAGGCGGAGGAATTCTTGCTAAATTTGGTTAAAAAATAACCTTAATAAAGTTTCATTTTTTATCTCTTAATTTTTGCAAAAAATTTTTTTCAATTGTACTATAAAAAATATTATAGTTTATATATAATCATATATTCATATAAATATGAATATTTTTGCATTTACTCTACCTCTAAATTAACATATTATTTATAGCATCTAAATACCAGTACTACCGAATCCACTATCATCTCGTATAGTTTCATCTAACTCATTCACTTCTTCTAAGGATTCTCTTTTTACATCAGATAGCACTAATTGAGCAATTCTATCTCCTCTCTTTATCAAAAAATCTTCCTGCCCCAAATTAATTAATATTACTCCAACTTCTCCACGATAATCAGAATCAATTGTACCTGGTGTATTTAAGACAGTAATACCATGCTTTAAAGCTAAACCTGATCTTGGTCTCACCTGAAGTTCTTGTCCATTTTTTAACTGAAATGAAAAACCTATAGGAATTAACTTTCTTTCTCCACTCTTTAAAATAATGTCCTCTCTTATATTTGCAACAATATCCATACCACTTGCTCCATCTGTTGCATACATAGGTAATGGTAAATCACTTGCTCCATTTACTCTTTTTATCCTCATACTTACTTTCTCCTTAAATTTATTAACTAATTTATAGTATCATTTAATCAAAATAAAAAATGAGTCTACCAATAAGCCCTTTCAAAGAAGGGTATTCTCGTAAATCATATACCCTGCCATGTACTGTACTAAATCTGCCTTGTGGTGCTTTCTTTAAATAGGGAATAATACAATGTGGCAAAATATCAATGGAATGTCTATTTACATTAGCAAAAGCATTCATTTGTATTTTAATTTCATCATTTATTTTAAACCAATTATCATATCGGCTATATTTCTGCATACCTACTACTAAAGGTATCCAAACTTCACCGATAGGTTCTGCCATGAACCAAATATTTCTACTGCTTTTGAAACCGTTGCTCTTTTTTAGATACTCCCATACATCTAAATGATTCATATAATAATATTCTAAAACCTCATTCGCTGCTGGAAATTGAGTAGGCTCTGGCGCAATTCCTTGCATAATATGAGGTAGTGTTTGGAATTCTTCTACTTTACCTTGGTAATTTTGTACAAAAGAATTTTTCGTTCTTTCTACATACCCTATACATTCATTGTTGAAATTCATAATCAATATCTTATCACCCATGAAATTCCCTCACTTTCCTATGCATATAATCTATTCTTTTAAAAAGAACATGATTTAGTTTATTAGAAATTTGAATATCATATTCTTCTAACGCAGCATCGTGAATAGGCTTTAAATAACCGATTTTTTGTATAAATAAAGCAACATCTTGTCTATAGTGCTTATATAAAAATTCAAGTATCATATCATGACGTTGTTGATACTCTGTATCAACATAAAATGGAGAAGTGACAGTGACCATAAAATGTTCTAAATCAACAAAACCATCTCTACCACCGAAGCAATTATTATGGTCAAATAAAGGTGCTACTTTATTATTAACGATACCCCAATTCCCAGCATGACGGTCCTCATTCATAATAATATAATCAAATAAACACATATCTATGAAACCAGAAACGTCTAAATAATTTTTTATAGAATAAGAATCTAAATCTTCTGGTTCTGTAAAATACCCTATATCATAACTAGCAATACCAACTTTGTTTTTATAAGTTGCTAAACAAGTATTTGCAACTGGAATATTCAGAGCTTTTGCAATATGATAAGAAAATATTTCTGCCCCAATTTCATTATCTGTCATTTTGAATTTAAAGTAAACTTCACCGCTTGGTGTTGTAATTTGATACTTCGGTCTGCTTGCATTTGCACCAGGTGATAAAGATATTTTATATTCTTTTAAATTTACCATCTTAGTAGAATCGTTAAAAATATTCATTTTTTTCAACTTCATCCTCTCTTTTCACTAAAATTCAACTTCATTATAAACGTTTTCTAGATTTATAACAATATCATTTTGAACCTCAAATTTTTGAATGTCCGTCTATAACATTATAACATAATTTAATACTCAAATACTATAAATTAACAATGAAAATAAGTATTATTAAATCATTAGTATCTTCTTTACAAGCTAAATGCTTTCATCCCACTCCTTTAGGGGTGGGATGAAAGCATTTTTTTTATTTCAATATTTGATTAGTATATGTTAATATTGCTTTTATGAACAAGAAATGGTATAATAAAACCATGAAAATAAAAGGTTTTGACGCGAGCCTTATACTATCGTTAATGGATACAATGGTATCTTTGATAGTGAAAGTCTTAATGAAGTAGATTAGTTTTATATGCTTTCGAGTATATTTAGAAGTTTATGTAATTAAGAACCCCATGCCTTTAGGCATGGGAGTGTCAGCATGAAGTAATAACTGCCCTAAGGCACTATGGGGCAGTTATTTTTTTGACTTAAAGTCAAGGATTAAAACGACTAATGTAGCAAACGCTACCATCAAATAAAGACATTCGAAAGTCGTCATAGTATCCACCTCCCTCTTTCGTAAAAGGGAGGCTAGCTACCCCATTTTGGTTACCTTGCTTTTATTGTAACATATCTTTTTTTATTTTCAACAAATTACACTGATATTTTATATTTTTTGAAAGCTATCTTTGTCTACCCAACCATACACCCTAGTGCTACTATCGGTATGTATCAAATGATAAGGGTGTTTTGCACCTTTTGCTATCAAAGTAATTTTTGCGGAACCTGCGGCACATTTTGCCCCTACTGGTTTTGCTGCATTACTACTAACATAATGGTATCCACCCTGAAACTGTACGATATTCCCAATTTGATACTCATTTTCTTCTTTTTCTTGTTCTTTTTCAACATCATTTGCATAGTTCAGTTTTAAAGACATTTTGTGAAAGTTATCTTGAAAGGTATGGGTATCTTCATCTACATAAAACGTGCGAGACAATTCCAATTCTGGAATGATAACATACACACCTATACCAGAAACCACTTCTATAATCCCAATGGCTTCTAAGCTTAAGGTTCTTTCTGGTGTACTTTTTTCGTTTAAAATACTGTTTACCATATCTTTTATTTGTGCCGTTGTTAGGCTTTCTTCTGGCTTTTCAATTTCTTGAAAAATACCAATTTTCTTTTCTAATTCGGAATTGCTTTTTTCTGCAATCGTTGTACCTTCTTTGGACACCATTTTGACCCGTGTTTTGATGGATTCGATACTTTTGCTGTAAGTGTAATTACTGATATTTTGCCCTACTTCTATCACCCATTGCAAAATATTTTCCCGTCTTGTTGTCAGATTCAAAATTCCTTTGTCACTTGTGATATAGTGCCGGATTCCAGTAGCGTCAAAATCAAGACTTAAAGCGTCTGCAATCGTATCAAAAGCCGTTGTTTTACTTTTGGTCAATTCTGGAATTTTATAGGTACATTCTGCCACTTCTCCTATTGGAATTTGAAAACGGGTACAGCAATCTCGAAAAATTTCACTTGCAGTTTTATTTTCATAGACAAAAGTATCTTTATTATTTGCTAGATAAATCCTATTGTCATAAGCAGTAAAAGTCATTTTTTTACTGTTATTTTGTGTTTGTGTCATAATGATTCCCCGAAAAAGTTCCACCCCATCATAATAAAATAAACACTGATTTCCTTGTTCTACATCAATCTGACTGCGTGCATGTTGGTATCCATCATCATCTATCAGTGTAGCGCTTAAGGTACGACAGGAAGCACCTTTCCACTGTATTTGTTCTACAAGTTGTGTGATGTCATAATAGTTTTCTTCTTTTACCAGTATCAAACAAACACCATCTGTCATTTTTTTCACCCCTTATTTTTAAAACCTTAAAACCTTGAGAACTCCGTTCTCAAACTCTTGCAAGCTTTTTTCAAAAAGCTTGTGGGTTGTAGGGCAAAGCCCTATGGTCTTTTTACGCTTGCAAGCGCGTTTTTGAAGAGAGTTCTGAACATCCGGTGGACGTTCGTTTAGAACCGACCGGAACGGAGTGTAGACCTGGAGGAACTTTTCACAAGTGAAAAAAGTTTTTCCAAAAACTTCTGACTTTCGTTAAGTTTATAATAAGCCATTTTTTTGTTTTTAAACTCAAAATTATTATAATTTTTGCAGAAAAATTTTTATGTGCTTACCCTATTTTTTGTAATTTATCTATGGAATTTTGTAAAAAAATATGTTAAAATAAAAAAACAATACATACAGGGGGCGCAAACATGATTTACATGACAAAACAAATTGATTTTATGGCTATAAGACAATGAAAGAAATAATTTTTCTTTTAATTGTCTTTCTTTTTGTAAAAAAATAAAGGAGGATTATTATGCGAAACAGAAAGGATATTCTTGGTCTAAAGGATATGACAAAAGAGGAAATCTTGGAAATACTGGAAACCGCAAAAGAAATGAAACTTCGTATTGATGACAGTTCTAAACGAGTCAATGAAATCAAAGGCTGTAGCATTGTCAGCCTATTTTATGAAAATAGTACAAGAACAAAAACTTCTTTTTCTCTTGCTGGAAAATATTTAGGTGCAACAGTACAAGATTTAGGAGTTGGCACAAGCAGTGTAAAAAAGGGCGAAAGTTTAATTGATACCGGCAAAACATTAGACCAAATGGGAGTAAAAATCATGATAATGCGCCACAGCATGACAGGTGCTCCTCATATTTTAGCCAAAAATGTATCTGCTCATGTCATCAATGCAGGAGATGGCTCTAATGAACATCCTACCCAAGCATTATTAGATTTATTTACCATATCAGAATATAAAAAAAGTTTTGAAGGATTAAAAGTTGCAATTATTGGTGATATTTCTCACAGCCGTGTTGCAAGAAGTAATGTGTTCGGCTTATCAAAATTAGGTGCAAGTGTGACTCTAGCAGGTCCCTCCACTTTATTAGGTGGCTCTGGATTACTTGGTGTAAAAACAACACCAGATATAAAAGAAGCTGTCAAAGATGCTGATATTGTCATGGGACTACGTATCCAATTTGAAAGACAAAAAACAACAGCTTTTCCAGATTTAGCGGAGTATCGCGAATTATTTGGAATTAACAAAGAAATTTTAAAATATGCGAAAAAAAATGTCTTGATTATGCATCCAGGGCCTGTTAACAGGGGGATTGAACTTAGCACAGATATTATTGATGGCGAAAATTCTGTTATCAATATTCAAGTAAAAAATGGTGTTGCGGTAAGAATGGCAATTTTAAAATTATTATATCAAGGAGGACAAAAATGAAACTTTTAATTCAAAATGGACAAGTAATAGACCCCGCTTCTCAAACAAATGAAGTAATGGACATCTTAGTAGAAAATGGAATCCTTTCCAAAATGCAAAAAAAAATTACTGAACAAGCAGATAAAGTAATTGATGCCTCCGGAAATTGGGTCATTCCTGGTTTAATTGATGTTCATGTACATCTACGGGAACCAGGATATGAATATAAAGAAACCATTGCAACTGGCACAAGAAGTGCTGCAAAAGGTGGTTTTACAACAATTTGCCCTATGCCAAACACAAATCCTGTTTGTGACAGCGATATTATGGTAGAATACATCAAATTAAAAGCAGAAAGAGAAGGAGTTGTGCACATTTTACCCATTGGTGCCATTACCAAAGGACAAAAAGGAGAAGAATTATCTAATATTGGCAAAATGGCAAAGGCAGGTGCTTGCGCCATCAGTGAAGATGGAAAAAGTGTCCCTTCTTCTGGCTTACTAAAAACAGCTATGAAATATGCAAAAATGTTTGATATTCCTGTTCTTTCCCATTGTGAAGATATTGCTTTAGTTGCAGGTGGCTCCATGAATGCAGGTTCAAGCGCACAGCTTTTAGGTTTAAAAGGAATTTCTAATGATTCAGAAGAAGTCATTGTTGCAAGAGATATTATATTAGCAAAAAGCACCCATTCAAAACTGCATATCTGCCACATGAGCACCAAAGGTAGTGTTGCATTGTTACGCCAAGCAAAACAAGATGGACAAAATGTAACTGCGGAAGCAACACCCCATCATTTTACTTTGAGTGATGATTTTATTACAGATTATGATGGAAACACAAAAATGAATCCCCCCCTCCGTGCAAAAGAAGATGTTCTTGCTATTCGTCAGGCTTTAAAAGATAATGTTATTGAAATTATTGCAACAGACCACGCACCACACAGTATTGATGAAAAAAATTGTGAATATGAAAAGGTTGCTTTTGGCATTGTTGGTTTAGAAACAGCATTACCCTTAGGAATTACTGTGCTTGTGGGAGAAGGCTGGCTGACACCAATGGAATTAATTTGCAAAATGACATGGAATCCTGCAAAAATGCTAGGCATTGATAAAGGTACTTTAACTGTTGGAAAAGCAGCAGATATTACCATTGTCAACCCAAATGAAAGCTATCAAATTGACCCTCGCACTTTTGCCTCCAAAAGTAAAAATACACCATTTGGTGGTTTTGAAGTAAAAGGAAAAGTTCTATATACGATTGTTGATGGCAATATTGTTGTAGAAAATGGAGAACTTGTAGAAAAATAATAAAAAACCTTAAGACTTCAATTTCCATTTCATTCTGGTTGTTGCTGGGCATCCACTGGATGGAGTTTACAAAAGGACTAACCACTATCTTTTTAGATAGTGGTTTTATTATTTTGTTTATCATACGCTTTTATGACATAACAAGCACGACCTTTTTCTTTTGCCTTATATAACACTTCATCTGTTTCTGCTAACAAATCTTTTACTTTATGCTTAAAAACAAATTCATACGCCCCTATACTACAACTTATCTTTTTTTCAGACAATATGCCAGAAATCATTTCCAGAAAATGTTGCAACCGTTGCTCCAACACCTGCTGTGTAATGGACTTTTCAATAATAACAGCAAATTCATCACCACCAAGTCTACCTACTTTTCCATCTTCTCCAAAAATATTTTGCAAATGCATTGCAATTTCTCGCAAAACTTTATCCCCAACAGCATGACCATAAGTATCATTAATACTTTTAAAATAATCTGCATCTACAAATAAAAACCAGCCATTTTCCACATGTTCACAATGGTAAAGAAACATTCTTCTTCCCATAATTCCTGTCAGTTCATCTATCTCCCCTTTATATTCTTTATATGACATATATTTATAAATAGAAATTAAAAAAATAATAGAAATCATGTTTAATGCTAGTAAAGATGTTAAAAATTGTATCTGTAAAAGCAATAAATCTGCGCCAATTTTTTGGGATACAATAATTTCATTCCATTCCAGCATATAAGATTCTCTTTGATAAAAATAGATGGTGGAAAAAACCGCCATGCATAACATAAAAAATTCAAAAATAATAAAAAATAAATTCATTTTTTTGGAAGCATAAGGATTATTATGATTGATACCAAATTTAATTTTTTGTATGATATCACTGTGATAAACCACCCACAATACTTCAACTGTAATGACACAAATTATCATAAAAACAACATTATTAAAAGTCAACTGAAAGGTAGAAGTATAGTTATAGCCAAGTTCTGGAAACAAAATGCCCATTGTAGTATAAACAATCAAAGAATGTATCTTTGGCGCAACCGCAGAAATAACACCTATCCACAAACGATAATACTTTTTATTTTTTACAAGTACAAAGGCTATTCCAACCAAAAGGCCAAACAATGTTCTTGTTCCAATACTTAACAAAAGGCTACTAATAGGAGAGCCACTCAAAAATGGAGAAAACACAGCATCCGAAGGCATAACATAAGAAGCAGTTGCCTTATACATACTAGCAATTCCAAAAATAGTTCCCATAATGACAGATTGCACAGGGCCAAACAAACACCCTGCAACCAAAATAGGAAGATATGCTATTGTAACAGAAATAGGTGAAAGATGAATATATCCCAAAAAAGTAAACGACATTAAAAGTTCAATCGCAATCAAAATGCCAAAAGAATAATGGTCAAAGCAATTCCCTAAATTTTTTTCTGTTTTCATAAAATACCTCTTTCTATCAACTTTCATTTTTACAGAATATAAAAAGGGATTTTCCTTGTACCATACTCTTTTTTATACTCTCTACTATATTGTTAAAAATCTCACAAAATAACGCAAAAATACTCTTTTTATTGAATATAAGCCGTTTTTTACAAAAAGTCAAGAGTATATTAAAAAAAGGAGTGGCTAAACAAGCATTTTTTAAATAGGGGGAACTTTTTTCATTTGTGAAAAGTTCCCCCATCGTTTTGCTCCCTTTCTACGCTTCACTTTGGTCAGTGCAGAACAAACGTCCACCGGACGTTTTGCACCCCTTCAAAAACACGCTTGCAAGCGTAAAAAGACCGTAGAGCTTTGCCCTACAACCTACAAGCTTTTTGAAAAAAGCTTGACCAAAAACTTTATCTTTTGCAAACGCAACAGAACAAAAATTTTAACTACTGGTGTTCTATTGTCATTCATCTACAACAACTGTTTAAATTCAAAGCATGGCAGCGAAACGAAGTTTCGCACAAAGTTCTTTGCTAAGCTTTCTTTCAAGAAAGCGTGAAAAAAGCTTGCCCAAAAACTTACCTTTCGCACATACAACAGAACAAAAATTTTAACTACTGATGTTCTGTTCTCATTCATCTACAACAATTATTCCACTCTAACTCACAGCTGCAAAACGCTAGTTTTACAAAAAAGTTCTTTGCTACCTTTCTTTCAAGAAAGTAAGTTGTAAAAAGGGGGAAAATATGTTAGTATAAAAATCAATAATGATTAAAGGTGGAAATGAATATGAATAAAAAAACAGTCGTGATTGGAATGTCTGGAGGCGTAGACAGTTCTGTTGCAGCCTATTTATTAAAACAGCAAGGATACCATGTCATCGGTGTTACTATGCAAACATGCGAAACAACAGAAAATCATGCAGAAATAGATGCCAAAAGAATTGCTTCTACATTAGAAATTCCTTATTACACCATCGACTTTAAACAGGAATTTCAAAAAAATGTAATTGATTATTTTATTGTAGAATATCAACAAGGACGTACACCTAATCCTTGTATTGTTTGTAATCGCTATGTCAAATGGGAAGCGCTTTTAAAATTCAAGCAACAAGTTGGTGCTGACTTTATCGCTACTGGACATTATGCACAAATTACAAAACATCCTGAAACCCAACGTTATACCCTTAAAACTTCTGCAACTGGTGCCAAAGACCAAACCTATGCCCTTTATAATTTAACACAGGAACAACTCCAAAACACTTTAATGCCGATTGGTGTCTACCACAAAGAGGAAATCAGAAAAATAGCAGAAAAAATTGATATTTCTATTGCACAAAAAGCAGACAGCCAAGAAATTTGTTTTATACCAGATAATGATTATAGCAATTTTATAGAACAAAAAACCGGAAAATATCCTTGTGGAAATTTTGTAGACTTAGATGGCAATATCTTAGCAAAACATAATGGAATTATTCATTATACCGTGGGACAAAGAAAAGGGTTAGGTGTTTCTTTTGGAAAACCTATGTATGTTTATGGAATTAATGTTGAAAAAAATGAAGTTATTCTTTGTGAAAATGATGCGTTATTTCAAAAAACACTTTATGCAAACCGTCTGAATTTTGTAGGAATTGAAAAAATAGAACAGGAAATGCGTTTTCAAGCAAAAATACGATACAATCACAAAAAGGCATGGTGTACTGCCCGCATAAAAGACAATCAATTAGAATGTGTTTTTGACGAGCCACAACGCGCTATTACACCTGGACAAGCTCTTGTATTATATGATGGTGATTATGTTGCTTGTGGTGGTACTATTATTTCATATTAAAGAAAAGGAGAGAACCTATGATTTATTCTGATTATCATATGCATACAAATTTTTCATCTGACAGTGACACAACCATGGAAGATATGATTAGACAAGCAATTTCTTTGGGTTTAAAAGAAATTGCTATTACAGACCATTTAGATTATCAATATCCTGACCCAGAATTTCCTTTTTTATTAGATTACGATGCTTATACAAAAAAAATACAACAAATGCGTGAAAAATATGATAGCAAAATTATAATTCGGAAAGGAGCGGAATTTGGCTTACAAGCCCATGTTAAAAAAGAAACAGATGACTTTTATGCCAATGGCAGTTTTGATTTTGTGATTGGTTCTACCCATTGTGTAAAAGGCTTGGAACTCTACGGAAATTCTTTTTATCAAGGTAAAACACAGCATGACGCTTATTTAGAATATTTTGAAGATTTATATAACAATGTAAAAATTTATGATTGTTTTAACGTCTATGGACATATGGATTATGTAAATCGTTATGGGGACTATGACAATAGAAATTTAAATTATCTTGAATTTCAAGAAATTATTGATGAAATTTTAAAATTGCTTATCAAAAAAGACAAAGGAATTGAATTAAATACTTCTGGCATAAAATATGGTTTAGGATACATTCATCCTAAGTTTGAAATTGTAAAACGTTACAAAGAATTAGGTGGAGAAATTATTACCATTGGCTCTGACGCACATTCTCCAGAATACATTGCTTCTCATTTTGAAAAGGCTTATGAAATATTACGTCATGCAGGTTTTCAAGCATTTACTGTTTTTGAAAAACAACAACCTTACTTTATAGACATTCCAAAATAAAACTTGCCTGGCTTTGTAGAATAGACTTCTTTAGTTGAAGCAGAACAAAAATTTAACTGGTGGTGCTCTGTTCTCGTTCCACCACAGCAACCATTCCACTCCCATACACGGCTGCAAAACGTTAGTTTTGCACAAAAGTTCTTTACTTACTTTCAAGAAAGGAAGGGGAAACTTTTTTCACTTGTAAAAAGTTTCCCCATGTCTACGCTTCGCTCCGGTCGGTGCAGAACAAACGTCCACCGGACGTTTTGTACCACTTCAAAAACACGCTTGCAAGCGTAAAAAGACCGTAGAGCTTTGCCCTACAACCTACAAGCTTTTTGAAAAAAGCTTGACCAAAAACTTTATCTTTTGCAAACGCAACAGAACAAAAATTTTAACTACTGGTGTTCTATTGTCATTCATCTACAACAACTGTTTAAATTCAAAGCATGGCAGCGAAACGAAGTTTCGCACAAAGTTCTTTGCTAAGCTTTCTTTCAAGAAAGCGTGAAAAAAGCTTGACCAAAAACTTTACCTTCTGCAAATGGAACAAAGGATTTTTTTTCTTTGTTTTTTTTATGAGAATCTTTAGCAGAAGATATTGACATTTTCTATTCTTTCGTATATAGTAATATTTAACAAGAAAATAGTTTACTAAAGTAATTTCGTTTAGCATTTTTATCAGAAAGGAGCCTCTTTATGACTATTAAAGATATTGCAAAACTGGCTCAGGTTTCTGTTAGTACCGTTTCCAAAATATTAAATCATAAAGATGATGACATCAGTGAAGAAACAAGAAAAAAAGTATTAAAAATTGTAAAGCAATATCAATATGCACCCTACTCAAAAGTACGGGAAACTGCTGCCTGGTGCAGTTATACCTTTGCAGTTATTATACCAGAAAATTTGTCTTATCAACAAGAACTTCTTGTCAGTATAGAACAAAATGCTGTGGCAAATGGCTATAATATTATGGTTTATTTTACAAAAACACAAGCAGATGAAATAAAATATATTCAAATATTATCTGGTAAAAATATGAATGCTATTTTATTGTATCCGATTGATGACCAAAAGAAAAGCATAGAATTATTAGAAAAACAAAAAATTGCTTATTTGCTCTTAAAAAAGGTGGAACAAACACAAATTTTACAGGTCTATGGAGATTATGAAAAAGCAACTTATCTTGCAACAAAATATTGCATTCAATATGGACATCAAAAAATAGGCTTGCTTTTACACGAAAATCGACATAGTGATGACTGTAAAGAGGGATATATGCAGGCACTGTTTGAAGCGGATATTTTATTTGAGGCAGGCAATGTTTTTGTGGGACAAGATGAAGTGGAAGCAGGCAGAATTGGAGCACATCAGTTAATTAATCGCAATTTGTCAGCTATTATTTGCGAAAATGAAAAAATAGCTTGTGGTACTTATGCCACTTGTCAAAGACACGCTACCAGAATCCCCAAAGATATTTCTGTTGTTTGTATTCATACCATGGGTTTTTTTCATACATTGTGTCCGAAATTAGATATTGTCAACCTAAACTGGCAAGAGGTAGGTAAACAAGCAGTCAATATGATATTGCAAAAAATAGAAAGTAAAAAAGAAATGACAAAAAATAAGGTTTCTGTTTCTCCTATTTTAATGCAAGGGGAAAGCGTTTCTAATCCGTTTGAAAAAATATATGCTTCTTCTCAAAAAATGATTGTAGTAGGAAGCATGAATGTAGATAGTATTATTAACGTGGAAAAGCTACCAACAGATGGAGAAACCTTACTTTCAAATCATATTGTGGTGCTGCCAGGCGGAAAGGGATTAAATCAAGCCGTTGCTGCAGCAAAATTAGGAGGACTTGTATACATGATAGGCAGTTTGGGTAATGATACCGATGGTAAAAAGTTGTATCATTGTCTCGTAGAAAATGGTGTTAAAACAGAGGGAATCCGTTTTAGTACCACACTCTCAACAGGAAAAGCCTATGTCAATGTAGCAAAAAGCGGAGAAAGTACCATTGTTGTTTATCCGGGCGCAAATGGAGAATTAGATACTTACCAGATACGGCAACAAAAAAAGCTATTCCAGTTGGCACAATATTGCCTTTTATCTTTGGAAATTCCACAAAAAACTGCAATGTATACGATTAAAATGTGTCATCAAACAAATGTGATTGTATTTTTAAAACCAGCTACCATAGAAACATTAGATTATGATGTCATGAAATATATTGATTATTTTATACCAAACGAAAAAGAATTGCATAAAATTGTGCAAGGAGAGGATTCCCTGGAACAAAAAGCAGAATGGTTATTGCAAAAAGGAGTAAAAAATGTCATTGTAACATTAGGCGAAAAAGGCTGCTATTTGCGAAACAAAGAATATAATTTATATTTTAATGCAGCACCTTTTGAACCGCAAGATACAACAGGAGCAGCAGATAGTTTTATTGGTGCTTTTGCAGTTGCGATAAGTGAAGGAAAAGACATTCTTCATTCTGTTGTTTTTGCAACCTATGCCGCTGGAATCAGTGTTGCAAGATTAGGTGCACAGCCATCTATGCCAGATAGAACAACGATTGATTTATATAAGGCAGAGATAATGGAAAAAATTGCAGTGATGAGGGAAAAAGTGTTAGGTGCGCAACAACAAAGTAAAAGAAAGGAAAAATAATATGCGGAAATTATTAGTAGTAGGAAGTTTAAATATGGATACTGTGCTAAATGTTTCTAAAATACCACAAAAAGGCGAAACCATATTAGGAAAAGAAATTTCTTATGTTCCCGGAGGCAAAGGAGCCAATCAAGCCTATGCTATGGGAAAATTGGGGGCAGAAGTGGCAATGATTGGTTGTATTGGTGCAGATGGAAATGGGTCAAAACTCCTTCAAAATTTGCAGTCTGTCCATGTAGATACCAGGGCAATCCAAATTTTTCAAAAGGAATCAACAGGAATTGCTTTGATTACGGTGGAAGAAACAGGAGAAAATAGTATTGTTGTGATTGCAGGTGCAAATTCTAAATTGACAAGGCAATGGATTATGGAACAACAAAAATATATAGATGAATGTGACATTGTTGTAGCACAGTTGGAAACTCCTCTTGATAGTATTTGCGCAGTAGCAGAATTAGCAAAACAAAAAGGAAAAAGAATGTTACTAGACCCAGCACCAGCACAAAAAGAATTACCCTCGTCCCTTTTAAAAAATGTTTCGATTATCAAACCAAATGAAACAGAATTACAGATATTAACAGGAAAACCAACCCATACAGAACAAGAAATTATTTTAGCAGCAAGAGAATTGATTGAAAAAGGGGTAGAAAAAGTAGTTGTTACCTTGGGAGAAAAAGGTGCTATGCTTGTAACCAAACAAGAACATCAATTATTTGCAGCAAAAAAGGTCAAGGCAGTCGATACCACAGCAGCCGGCGATGCTTTTACAGCAGGGCTTGCACTAAAACTTTCAGAAGGCTGTACTTGTGAACAAGCTATTTCATTTGCAATCAAAGTATCCTCCATTGTTGTTACAAGAAAAGGTGCACAAACCTCTATCCCAAGTTATGAGGAAGTCATAAATGTAGACAAAAGTTCTACAATTATATAAAAAGGAGTGTAAAAAATGAAAAAGAGATTAGCAAAACTAGCATCATTATTTTTAACAGGTACTATGCTTTTTAGTATGGTAGGCTGCGGTGGCGGCAGTGCAAATAATACAAACGAAACAACAGAAGGCAATGGAAAACCTTCTTTTGTGTTTGTTTGTACAGGACAATTAGGAGATAAATCTTTTAATGATTCTGCTAACAATGGCGTAACACAAATTGCAGAAGCACTTGGCTGCGAAACAAAAGTCATTGAAATTGGTCGTGACCAAACAAAATGGGAACCAACTTTTCAAGATTTAGCAGAAGAAGGAAAATATGATGTTATTATTACCAATGGCTCTAGTTCTGCGGAAGTAGTGGAAAAAGTTTCAGAAGAATTTCCAGAGCAAAAATTTGTTATGTTTGACTCTGAAATAGAAGATGGCAAATATCCAAATGTGTATGCTATCAGCTATAAACAAAATGAAGGTTCTTATTTAGCAGGCGTTTTGGCAGCTCTGGTAACCTCATCTGACATGGAATATGCAAATGAGGATAAAAAAATTGGTTTTGTAGGCGGTTCAGAGCATCCTATTATTACCGATTTTTTGGTAGGATATATTGAAGGTGCAAAATCTGTAGAGCCAGATATTAAAGTATATGTTTCTTACATTGGTTCATGGGATGATACTGCAAAAGGAAAAGAAACAGCTATTGCACAATATAATCAAGGGGTTGATATTATTTTCCCAGCAGCAGAGCAAGCAGGTTTAGGTTGTGTGGAAGCTGCAACAGAAATGAATAAATATATTATTGGTGTAGACTCTGACCAAGCAATGCTTTTTAAAGGAACAGATGAAGCAAAGGCAAATGTCATTTTGACTTCTGTATTAAAAGAAGTTGGAAATTCTTTGGTAAGAATGGCAGAAATGGAAATTAATGGAATAGTTCCTTATGGTGCTTATGAAAGTCTTGGAATTCAAGAAGGTGGTACTGGAATTGCTATCAATGAATACTATGAAAAAAATGTCCCCGAAGAAATTAGAACAAAAGTGACAGAAGCACAAAACAAAGTGGGACAAGGGGAAGTACAAATTACTTCTGCCTTAGGAGAAGACCAAGCAAAAGTACAAGCAATTATTGATTCTGTTGCACCATAAAAACCCAATTTTTTGAAAAAAAGTTGGACAAAAAACTTTAACTTTTGCACACGCAACAGAATGGAAGTTTTAACATATGGTGGTGCGTTGTAGTTCATCTAAAGTAACTATTCAACTTCATCGCACAAAGTTCAATGCTTTCTTTCAAGAAAGCATTGAAAAAGTAGTTTCTATTAAACTTAATGAAAGTCAGAAGTTTCTGGAGGAACTTTTTTTACTTGTAAAAAGTTCCTCCAAAGTCTACGCTTCGTTCCGGTCGGTGCAGGACAAATGTCCAGTGGACATTCGTCCTGCACCACTTTAAAACACACTTGTAAGTGTAAAAAGACCGTAGGGCTTTGCCCTACAACCCACAAGCTTTTTGAAAAAAGCTTGACCAAAAACTTTACCTTCTGTACACACAACAGAGTGGAAGTTTTAACGTA